>GG697241.1 GCA_009387755.1 Candidatus Micrarchaeum acidiphilum ARMAN-2
TAGAATATAGACAGCTAACATTCATACTTACAATGTTCCTGATAGTGCAGTTCTCGGGCATATTGCTTGCTTCCATCGATTTGCGTGGGGTCACTACGCAGCAGATAGCGAGTGCGCAGATAGCCACTACCCCAATCAGCGCGCTCTTCTTGATCGCTTACATTGTCATACTTAGCGCGGTAATGATATTCCTGTTCAGGGTTTACAAGGGCAACGCTATATTCAAAATTATAGAAGGTGCGGTAATATTCATCGCGTCGTTCTTTGTATTCTTCACCCTTCTTGGCAATCTAAACTTGAATTTTGGGCTGGTCGCTGCGGTTATCCTGGCAATAGCACTGGTAATTGCCAAGAACAGGTATCAGAAGCTGAAAAACCTTACCGCCATGATTGCCAGCGTCGGGGTAGGGCTTGTGCTAGGGCTCAGCTTCAGTTTTCTTGACGCCCTGATTTTTATGGCCATCCTGGCTGCATACGACTTCATAGCCGTATTTGTGACGAAACACATGCTCACCTTAGCCAATGTAGCAATCGAGAACAACCTTGCCCTGCTTATAGACGTCAAGGAGGTCGAGGCTGTTCCGGAGAGCTATCTCAGCAAGGGGGAGCGCACGGCGTTTGAAAAGGAGAAGGCAAGCATAGAAAAGAACGCGAGGCCGCTCAGGGGAGTCATAGAAAAGGGTATGGTTCCGATGGCCGCAAACGTGTCGCTAGGGACAGGAGACCTTGCAATGCCCCTTATGGTTGCGATATCGGCCTTTGGAGTGAGCATGAACTTCACGCTTAGCATTTTCGTTACGCTTGGTGCTGCGCTGGGCCTTATACTGACAATGTTCATATTGCGCAGGTTTAAGAGGGCGCTGCCGGCGATACCGCCGCTACTTTTTGGCGTCCTTATAGGAGTAGGGGTCTACTACCTGCTGGCGCTGTGAGGCAGTTCTGATTTAAGTATTGCCTTTAGATATCTCCGCTTCTGTGTTTTTCTTCCAGAAGTCGGATATGTGCTGCGCGTAGTCCCCGATTTCGCTTATCTTTACGGAATTGCTTACAAGCGAGTAGTAAGTGCCCCAGCCGTATCGCTTGTCCATGAAAACAAGCACTGCGCGGTCCTTTTCATTGCGTATTGCCCGCCCCGCGGCCTGTACCGACTTTATGATTGCAGGTACGAAATAGGCGTAGTCGCTGCCCCTCTGTCCGAATTTCTTTGTAAAGTAGTTTATCTTTGCGTTCAGCAGCAGGTTGGGCCTTGAAAGCGGGATGCCCACTATTATGACGCATTTTATGCTGTTGTTCTCGTAGTCTATTCCCTCGCTCAGGCTTCCGCCGGCGACTCCGAGCAGTATGCCCTTTTCCCCCTTTTTGAACTTCTCCAGGACGCCATCTATTGACAGGCTTTTCATGTTCCTGTGCTGCCGGTATATGTTCCCTGGGCGCATGTACCTGTAGACCCCTTCCATGACATCGAAGCTCGGGAAGAATACTGCAGTGTTGCCCGGTATTATGGAGCTGACCCTGTCTATCCTCTCCGCTATCCTGCGATACTCTCCTACCGACCTGCTCTCGTATTTTGTAGTTACGCTTTCGTCTATGAAAGCCATCCTGTTCCCTTCTGGAAACGGCGATTTGTAGCTTTTCATGACGGCATTGCCCGAAGAGAAAAGGTCTGCGTACATTTTGGTCGGGTCCAGCGTTGCGCTCATGAACACGTTTGCAAACGCCTCCTTTAGTATTGCAACAGACTCCTCCGGGTAGATTGAGTTTACTGAAAGCTTTGCCCCGTCACCCATCTTTGATATTATCCGCACTGATGATTCGCTTTCGTGATACCACGACGTAATAAATTTTACTATGTGCATGAGCGATGAGCGTTTCGCCTTTGTCTGGCTTATGTATTCTATGCCTGCCTTCTCTATGTCTTCTGAAATGTCCGTCTGCTCCGGGACCACCATGGAGAGGTCGTCCATGCCTATGAACGATTCGGACTTCGCGCCCAGCATTTTTGCCCTGAGCCTCGAAAGCCCGAATTTCATATAGCTCAGGTCTATGCTGCTCCCGATCCTTGCAAGTTCGGCCTGTGCCAAGTCTATTGTCCGGTTGGTCAACGAAACGCTGAAGTAAGAGTTCGCTATGTCGATCAGGTTGTGCGATTCGTCCCATATTATGATCGCGTTGTCCAGCGACTTGCCTATTTTCCTAAGAAAGGTTTGCTTTGTATAAGGATTGAGTATATGAGAGTAACCGGCTATTATGACGTTTGCATTTTTAGCTATACGCGCAGTTGCCTCATAAGGGCACAGCCCGAGATCGTATGACGCGCTGAATACGCTGTTGTGCCCCTGCGATGATAGGGAAGAAAGCTTCGCAAGAGCGGATTCGTCTATGGATTTTGAATTGGTGAAAAAGCTGCACTTGTTGCGCTTGACCAGCCCGTCGCAGGCGGCATAGAAGGCGTCTCCAGTTATCATGTTTATTTCCGGGTTCGCGCACATGTTCTGCTTTCCAACTACGTCAACAAAGCGTATATCGGCACCGAATTTTTCCCTTATGCCGCGAAGGGCCTCCATGGCTATCTTATGCTGGGATATTTTTGGAGTAAGGAAAAATACATCTTTGGAATTTTTAAGTGCGTAGGTAAGAGTAGCGCCTATTGCAGCGTCTGTCTTGCCTATTCCAGTAGGGGCGTTAACTAGTATGCTCTGGCCGCGCGATACGGCGCCGTATATGTCTTGCATCATCTCCTTCTGGTACTGGCGCGGGGCGCTGAACCTGAAAAGGAAGTCCTTCTGCATGTTCTTTATTACGCAGTTATATTAGATATTAGTTTCTGTCATGCTTATTCGCATAGCTAATACTTTTATTGTTTGTATGCAAATTAATACAGGTCATGAACGTGGAAAGGAGAATAAAGGCAGACATATCCATATATTCTGCCTTCTTCGGCGGGCTTCTGGCGCTCATTTATACAGTATCTTACATGGAGCAGCTGGCATACAGCCTGGGCTTCGCTTCCGGAAGCGCTACGATATTGAAATATTACAATATATCTTCGCCGCTGCCCGGCACGATAACAGCGCTTATATCCGGATCCGGAGCGGCATTAATAGCGCTGCACATAACATACGTGATGCTACCAGTTTCTGTTCTTTCAGTAGTCCTTGCCGCGCTGTGGGTGTTCCATAGAGCTTATGGCAGGACTGGCGGCGCTGCAATTGTCTTTATGGCAATAGTGCTTCTGATGCTGACTGCACTTCTCGATTCGGACTTCTCTTTCGGTTCTGGAATAGGAGCATATGTGCCGTATTTTGGATATCTGCTCATGCTGATAGGCGGAGCTTGGGCTATTATAATCCATAGGACCGTACAGGCAGGGGCGCACGGGTCCATAGAAATAAATCCGGATACCCCGTATACCAACATCATTATGCTTTCCAGAAAGATGATGAACAAGCTGCATGGTGAAATACGCATACTTGATATGCACTTTGACGATAAGGCTTTTGAAAACCTGGCTTACATGACTAGGAGGAACATTGGAAATTACACGTCGATAAGGATCCTGACCCGCAGGGACAGGGTCGGGAAGGACTTTGAGAAGGCGTACGTTGAATTCAAGAAGGAACTTGAAAACAGGGCCATAGCGTTGGAGATTAGGGTCATGGGTGGCGACGACGCAGTAGAGCAGCACGAGAGGATGATAATGGACTCGGAGAAGGCGTACAAGATACCGCCTTTCAACATAATAAACAGGAAAAGCGAGCACATTGTGCAGCTTGAATATTCTGGATCCAGAAAAAGATTTGATGAAATATGGAATAGGTCTACCAAAATAGAGAATTTTGGCAGGTAACAGTTTTATTTCTGGAAATCGCCGGACCGCGAAGTTTTATTAATTTTAATTTAACATTAATACCGCATCTGGTGTTTTATTGCTTCGTAAACAATTGCTTGTTTCTATTTTGGCAACTGCAGCCCTTGGAATTGCAATCTTGCAGCTTTCAGGAGCGGCTTTAGTTGGCACTGCGCAAATACATGCCCCTGCAGTAATATTGAGCAACAACACAGGCGTACTTACGATTATAAAGCTAACAGTATCTACGGGAGATGGAAAGGTAAGCGTTGTCGGCCCGTATAAAGTTGGCAGCAGTACGATAAAGTCTGCTGAAACCGCGGCGGCATATGGCGCAGGCTACTTGGGGCTTGACTACAGAAATTACAATTTTACTTATGACATAGTGGACCCGAATGCGAACGTTTCCGGGCCTAGTGCAGGCACCGCGATGACCTTGCTGGCAGTATCGGCATTGTCCGGCACCAGATTACTCGGCAACTTTACAGTTACCGGGACCATCTCAAGCAACGGCACGATAGGCGCGATAGGAGGAGTGTATGACAAGGTGGCCGCTGCAAAGGCAGCCGGGATGAAGTTCGCGATAGTGCCGGAGGTGCCGGCCGACTCCACCGAGAACATGCTTTACCTCCTTGTACAGGACAATTTTGATATACCGCTGATCCAGGCGGCCAACTTTTCGCAGGCATACGCTTACGCATCTGGCTTAAAAAAGATTTCAAGAGCGGACCTCACCTCGTTTGATTTTTATACTGATTACAACGTTTCCAGGATATCAAACGCCACGCTTGAATGCACGGGCCCGGACAGCTGCAACCAGACCGCATTCAAGGACCTATATGGTTTTACATACGCTATGACAAAAGGCGCAATATCAAATCTCTCTGCGAATAGGAGATTTACAAACGTGAGCGCACAGCTTATGAGGGTGCTCAACCAGTCCGACAGGATATACAGCAATGGCTATATCTACACCGGGGCCGACATGGCATTCCTTGACTATCTTGACGCCTTCTTTTTCATAAATCACAACGCAAGCAAGGGCTCGGGATTGAACGAGATAAACAGCATAAATAACTACTGCAACGCGCTAGTGCCTCCAAATATGACATACGATAATTACGAATATGTGCTGGGCGGCGAGCTCAGGCAGGCGTGGGGCGAGTATACCGCCAATGCGACCCTAGAAGCTTACAACACCACAGCAGTTGATACTGACGGCGTGCTCGAATCGCTTTACGTGGCAGGGGAGGCGAATGCATGGTGCAGTGCAGCCAATTTCATGTATGGAATGAGCGGAAAAATAGGAGGCAATGCGACCGTTTATCCGGACTCGGCGCTCGCCGAAGTCGCAAGGCAGAGGCTTGCACGTGCTTCTGGATACTATGGCATATATTTGGCAACCGCAAACCAGGCCTACAGCAATGGCAATTATCCTTTGGCCATACTGGATTCAGACTATGCATACGCTCTAGATGGCGGGATAAGCCCGAATGCTAGCCTGAATTCTAGTGCAATTGAAGGGCAGATATACGCCATTACGAAAAACGCAACTTTCGGGGTATGGGCCCAGCAGTTTTCAGATGAGGCGCGCTTCTATGCTGAAGAGGCTGCAATGTCGCAGAATGCAACCCTATCGAAGAATTACGCAGAGACTGGATTTACTACTGCGGTGCTTGCCAGCATGCTGAGCAATGATACAAGGGTAATATTTAATAATCTTACTACGACAAAAGTAATAACTACAACAGCAGCGCAGAAGCAGGCAATAACAGGCATTTCGATTGTTTACATCCTTATCGTTGTGTTCATCCTGCTTGCGATAATCTTGACTGCTTTGTTTTTACTGCTGAACAGCCACATAGGAGATAGCAGCACTGTAATTAAAAGGTGATAAGAATAGCAACTACCTTACCAGGAAAAGTTTGTGTTTCATGCGGAAAGCTTACGCACGAGTATACTGATTTCAAATGCCCAAAATGCGGAGAATCTGAAATAATAAGATGCAGCCACTGCAGAGAGATAACCAACACGTACAAATGCAGCGCATGCGGATTTGAGGGACCGTAAATGGCAAAAGTCGGAATTGTATATAAGGTTTATCCGAAGGACGACATGCTGGAGAGCGTGGTAAAGAACATAAAGGAGAAATTGTCTCCGGCCGGCTTGCAGACCGAGGATATAGCATTTGGCATACAGATTGTTAAGGCCTTCTTCACATTTGATGACTCTGAAAAGAGCTCCTCTGAAATAGAGGAATCGCTAAAAAAGTTGGAAGGCGTAAGCGAAGTCGAAGTCGAACAGGAGAGCCTTATCTGATTTAAGGGCTTCTGCACTTATTCTCCAGGTTGACGCATG
This sequence comes from Candidatus Micrarchaeum acidiphilum ARMAN-2, assembly GCA_009387755.1. Classification (NCBI taxonomy): domain Archaea; kingdom Nanobdellati; phylum Microcaldota; class Candidatus Micrarchaeia; order Candidatus Micrarchaeales; family Candidatus Micrarchaeaceae; genus Candidatus Micrarchaeum; species Candidatus Micrarchaeum acidiphilum. The sequence continues at coordinate 6,206 of GG697241.1, forward strand.
TCAACCCTGCACAAAAGCCATAAATAAGCCTTTAGGCAAGGCTCTACTTATTCGTGGGTGTCTGTAATGGAAGGATTAAAATTTTTAGACAGCAGGGATTCGCTCGCACGCGAAAAGGTTGAGAAGGTAGAGCATTTCTCGGCACAGGGAAGCAGGGATGGGGCCAGGGTGTCATATATTTTTAATATAAACCTGGCAAAAAGCGGCGATTCAAAGCAGGATGAGCTACTTCATGGCATTATATCAAGTATTTTCAACCACACTTCCGACCTTAGGAATGGAGAGCTTGATTGGAAGGCATACCTGCTTGATGATAGGAAAAGTGTATTCGCATCAATCAGGATAGATGTCCCGACAAGTTATGCGAAGAAAAACGAGCAAGAGATTGTGGCTAGCTTGTGCAAATATTGCGATGCATTCGAAAAGCAGCTGTCTGCAGCAGTAGGCAAGGCAATTTTCAGAAGCTTTAGGAGATAGCACAACGTTTTTATGAAGCTTCGGCGGTTTCCCGAGAAAGTAATTTATATATTGTTTGGGATATTTAACGGGAGCCGCTGATTTAATGATAAGATCCATAGAGCTTATTAATTGGAAGACGCACAGGCACACCAAGCTCGAATTCAGAAAGGGAGTAAATGTACTTATAGGTGTAATGGGAGCCGGCAAAAGCTCCGTCATGGATGCAATATCTTTCTCGCTTTTTGGAACCTTCCCTGCACTGAAGCAGGGCAGGATAAAGCTTGATGGTATACCAACCAACAGGCCGCGCGTTGAAGAAGATTCGGAGGTCAGGCTCACCTTTGATGCAGGGCAGGATACATACGTAGTATCTAGGAAAGTTTTCAAGAATAAAAAAAGCGAGGCATACTTGGAAAGGAACGGAAAGCACCTCCAGACACAATCGGAAAGGGTTACTGAGGAAATAGAGTCAATACTCAAGCTTGATTATGATACCTTTTCGCGGGCAATATATTCTGAGCAGAACAGGCTTGATTACTTCCTGCAGCTCAGAAAAGGAGAGAGAAAAAGAGAAATTGACCAGATGCTGGGTCTGGACCACTTTGCAACGGTTGAGGAAAACACTACATCGCTGATAAACAGCATAAAAAACCTTGAGAAAGAGGATGCGCAGCTGGCTTCTGGGATAGATGGCGCCGCCATACGCGACAGCATCAGCAAGATTAAAGGTGAAATATCACAGGCGGAAAAGGAGGCTCTTGAGAACGGTGAAAAGGCGAAAAGGCTTGGCGAAGAGGTCGATGCAATAAGGTCTGATGTAGAGAAGGCAAGGGATGAAAATGACAAAAGGATAAAGATAGAAAAGGAAATCGCAGAAATTGAAAGCACGATAAAGGCGAAGAAAAACGAGACCAAGAAAATAAACGACATGGGAATTGACGGAAAAGTTGTTGATGCTGAGCTTGCCGAAAGCACCGGTAGGGAACATAAACTTTCTGAGTCCAGTGCAAAAATAAAAAAAGAAGAGATAGAGCTGCAGAAGAGCCTTGCAGCCCTGCACGAAAGGATGGACCTCAATACCAAAAAGATTGAAGAGAAGCGCAGGATAGAGAAAGAGATTGGCAATGGCGCTGTCGAGGAACTTTATGCAAAGCTCAAAGAGTGCTCCGAAAAGATGGAAAAGGCTATTGCAGAAGCTGCATCAGGCAGCTCAAGAGCTGAAGAGCTTAAAGAGCTGATAGCAGAGCTTGACAGGCATAAGGGCGTATGCCCGGTGTGCGAAAGAGAATTTGAGGAAGGATTAAGGGAAAGGCTGCTTAAGAAGAACAAGGAGGAGCTTGAAAGTTTGAAAGGCAAGCTAGTGGCATTAAAGCAGGAGACAAAACGCAGCCAAGACGAGAAGGAGAAGATAGAATCGCAGATAAAGAAGCTGGAAAAGCTGTCAGGCAGGCTTGAGGAATACAAGGATGTAGAACGTTTGGTTGAATCGGACAGGAAAATGGTCGAACCTATGGTCAAAAAGGTGCGTGATACGGAGGAGCTGCTCAAGAAAAATGAGTCCGAATTGGATGGCGTACGGGACAAGATAAGGGAATTGAAGAGCAAACACGAAACGCTGAAGAGGAAGGCAGAGCTTGATAAGGAGATTGTTGCTGTCGAGAAGGATCTCGCGAAGAAACTTGAGGAGCACAGGAGCATGAAAACAGACCAGGATAGTGTGGACGCTTTGCAGGACAGGTTCAACACCAAGAACTCAGAGTACCAGAAGGTGCTTGCAATAATACAGGAGAGTTCCAAGTCCTTAAGGATGCTGAAACAGCAGCTCAAGGACAGAACTGACCAACTTAATAGCCTTATTGAAATAGAGAAAAGGATCAAGGCGAGAAAGGGCCAGGAGGACCTGCTCATTAAATTCAAAGGTGCTATAATAGAGACTGAGGGGCTATTAAGAAACAGGCTTGTTTCGTCAATAAATTCCATACTTGACAGCCTATGGCCCGGATTATACCCATATGGGGATTACGTAGGTGTGAAGCTGAACGCGTACAATGATGATTACAGCCTGGAGGCAGGTATAACAATAGACGGGAAGGAGCAGTGGGTGGCCGTTGACTCTGTAGCAAGCGGCGGGGAGCGCAGCATTGCTTCACTGGCCATGAGGATCGCTCTTGGCATGACGATAGTGCCAAACCTCAAATGGATAATACTTGACGAGCCGACGCACAACTTAGACAGCGCCGGAATCGGCAAGCTTATAGAGGTGCTTGGGGAGAAACTTCCCGACATAGTCGAACAGATATTCATAATAACACATGATGAGAGCCTCAAAGGTATAAGCTATGCAAACGTCATTGGATTCGAAAGGGACAAGAACAATTCAGGCTCGACCGCAATAATGCAAAACTGATCATGCTGGTGTAAAAATGGAAGAGAATGAAAGCGATATAGTTTTTGGAGGGAGCACATGGAAGGTGCCGGACAATCCCTCTGTGCCGTTTGTATACGGAGACGGGATAGGACACGACGTCACATCTAATGCCATGCGCGTCATAGACGCAGCCATAGACAAAGCATATGGAGGGGACAGAAGCATAAAATGGATAGAAATGCAGGCAGGAGAAAAGGCAGAAAAGGAGACAGGCTCCAGACTGCCTGACAGCACGATAGATTACGTTAAAAAGCACGGCCTGCTTTTTAAGGGACCGCTAGAAACTCCAGTAGGCGGCGGATTCAGATCCTTGAATGTTACGCTAAGGCTTGCCCTTGACCTTTATGCCAATATAAGGCCTATAAAATATGTCAACGGCATAACCAGCCCGCTCAGGAACCCTGACAACATAGACCTTGTGATCTTCAGGGAGAATACCGACGACATATATATAGGCATAGAATGGAAATACGACAGCAAGGAAGCCGGTGAGGTAAGGGATTTCTTAAAGAGCAAGATGGGCGTAAAGATAGACCAGGATGCAGGCATCGGCATAAAACCGATAGGCAAGGCAAAGACGGAAAGGATAGCCAGGATGGCCATACAGTATGCGATAAAGAACAAAAGGAGGTCGGTAACGATAATGCACAAGGGAAACATAATGAAGTATACCGAGGGCGCATTCAGGGAATGGTCTTATGACGTGGCTATTTCCGAGTTCAGGGACAGCATTGTAACTGAAAAGGAGGTAGCTGAAAATTACGGTGGAAAAGTTCCTGAGGGCAAAGTGCTCATAAATGACAGGATAGCTGACAACATGTTCCAGCAGCTTATAGGCAAGCCCGACATATACGATGTAATCTTAGCGCCGAACCTTAACGGAGATTATGTATCAGATGCGGCCGGGGCGCTGATTGGTGACATAGGGATACTGGGAGGCGCGAATATTGGGGACAGCGGCGGAATGTTCGAAGCAGTGCACGGCACCGCCCCGAAGTATGCGGACAAAAACATAGCAAACCCGATGGGAATGATACGCGCCGGGATGCTGATGCTTGAATATTTCGGATGGAACGAGCCCGTTGCACTTATTGATAAGGCCCTAGAGAAATCCATAGCCCAGAAGAAGGTTACACAGGACATTGCCAGGCTTATGGGCTGCGAAGCCATAGGTACCAAGGAGTTCTCAGACGCAGTTATAAGCAACCTTTAGTTGCGCCTAGTTCGCCCTTGCGGCTTCCAATACATATTCGAGGAAGTCCGCAGGCGGCTTTGCCCCTTCAAACGATATCGAGTCATTTATAACTATCTTCGGCACCGCCATCACGTTGTGCCTGCCGGAGAGCTCTGAAAATTCAGTTGCCTCTATCATGCTGCTCCTTATCATGCTGTTCTCCATGGAGAACTGGTGAGCAGTCCTTACCGCCTTGGGGCACCACGGGCAGGTCGGTGTTACGAAGACTTTTATGTCGACTGGTTTTTTGACCTCCTTGAGCCTTGCCTTTATCTGTTCCGGCAGGTCGGTATAGCCCTTTGAGGCGTCTATTATGTCAGCGAGCAGCGATGCGAATTCATAGCCGGCAGGTATGCCGAAGTAGAGCATGTTGTATATCTTCTTTCCACCGATTACTAGGGCAGGCACCTTATCAACGCCGAGGAATTGTGCTTCCTTCTTGCTCTCGTTTATGTTGTATTCGGTCAGCTTTATTCTGCTGTCTATGGCAGACAGCTCCTTCAGCAGTTCCGAAGTTTCCCCACAATAAGCGCATGCGTTTGGATCGCTGTCGTAGAATAGCATCAGGTTTACTTCGCCCTTCAGATCCTTCTCAAACATTGACTTTATAGTCTTTATATCATTTTCCTTGAGTTTTACCATTGCACTCACCAGAATAAGTAGTAGTTATTAGGTAATAAAAATATTTAACTGTTTTGTGGGGCTTCATACCGGCTCCAGGCCGTAATATCCAGTATTTTCCGGTTTCTCCTCGGTGGCGCCGAATATGGAAGGGCCCTTTACGCCTGCAAATATTGCAATGATTTCGAGCTTGCCATTGTATGCAGGGTCCACCCTGGCGCCCCATACCACGTTAGCCTTCGGCGAAGTCATGTCGGTGAGCTTGCTGCCAATCTCATTGGCTTCGCCCAGAGTAAGATCCTCGCCCCCGGTTATATGTATCAGTATGCTGTTGGCCTCGTGGTAGTCTACCTCCAGAAGCTTGTTCTTCAGCACGTCCTTTATGGCCTCGTCGACCTTGTTCTCCCCTGCTCCTTCGCCTATGCTTATCATGGCAAGGCCGCCGCCGCGCATCACGTTGCGCACGTCTGCAAAGTCGAGGTTTATGAAGCTTGGTACGTTTACGGTCTCTGTTATGCCCCTGACCGCCCTGGCAGCCACTTCATCGGCCAGCCTGAAAGCCTGCTCTATGGACAGGTTCGGATACATCTCTACTAGCCTCTGGTTGTCCACCACTATGAGCGTGTCGACGTTTTTGCCGAGTGCTTCGAGGCCTTTTGCAGCTGTTTGGATTCTTACTCCCTCGAGCCTGAATGGGAATGTCACTATGCCTATCACTATTGCGCCGTTCTCCTTTGCTATTTGCGCGGCTATCGGTGCGGCTCCCGTGCCTGTGCCGCCGCCCATACCTGCAGTTATGAATACGAGATTGTAGTCCGACAGCTCGCGCTGCAAATCCGTTTTTGAGAATTCTGCGGCCTTCGAACCCATTTCCGGGAATCCTCCGGCGCCAAAACCGTTTGTAAGGGGGCCGCCTATGAGCATCTTCCTTATGCTCGTATCGAGTGTATTTATGTGCTTGGAGTCGGTATTTACGGCTATGAGGTTCGCGCCCTTTACGCCTATCCTGCTTAGCCTCTGGACGGTGTTGCTTCCGCAACCGCCAAGGCCGCATACGGCTATCTTGGCCCTGAACATCTCTGATTCGTCTAGATTGTTAATGTTAGACTCCAATGCGCTGTCTATAAGCCCCATGCTATCACTTAATCTTGATTGTTAAAATAAAATTATAAAACTTTGCAGAAGCTTATGTTTTTATAGTTTTCCGTGATATAATATACCGCGTACTTATTTACCTTAGTTTTACATTGTATCTGAGATGATCTTAAATGGCAAGGATTAGACCCGCAAGGACGTACAGGAGCATATTTTCGCAGTCATGGTCCAGGTATTCGCAGAAGAAGCCCAGAAAAAACTACGTAAGGGCGATGCCGCACACCAGCCTGCTCGTATTTAACATGGGCGCGGACAACAAGGCATATGACGTGCAGTTTACCATGAACGTGCAGGACAGGATACAGCTCAGGTCTAATGCTTTGGAGGCTGCTAGGCAGATAGCCAACAAGTACCTGGAAAAGACCATACCGGGAGGCTACTATTTTAAGGTGCTCGTGTACCCGCACAGCGTAATAAGGGAGCACAAGATGGCGACCGGAGCCGGAGCTGACAGAATATCCCAGGGTATGAGCCATGCCTTCGGGAAGCCGGTTTCAGTAGCTGCAAGACTGACGAAGAACCAGCCTGTTTTCATGATAAGGACGTCTAGGCAAAATGCAAAGCACGTGAAGGAGGCTTTCAGGAGGGCGGGCAGCAAGCTCTCTGGAAACTACAAAGTCATTGCCATAGACAGGAATAACTGATTTTTAGTGTTATTATGAAGGTTTTACTGCAGTTTCCTGAGGGCCTTAAAGACAAGGCGCTCAGATATGCAAAGGAATTGGAGAGCAGAGGCGATGAAGTTTTTATATCCTGTTCTCCGACTTTCGGAGCGTGCGACCTGGCGATTGACGAGGCGAAGAAGCTCGGGGCAGAGAAACTAGTGCACTTCGGCCATGCGGAGTTTCACAAGGTGGATTTCAACGTCGAATACGTAGAATTTGAGATTGATGCGCCACTTGGTATACTCCAAGACACGCTTGAATACCTGAAGGGCTACGACACAATAGGCGTCGTAACCACGATACAACATGTGCACCAGCTAGGCGACATAAAGGCGTTTTATGAACGGAACGGAAAAAAGGTAGTAATAGGAAGGCCGTACGGCTTTGCAAAAAAGGCCGGGCAGATACTCGGATGCGACGTTGGGAGTTCGGCGTCGGTAGACAGCATGGTCGACGCACATGTTTATTTTGGAGGGGGCATATTCCATCCTCTCGGCGCAGTACTGGCAACAAAAAAGCCGTTCGTCGCCGTAGAGCCGTTTGAAAACAGGGTAGAGAGGATAGACGGTCTCAGGGAACAGTACCGCAGGAGAAGCAGGGGCAGGGTATTGTCCGCGGTCGATGCAAAAAGCTTCGGCATTCTACTTAGCACAAAGAACGGGCAGCACAACCCTGCGCTTGCGAAGCTGCTCAAGGACAAGATAGCCTCTGCAGGTCTAGATGCAGAGATACTAGTTTCAAATACGTTCGATTTTGATTCGATAAACAACATGATGGAATTCGATGCTTTTGTAAACACAGCATGCCCCAGGATAGCAGTAGATGATACTGAGAGGCTAAGGAAGCCGCTGCTCAGCTCTAACGAACTTATGGAAGTGCTGGCAATGAAAAAGGATCTTGCAAAGATGAGAGAAAATCAGGTCATCCAATAGTTATTGTGGCTATTTCTGCTGTTTGATCTGCCACCTTTGCAGTGCTGTTTGATGAAAATTCTATCCATATCTTTCCAGACGAAACTCCAGGTGGAACCTTGAATTTTAGGAATGGAGTTACTCCATCGTTCTGAAGCGCATCTGAACTGGTATTAGATGGCACCCACGATATTGAGCCTGCAGCATCTGAAAGACCAGTAGTAGCGTTCAATGCGTTTGGATGTGGTTTTCCTTGGCTTCCAGAAGGTATAAAAGCAAATCCAACATCATATATGGCAAAACCGAGACCCTGGTCTATCGAAAGGGTGAGGTTGCCCCCTGCCGATATGGTACCTGAGAATGATGGTGTAGTGCATGAGAATTCTGGGGTGGTCTCGCAGCTGCTTCCTACCGGGCTACGAAAAACGCCAAACGCTAATAGCGCAGCAACAACTATTATTATGACAAGTAGTGCCCAGCCGTATGTGCTCAGATATTCCATAGCACTTTGCAGCCTTATGCTTCGCATAATAAGGAATTGCCATTATAAGAATTAAAAACAAGAGAATAAAAAAAGAGAAAAAAAGTAAATCCGAACGGATTTACTTCATTGTTGCCTTTGCTACTTCGACTATAGTGCTCGGAGCAGTTGCTGTTGGGCTTGGAGTAAACTCGCCCCATATTGTTCCGCCAGTTGTACCAGAAGGTACGCAGAAGGACAATGATGGAGTTACGCCTCCGCTTGCAAGGGTGTTACCCGGTGTGCCCGCAGCCAGCCAGCTTATTGGATTAGTGCAGCCTGTTGATCCTGATGGGTAGTCTAGCCCTGTTCCGCTGCCTCCGTCAGAAACTGCACCGATTGCATTTGCAGTCGGGGTTCCTACGCCAGTAGGTATAAACGCGTATCCCACAAGGTACCAGGTTATTCCGCTACCCTGGCCAAGAGTTACCAGATAGCTTCCAGAGCTTCCTGATGTTCCTGTGAATATTGGTGCTCCGCATGAGAACTCAGAAGACACCGCCTTACAGGTTGTACCTAGAGGGCTGCTGAATATTCCCAATGTGAACAACGCTGCCAATACTATGGCAATTACCAGTATTGCCCACCCGTATGTCATAAGGTATTCCATAGCGCTTTGCGCTTTCAGGATACTTTTTATTCCCATAAATTTTCACCTTTCTATTAAAGATACAAGTGATAAAGTATTTAAATCTTTTTGATTTATCGGAATAAATCGATTCTTCTGAGTCCGAGCAATCCATGCATGATTCTGCACCTCTTTTATTTTTGTTTTGCATTATTTTGAAATTGTTTTTATAGCTAATGTGCGTAAACTAATTGACAACTTTTTAATTGTGAGAGCATGGCAGAAGAATTGAATCCGTTTAAGATTGCACAGGAGCAGCTTGATGAAGCTGCAGAAGTTATGAAACTGGATAAGGCAGCGCATGCGATACTTAGGGAGCCGATGCAGACGCTTACCGTACACATACCGGTAAAGATGAGGGATGGCAGCGTAAACGTGTTCGAAGGTTTCAGGGTCCATTACAACAATGCCAGGGGGCCGATGAAGGGAGGTATAAGGTTCCACCCGCAGGAGAGCATAGACACCGTCAAGGCACTGGCTGCATGGATGACCTGGAAAGTTTCACTTGCCAACATACCGTATGGGGGCGCCAAGGGCGGCATAATATGCGACACTAAGTCGATGAACGACTCAGAGCTTGAATCTCTGTCCAGGAGCTATATAAGGGCTATAGCCGATTTTATAGGGCCAAAGATAGACATACCTGCACCGGACGTTTACACCACGCCGCAGATAATGGCCTGGATGATGGATGAATACAGCAACATAGTAAGGCATAACGAATTCGGGGTTATAACCGGAAAGCCTTTGGAAGTTTGGGGATCTGAGGGCAGAGGGGATTCCACAGCAATGGGAGGCATGTTCGTAATGAGGGAGGCAGCGAAGATGCTTGGGATAGACCTGCACAAAGCAAAGATAGCTGTGCAGGGATTCGGCAATGCAGGAAAGTTCGCATACTCGCTCTCGAAGAGGCTGTTCGATGCGAAGGTCGTAGCAATAAGCGATTCTGAGGGCGCTATTTATGATGAAAACGGGCTGGACATGGAAAAGCTCGAAAAGGCGAAGTCCGAAACAGGCTCAGTGAAGGGGTATGAAGGAGGGCAGAAGATGACGAATGAGCAGCTCCTGGAAAGCGATGTAGACATACTTATACCAGCAGCCATAGAGAACCAGATAACCGGAAGCAATGCCGACAAAGTCAGAGCCAAGCTTGTGCTGGAGCTTGCGAACGGGCCTGTGTCTCCGGAAGCTGACAAAATACTGCATGAAAAGGGCGTGCTTGACCTTCCGGATTTCCTGGTGAACAGCGGAGGCGTGATAGGCTCCTACTTTGAATGGGCGCAGAACATAAGCGGATACTATTGGACTGCGGACGAGGTTTACCAGAGGCTTGACAAGATAATAACTAAATCGTTTACCGATGTTGTCAATCTCAGGAAGGAGTATGAGAACAAGGGCCAGAAGATAACTCCGAGGACTGCCGCCTACATCATTGCGGTGGGCAGGGTCGCGAGCGCCATGAAAACCAGGGGCTGGTATTGAAATAAATATAGTGATGCGGTGCCGGGCAAGAAAGAAAATACAAAAAAGCAGGAGGCAGGTAAGAGCTATGTCGGCATAATCGGCGGGCCAGAAATCCTGGAATTGGCGGATTACAGAGAAAAGAAGGAATTTGATACGGAATACGGAAAACCGAGCAGTCCGCTCATGCTTGGCAGCATTGCCGGCGTCGACATTGCAGCCATGAGAAGGGATGCTATTGACGGCGGGCTTTCGCCGCAGAACATACCCTACCTTGCCAACATAAAAGCGTTTGAGTCGCTTGGCGTGAAACGCATAATAGCAATATCATCTGTGGCAACCATGAGATCCGACTTTGTTGCAGGCGATTTTGTATTCCCCTCGCATTTCATAAACATGTCAAACGGGAGGCGCGACACATTCTTTGATTCAGGAAACGTATTGCGCATTGGCGATCCGAAACCGTATTGCAGCGACATAGCGTATTGGGGTGCCAAGGCAGCGGACAATCTGGGCTACATTAAGTACCACAAGGAGAGCACCGTGATTATAACAAACGGCACCAGGAGGCCCACGCTGGCTGAATCCAGGCTTTTTGCCGGATGGGGATGTGATGTAATAGATTATTACCAGTATCCCGAAATCGTTCTTGCTAAGGAGAAGGGCATTTGCTACGGCGCCGTGTCTATGGTCTTGGACTATGATTCCATTGTAGAGGAGCTGGGCAAGTCGTTCAGGGCATATGTTGACATGGAGGGACAGTACAAAAGGACAATTTCGGGGCTCAAGGCGCTGCTTTCCGAGATGCTGCCCAACATCGCAGAAGACAAAAGCTGCGAATGCAAAAGCACAGTTTATGTTAAGGATACAAAGTGATTATTGACTTTTGCCTTCTGGTTGCCATTTTATCTGCAGCGTTTCCAGTATTTTCTCGTCGATGTCAAACCTGCGTATGAGATTGTTGTTTGTGTCGGCGATTATCAGCGCGCGGCCAAAGGGCTTGACATCGTTTGGCTCGTAAAGCTGCAGAGTGTCGCATTTGGGGTCCCCGAATCTGCATGCGGACTTCCTGCCAGGCCCTGACACCAAAGTTGTGATGCGGTTGGCCTTCACATCTATCTCCCTTATCGCGCTGTTGTAGGTATCCGCCACATAGATTAGGCCGTCTTTGGCCGACACTCCAATAGGATGCTGGAGCCTTGCGGATGCCAGAGAGCCGTCCTGGTCTCCGAATGTGAACAGTCCAGAGCCGGTTATGGTGCTTGCATATCCGTCCTTCATGTTTATTGAACGTATGGCTGACGCTTCGCTGTCTGCCACGTATATTTCATTGCCGTCGACCCATATGCCGCTTGGTTGTGCAAAAGATGCTTCTTTGAGATTGCCATCGATTATGTTTTCCGCGCAGTTGCCTGCGTATGGCGCGGCTGTGCCGTCTCTCATTATGTATTCCCATATCTGATGGGTTCCAGCCATCGCGATAAAGAGTGACCCGCTTTTCTCGTCGTAGCTAAGGTCCCACGGCGAATTTATGCTTATTTTAGTGCCTGCGGAGAAATCCCAGGGGCTTCCAGGCTGGCCTAGCCTTCCTGTTCCAAGGACTGTGGCTACTGTCCTGTCGTCAAGATTTATTTCCCTTACTGCATTGTTTTCTGTGTCAGCTATGTATATTCTATTGCCAACCCACTCTAGGCCTTGTGGCCTGTAGAATTCCGAAGTTTCGAAGCTGCCGTCGGAAAGGCCCTTGGCGCCATTCCCTGCGGTGTCCAGAACAGCAAGGCTTTTTGCATCTATAATTACGATTTCGTTTGCATTTGAATTGCTTATGGCAATTTTCGTGCCGTCCGGTGACATGCACAGCTTTCCGGGATAACGCAGCTTTCTTGCCGAATGCTCCTGCTCTGCAAAGATTTTCGGAGGCTCTTTTGCGAGCGATGGACCACTTTCTTCCAGTATGTGGTCGATTATTGCGGATATCATTCCTGGAGTGGCCTCGCCTGCCCTTTTGTATTTTATCTTCCCGTCAGGCCCTATGATTACAAGCGTTGGCCATGAGTTGACGAAATACTCATGCCACATATGCATTTTCTCGTCGACTATGACGGGATGCCTCATTTCGTACCTTGAAATCGCTTCCTTTATGTTATTTGAATCCTGCTCGTTTTTGAACTTTGCCGAGTGCACTCCGATTATTACAACAGGCTTGCCCCTGTAGTAATCTTCAAGTTTTTCCAGGGTATGGGCCATGTGCATGCAGTTTATGCAGCAGTACGTCCAGAAGTCAAGCACGACAACGCAGCCCCTGAGATCTGACATAGATATCTGCCTGGTTGCGTTGAGCCACTTGAAGCCTTTGGGAAACTCCGGCGCAGTGTGATTTAGCACCCTGAATATCTCACCTATCATTCGATCGCCATACGCATACGTATTATCATAAGTAAATTTTAAAGCAACTCCATGGCTTGTCATTTTGCAAGAAAGGCACGGCCTGGGCGCGTTGACGGCACATAAGGAGTAGGATAGCAAGAGCGCCGGGGGCGAGAATCGGACTCGCGGAGGCTTATTAGCCAAACAGCTTAGCAGGCTGCCGCCCTTTAGTGGGCTTTCGCCTACCACTAGGCGACCCCGGCACGCAATAACTTTTAGTTAAAAGGTATTTATAGGTGTTGTGGCAGAAGCAGGGTCTGCACTGCAGCTTGACAACGCGTTATCCATGCGTTGGCTCTACCCTGTATACAGGGAGCATAGCTTAAATATGCTTAAGGTTGCTCCTTCCGGCCTGGCCTGGTTCACATACCAAGCTATCGCCCTGTGCAGGATTTCATGACTTTCGCATGGGCGCGCTGGCATACTGCAGCACTCGCCCTGCATGACGGCCCGCCATAAAGGGATTTGCGTGCGGGAAACCCTTAGCTTCCCGGCCTATCTGCCAAGCATCTATTGAAATATTGATTAATTTAAAAGTATTTATGAAAATTGCATTCGGATAGACATAGTTTTAATAAATGAATATAGAAAATATATGTGTGGTAATTTTGACTGACGAGGAATACCTAAAGCTGCTCGACAGGGCGTTTTCCAAGGCCCCGGAGCTGAGTGCGGAGAAGTCGGATTTCGTTATACCCCCAGTGGAATCAATGATCCAGGGGAACAGGACCACAATAAGGAATATAATGCAGATATCGGACAAGGCGCGCAGGGAGCCTGACACCATAGCGAAGTACCTTAGCAAGGAGCTTAGCGTTCCGGTCAACTACGAGGAGCAGAGGCTGATATTGAACGGAAGGTTCTCCAACGAAGACCTGAACAGGATAATAAGGAGGTATTTTGAGGTTTACGTAATTTGCAGGGAGTGCCACAAGCCAGATACGCATCTTGAAAGCGGAAGCAACAGGGGCATGTTTACTCTGGTATGCGAGGCGTGCGGCGCGCACTACGGGGTTAAATCGTATTGAGGTGCTTTGATAGCCGGATATAGGAGAGGTAATCCAAGGAAGAGGAACGGGCCTGAGGTCGAGCACGAGCTGAAGAGGCCTGCGAATGGAGAGGTAGTTGGAAAGGTAGTGAAAATAGCGGGCGCAACGAAATTTTTGGTCGACTGCAACGACGGCAAGCAGAGGCTCTGCGTCATACCAGGAAGGTTCAGGCGGCGCTTCTGGATAAGGGAGAATGACGTAGTGCTGGTAAAGCCGTGGACCGTGCAGAGCGATGAAAGGGGGGACATAATCTGGAGGTACAGCCTGCAGGACATAGGCAGGCTCAGGGACATGAAAATAATATCATGAGCCACTTGGACGCCGGATCGCATTGCGAAGGTCAAAAAATATACGAATAAAAACTTTAAATCTATATTTCTTAACGTATAACTAATCTGGGGGTTAGATGCAGACGCTCAACGATCTCCTTGCGGAGTCAAAGATATTTGCAAAGAGGGAGGTCCTTTCTCCGCATTATACCCCGCAGAAACTGATTTTCAGGGAAAGCGAGATAAACAGCATTGAGAGGGCCCTTGCTCCATCACTCAAGGGGCAGAGGGGAAGGAACCTTTTCGTATATGGCAAGACAGGGACCGGGAAAACATCCTGCACGCGATACGTAATAGGAGAAGTCAACTCCATCCCCAACAACAAGGCCCGGATATCATATATAAACTGCAGGATATACAACTCAAGGTTCAGAGTGCTCAATAAGATAATAAGCGACCATCTGCCCACCTATTCAAAAAGAGGGTACGGTGCTGTTGACCTGTATGAAAAGCTTACCGGATGGATAGAGGAGGACAGCAAGATACTTGTAGTCACACTCGACGAGATAGACGTCGTAAAGGACCTTGACGACTTGATTTATACGCTAACCAGAATAAACAGCGATATAAAGGCCGGAGGCGTCACCATAATAGGCATATCAAACAAAGTATCGTTCAAGGAAGAGCTGGACCCGCGCAGCCTTTCAACCTTGTACGAAAGCGAGCTAGTTTTTGCACCTTATCATCCTGACGAGATCTACGGCATAATAAAAAGTCGTGCGGCAGAGGGTTTCAAAAAAGATGTTGTAGGAGATGACATACTCAAGTATATATCGGCTGCGGCGGCCAAGGAGGGCGGTGACGCGAGATTTTCGCTCAAGGTGCTTTCCAAGGCTGGCGAGCTGGCAGAGGAGCGCGGGCGCACTGCAGTTCTTATGGAGGATGCAGTAGAAGCGGTCAGGCAGGCCGAGAACGACATAGTTTATGACGTAATAGCTACGCTGCCCGAGCACCAGAAGCTGGTGCTCTATTCAATAGTTATGCTTACAGACAGCGGAGGCACATACAAAAAGCTGACCGACGGAGTGGACACTTATCTTTTCAGCGGCGAAGTTTATAACAGGTACAAATCCCTTTCAGAGGGGATGCACAAGTCTGCGAAGAGCGAGAGGTGGTACAGGAATTACGTGTCTGAGCTCGAGATGCAGGGACTGATAATGTCGTTTGATTCTGGAAAGGGCATTAGGGGACACACGAAACTGATAAAGCTGCTGTATCCGACCAAGAAGACGAAGGCTGTGCTTGAGAAGGATCTTTTCGGCGGCGCTGCGGAGCAGCGCGCTCAGGTACTCCCTGATGAGGAATGACTGGTGTTTGATTGAAATATTATGACCTGGTGGCCCCAGGATTTGAACCCGACCCTGGTTTGGTAATGAGGCTTGGATTCGAGAAGGCGTTCTCCTGCGGCAAGGACATAGCATTTCTTGATTCCGATTCCGGCGCAGCTTCTGAAAGCAGATTTGTCT
Source organism: Candidatus Micrarchaeum acidiphilum ARMAN-2 (assembly GCA_009387755.1). NCBI lineage: Archaea > Nanobdellati > Microcaldota > Candidatus Micrarchaeia > Candidatus Micrarchaeales > Candidatus Micrarchaeaceae > Candidatus Micrarchaeum > Candidatus Micrarchaeum acidiphilum. The sequence continues at coordinate 21,559 of GG697241.1, forward strand.
GCGCAGGATATAAGGGCAGTGGAATGATGGCAGCGATACGGAACGGCGCCTCTGCCATAGTCCCTTTAGGGCTTGAAATTGAAAATAAGGTAGCGGAATACGCAGAAGGCAGCGAAACCGTTGTATGCGTGCCTGTTTCTAGGATAATCTCGGGGTTTGGATTTAACAGGCTCAGGAATATAAGCAGGGCCAAGTCGCTTTTGAGGGTCTGCAAGAAATATGGGGCGAAGTTCACTTTCATAACTTTTGCAGAAAACGCGCTTGGCATGCTCTCTTACATGCAGATAATAGAGGTGGCAAAAATGCTTGGAGCAAGCGAGAGCGAAGCCAGGGCTGCGGTTTCAATTGCAAACAGGTCAATAGTAACCGGTGAAATTCAGTGAGGATAAAAAGGAGGTATGTGATGGTCGAGTCTGCACTGCCCATAGGGGACAGGGAAGAATTTAAGAGGCAATTCTACAGGGAGCTTCTTCTAGTGGTGGGCGAGCTTGGATACCACAGGGTAAACCCAAGGATAATGAGGTTCATAGATGACAGACGGTTCGTGATGAAAGCGGACCTTGAAGGTGTTTCAGACGCCATAAGAGCTACTGCACTGATAAACAGAATTGGCGGGCAGGCCACGGCGTTCTACACTCTGGGCTCTTCAGGCACTATAAAGGCTCTGACAAAGACCGCACAGGGGGACGCCTAATTACCTGTATAGGTCTCGATTTTCTTTGGACTTCAGGTCAGCCTCGGACCTTAATACAGATTCCCTGAGTTCGTGCATGTATTCGTCGTCGCCGGAGATTATTATCCTGAACTTGTCCTCGTTCTTGCTGTACTGTATGTCAACCATCACGTTATTGGACTGTGCGGCTTCTAGCAGGCGCCCTTTGGCCTCGCCTTCGAGCTTAAGTGTTATTACTATTGGAGCTCCTTCGAACCTCTTCTGAGCCTGCGGTGCTTTTTGTCCCTCTTTTTCTTGCTGCATATAAATCTGTTTGAATTGAATTGACGTGATTATTTAATTTTACGCCGGACAACGGACATTGACGTAGATGCCCGGGTTGCAAGGTCTGAAGCAGAAGCATGTATTTAATTTTTAGCTGTTTATTAATTATGGGTGTTTTGGACCTTGAAGCACGTAATTCGTACTGGCACACGCAATAATTCCAGGAAGGCGCAGTCTGCCATGGAGTATCTGACCACTTATGGCTGGGCGATAATAGTCATAGTAGTTGTGCTCGCAGTAATGTACAGCCTAGGCCTGTTCAGTTTCAGCACGTATGCAGCCAGGGCTACACCAGGATCATGTCAGGTAGTGAGGCCCGAAGGTGCCGGAAGCGTTGATCTTATTGGCATTACCGGAGCATGCAATAACGCTGAGCCGGAATACGTTGCTGTTTTTAATGGTTCTACAACGTATAATCCAGTACCAGGATTCAGTAGCAGCACGTATATAACGGCAAATACTGCAATTTCAGGTTCGAACTATCCTTTTACCATAACTATGTGGGTAAAGATCCCGACTCTTGTTCCGGGCGGTTCGTGGACCGAACCACTATTCGGATTCAATAGCTATCAGGCGTTTGGATTTTTGGCGAGCGGTGGCGGATTGGTATTGCATAGGTGCAGCTCGGCAGACACAAGCGCAGGACTGCCGGGAGTTACACAGTATAATGTGTGGCATTTTATAGCAGTATCGTTTAATCCTGCAAATGACAATTACCTGTGGCAGATAGATAACAACGAAGTCAATGTTACCAATACGAATTCCTGGAATACAAATAACAACGTAGTCATAGGTGCGCAGTATATGGATTGCGATGGCAATCCTTTTGTGGGTTATATTTCTAACGTTCAGTTGTATAATTCTTCGCTCTCTTCGAGCCAGCTGCAGGCCCTTTATTACGAGGGAATCGGCGGCAAACCTATAGATTTGATGAACCTCACGGCATGGTGGCCTCTCAATGGCAATGCACATGATTACAGTGGAGATGCGTACAATGGCACAGCAGTAGGCGTGACGTACACCAGCGCGTGGAGCAAGGGTTATACCAGACCGACGCCGTAAGCTGCAAAAACCGAATTGCAAAGAATTATAAATATTGATTACATAATTTATCTGCTAGTTAGATTTGGTTTTTATGCGCATAGCTGAAGCAGCTTAGTTCAGATTAGGGGTTTTGGGCTTTAGTGCCTTTAATGTTTGACGCTTAAGGTGAATAAATGTATCCGAATATCCAGGCTTATGACAGAGGAGTTATGTTCAGCCCAGACGGGCGCCTTTTTCAGGTAGAATATGCAAAAGAGGCCGTAAGGAAGGGTGCCACGTCCATAGGCATGGTGGCCGAGGAAGGGGTTGTGCTTCTCGCGCACAAGAACATAAGCGAGCCGCTGATAATACCAAGCACAGTGCAGAAGATATTCAAGGTAGATTCCTTTATAGGGGCCACTTACAGCGGCCTGGTATCGGACGGGCTCCACATAGTCAACTTAATGAGGACAAAGACGCAGACGCACAGGATGGTCTACGATGAAACCGAATCTGTCGAAACAATGGCAAGGGAGGTTTCCGAGGAGATGCAGATGGCCACGCAGTACGGAGGTCTTAGGCCTTACGCAATATCGCTCATATTAGGGGGGATAGACACCGAAAAAAGGCTGTTCGAAGTAGAGCCCGGAGCATCGTTTTCTGGATACAAAGCGGACGCCATAGGCGTTGGCAAGAAGATAGCGGAGGAGATGCTTGTCAAGGACTACAAAGACAGCATGTCGGTCGAGGAAAGCATAAAGCTTGGCGTAGATATACTCAAAAAGGTAAATGAGAAGAAGCTTGCCCCGGAAAACGTCGACATATCCACCATAATAGAGAAGAAGGGGTACAAACCATTGAGCGTAAAGGAGATTGCTACATATCTTTGATTTGTGATTTAATGTCTGGAAAGACCGTAATTGCCAGGTTTGAACAGGGCAAGGAAACTTTTGAAATACTGGTAAACTCTGATTTGGCATACGAGTATATAACTGGGAAGCGCAAGGACCCTATGAGCGTGCTCGACGCGGAGGAGATATTCAAGGACGCCAGGAAGGGCGAAAGGCAAGGGGAGGAGAAGATAAAGAAGGCATTCGGGACCACAGACATGGCAACTGTTGTAGACCACATACTAAAGAAAGGGGATGTCCCAATAACTACAGAGCAGAAAAACAGACTTATGGAGGAGAAGAGGAAGCAGATCATAGATATAATTGCGAGAAACTCAATAGACCCCAGAACTAATGCGCCTACGCCTGCGCTCAGGGTGGAAAACGCCATGAACGAGGCCCGTGTATCGATTGACCCCTTCAAGGGCCCTAACGAGCAGGTGGAGGCAGTGGTAAAAAAGATAAGCCTTATACTTCCGATAAAGTTTGCAAAGATAAAGATAAACGTCAACATACCTCCAGAGTACTCTAACAGGTGCTACGGCATACTCAAGCAGTACGGCCTCAAGTCGGAGGAATGGCTTTCAAATGGCAGCCTCAGTGCTGTTGTCGAGTTCCCTGCAGGGATGCAGACCGAATTTTATGAAAAGATAAACAACGCAACCCAGGGCAGGGCAGAGACCAAGATATTGGAGTGAAGCTATGAGAAATTTTATTTTTCCAGGTGAAGTAGTCGCGGAAAGGCAGCTGCGCATGGACAATACATATATAGAAAATGGAGTTACGAGATCTTGCATATTTGGTGTGTTTGACGACGAACGCAGGGCCCTGATACCGCTGGAAGGGGTATGGAAGCCCAGGTCCGGGGATATAGTGGTCGGCGTCGTGAGCGATGTGACAAGGAATTCGTACAGGGTCAAACTTACGGATCATTTTGAAGGGATATACGTTCCCGGAAAAATGGAGGGCACGGTTTTTAAGGTTGGGGACGTTATGGAAGCTGAGCTTGGCCCTGTTGGAAGACGGCCGGTTATAGAGCTCGAGAGGCCGCGAAGGCTCTCCGGAGGCGTGCTCATAAACGTAAAGCCGGTCAGGATCCCAAGGATAATAGGCAGGGAGGACACGATGATAAGGCAGATAATAGACATCACGAAATGCAGGGTAGCAGTAGGTAGGAACGGCATTGTATGGATCAGCGGCAAGAACCTGGGAATCGCAATGGAGGCCATACTGAAAATAGAGCGCGAGGCGCACGTTCCAGGCCTTACCAACAGGATAAAATTGATGCTCGAAGAAAGGATAAAGGAAAACAAAAGTGATAGTAATGGGTTCTAGCTCAAACAAGCCGCAACTCATAGTTGACGGCAAAAGACTTGACGGAAGGGACTTCAACGAATTGAGGCCATTAAAGATAGAGGCGGGGATACTTGCCAATGCAAACGGATCCGCATACTTGGAATGGGGCAACAACAAGGTGCTCGCGGCAGTATACGGGCCAAAGGAGGCGACGCCAAGGCACCTTGCAGACACCAACAAGGCCATAATAAAGTGCAGGTACTCCATGGCTCCTTTCTCATCCATGGGAGACCACGGCAGGAGCGGCCCAAACAGGAGAGCGATAGAGATATCTAAGGTCACCAAGGAAGTGTTTGAAAATGTCGTCATGCTTGAGGAATTCCCAGGAAGCGAGATAGAGATATTCATAGAGATACTACAGAGCGATGGGGGCACAAGGGCTGCTGGCATAACGGCGGCCGCAGTTGCCCTGGCCAATGCCGGCATACACGTAAAGGACATGGTGTACGCGGTAAGCGCAGGCAGGATAGACGAGCACGTAGTAATAGACGTAAACATGATTGAGGACAACTATTCCGATGCAGACATGCCGGTGTCAATATCGCCCAAGGACAATTCCGTGCTGCTTTTGCAGATGGACGGCGGGTTCACCAAAGAGCAGTTTGGCGAGGCGATGAAGATGATTTTGGAGTCCGGCAAGGTAATATCGAAAGTGCAGCGTGATGCGCTGAAAAGGCTGTATGAAAATGCAGAAAAAGGAGGTGCTTAAATGGACGCTAAAGACGTAATATTGGGAAACTACATAAAGGAGCTTGCAAAGGAGGGCAAGAGAGAAGATTCTCGGGGAAGCATGGACTTCAGGGACCTAAAGATAAGCAGGGGCGTGATAGACCATGCAGAAGGGTCTGCACAGGCAGACCTTGGGGCAACCAAGGTGCTTGCAGGCGTGAAGCTGGTGCAGGAAGATGTGTATGAGGATACTCCTGATCAGGGCAACCTTGTAGTATCGGCGGAATTGCTACCACTCGCGGCTGCCGAATACGAAACAGGACCGCCCAGCCCGGAGGCCATAGAGCTCGGCAGAGTTGTTGACAGGGCAATAAGGGCAGGCAACTGCATAGACCTGAAAAGCCTGCTGCTCGAGGAGGGCAAGGCGTGGACGGTCTACGTTGACGTTTATGTGCTCAACTTCGACGGCAACCTTTTCGATGCAAGCGTGATTGCCGCGATGAGTGCTATACTTGATGCCAGGGTGCCCGAATACGCTGACGGCAAGGCAGACTACACAAAAAGGGAGAAGAAGCTGAAGGTTGACAATGTCGTTTCCTCGACAACATTCGCCAAGATAGGCAAGGCGATACTACTGGATCCGACCGGGAACGAAGAGCTCGGTATGGATGCCAGGCTCACTATAAGCACCGATGGCAAGATGATAAGAGCCATGCAAAAGGGCCTTGCCGGAAGCTTTTCAGTTGAAGAGATAGAGAGCCTTATAGCAGAGTCGCTCAAGAAGCACGCCCACATGGAAAAGAAGATACGGGGATAGTGCATATTTAAATATATTAATGCACTAGATTAAGTCCTATTAGACTGATGTATAAAGTTCGGAGTGTTTGTATGACCAAGTACAGCATAAGATACGGAGCCAGCCTCAGGAAGAGACATAGCAAGGTAAAAAGCCAGAAGATCGCCCTTTACAAATGCGAAATTTGCGGCAAGGTAGAAGTCGAAAGGGTCGGTACTGGCATATGGAAGTGCAGGAATTGCAAAAACACGTTTGCAGGAGGCGCTTACGCTCTGACTACGGCGCAGGGCGAAATAGCAAAAAGGCTCATAGAGGATCTCGGGCACAGCGGTGCGTAGATGGTAGACATAACATATTCCCCAGTCAGGGAGCTTGTAGTGCACGAGGTTGTCAAGGTAGAAATGGACGACCTTTTGAGGGAGAGGATAACCCCGGCAGGCAACATGCCGCTGTACTGGTGCGACGGAGTGCTTTTCAGCTTCTCTTCGTTGCCCATGACGAAGAAAATAGTCGACGACTACATCCGCGGCACAATACACTGGATGGAGGTCCACTACTCAAAGATGAAGGAGTATGCTCCGGTCGCAGAGCTGAACGACGAGCATTACAATTCTGTGCTCAAGATAAGGGTAATAGACACAAGTAAATCGGATCTGCACAGGGACTTCGCAAAGTGGCTTAACAAAAGTTTGAAATGATATTTTTCGGTGAATACAATGTCGTACATATGCACTAAATGCGGGAGGGAGACGAAGAACATAGAGGATTTTGTAAGGTGCCCCTACTGCGGCAACAAGATACTGATAAAGGGAAGGCCGAATATTCCCAGGGAAATAACCACAGACTGATCAGGTTTTTACTATTATAGTTTCTGAAACGCTTTTTACCCTGCCGAAGTTTACGCTTTTTCTCTTTAGCGCTTCAGCTGTCCTTTCTGCCCTTGATATGTTTTCCATCTTGTCGAGCAGAAGGCTCGCCACAGATCCGCTTTCAAAGTCCAGTATTATGTCCTCAACAGAGCCTATCTTGTTTCCAGCAGTCGTTATTATTTCCTTGCCGTAAAGGTCCGATATAAGGATGGCCATTGCATCACCACTATTATTTTGAATATCCTATCTTATATTACTTATCTTTTTTGCCGCAAAAACCCTTACTATGTATTCCCTGAGCTCCTTCATGAATGCCTCTTCGCCGAGCCGGTCAATGTCGGCCAGTTCCTTGGGATCGAAAAGCTCCTTGTTCTTGACTACAAGCTTGGCCAGATACGCGTCCGTTAAGTAATACGACTTAGATCCGCAGGACCCGCATATGTATATTGGCATTACAGGTATGGCAGAAGCATTGCCAGCAGATTCCGCCGCGCGGACTAGGTCCATCTTGCCGCATTTGGGGCACGACTTCTTCAGCTTTACCTCTTCGAATACGCTTTCTCTGGGCTCTATGCCGTTGCGCTCTATAAAGCCGTCAACAGAGTCACGGAGCGTGCGACCAGACAGCTTTGAAAGCACTTGGTCTATTATTCCGCCATTCGCATCGAACGCGGTCTGCAGGGCGTAGTCCCCACCTATTTGCTCCCATAGCAGCACAATCTGGACCCCGTTCTGCAGATATTCGAGCTTTATGCTGTGGCTTGGGCTTTCTGAGATGCTGGCTTCCATTTAGACACACTTCAGATACGCTTATATGCGGGACTTGTAGGATTCTATGTCCTCGGGTTTTATTATGCTTCGGTGGTGCCTTTTTGCATTTTCGACAGCATATTTGGCTATTTCCGCGGCATTTTCCGCAAGCGCCTTCGCGATGGCTTCCGCAGCATCGTCCGTGACCATTATGCCAGAATCCTTTCCGAATAGCTTTTTTATCGCAGAAGTAGCTATTTTCATATAGACCACGTTTCAGCACTCAAGATCTTCATCACAAATCAGATCTTTTGTTCATCATCTGAGTTATTTCTGCGACAAAGTATATAAAAAGTGCGCTTCACCTTGTTTTGCTCTTCTTGGCCCTTTCGGTGTGCACGTCGCGCAGCATGTTCCTTACCCCCCTGTCGACCTTGTCTTCAGTTATCAGGTCTCTTTCGAGGACTGGAATGACTTTGGAGCGCAGCACTTCGCCTGCATTTCCGTCAACATCAAAGTCCATGAACGTGTATCCGTTCACCGACCCGAGGGGAGTTGTTCCTATTGGTATCTGTATCCTTTTTAGGAACGGATTGTCTTCTGCATCCTGCATGCTCGGTATTTTTATCATGAGTTCGCCGCCTGCAGTGGCTACCTGGCACACATGATCATGCCCAGCTATGTGGAGCACGGCGTTGGTCCTCTTCTTTTCGACAAAGCCCAGCATGCTGCCTGGGTTTCCGGTACCCAACTCGTGGCTGGCCATGGTTTCTATACCATCAATACGTATCTGGTCCGCGCCGAATTCGCTGCCGCCGATCCCCATTATGCGGTTGTCTGTTTCGAGAGCCTTCTTTACCATCTCGTAGGCTTTCTTGTCCGGAATTCCGCTGGCTTCGGATATTTCCAAGTACCCTCTTAGGTGGGCTTTTATGTGGCTCACAACATTGGTTGATTCATCATTTCTCCATTCCCTGTGGGTGTTGTTGTAATGGTTTCCTGATACAGATATCACTGCGCCGCCGCGGAGAATCACATCGTCTATAAGCTTCCACATGTGGCTTAGGAGTATTTCTGGCTGCTCGTCAATGTTGTGTATTGACTTGCCGATGCTCTCTCTTAGCATTTCCGACATTTTCTTGTACACCTCCGCTTCGGAGAAGCCCATCCTTTTTAGAGCTGACTCGTACTTTTGTGGAAAGTCTGCAGTGTTGCCGTACCTCGTTACAACTGCATAATAGTTCAGCAGGCCCTCCAACATGTCGCCATCTAGCACTATAACGTTGGGCTGGCGTTTTATGGCATCGGATACTGCTGCATCGAGAAGCTTGAGCTTGCTGTGGTTCCCGACGTGCACGTCTGAGAATGCTGCTATTTTAAGGTTTATTATTCCGTGCAGCGGCTTCTCGTCTTTTCTTGCTGTCATTTTTTCAAGGTTGCCGCTTGATGCAATATCCGAAAGTTCGTGGTCCTTGAGCTCTGAAGGCCTTTTGCTCATTGCGACGGCAAGATCAAGCTCCTTCCTTCTGAGCGAAGCTTCGTCGTTGTTCTGCTTCTTACCGGAATTTTTAAGGCTGCGCAGCCTCCTTTTGAGTTTTCTGCTTTCTTCCCTGTCATTTTCCTTGCGCTTCTCGTAAAGATATCTGTCGCTCAGTATTTCGTGTTCTATTGGCTCGCTTTCAGGTATGCGCAAGAACGAGGCACCCGAGCTCAGATATCCCTTTTCGACCGCCTGCGTGTCCTTTGTGTTTATGCCTGCATTCCACATGGATGCGAGGCCCTTAGTGCTCCAGAACGGTCCCTGGGATAGCAGCACCAGCTCCGAAGGCGACCCGTTTTTGAGAGGTTCTATGGAAAATGAGGTGAACTCATGCTTTCCTGTAACGAATATGTTTAGGAGTTTTGCCTCGAGCGCCTTCTTGTCAAGCACGCCGTTTACTGTTAGTATCTCTAATCTGTTTGCTGGCAGGTTGTTGCTCTGCCTCTTCCTGGTTCCCATTATAACAGATGGATCGTTGGATGTGATTACATTGAACGTGAACGCGCCGCTGTTGTGCTCTTCCAAGGAAACTTTTTCGGACTGTATTGTTATGTCCCTTTTTCTACCGAATGCATTTCTGAGCTCTGTCATGTAGTAGGAATGCGCGAGTTCGTTTATTATAGAGTGTGAGCCCCTTGACGTTATTGCATTGTGCACGAATATGTCTACCTGCTTGTTCTCTTTGTCCTTTGAGGCTTTTTCGTTGCCTTCCCTCACGTCGGCTAGCCTGTTGTTGAGCAGTCTTATTGAATTTGCGATCTTTTTGGCCCTGGAAACAAGCTCTTCATATTTTGCGGTATCCTTTTCTACGGTCTTGAATTCCTCCGAAACCGCCTTTTCTGCTTCAATCTTCTCCTCTAAAGTTTTCTTTATCTGCTCTTCCTCTAGGTTGCTGAGTGTTAGCAGGTACAGGCTGTTCAGCAGCTCTAGCCTGTGCTCAGCCTCGGTTCGCTCCTCTGTATTGACTTTGAGTTTGATTTCTATGTTTTTAAGTTCCTCTAGTATTCTTTTGTTGTTTGGATTATGCGCAATCTGCTGCTCTGCGGCAGCCTTGGAATGCTCTACCGCGTTTATTATAGCCTTCCTGCCGGCTATCAGCTCTATTTCCTCGCCCATCCTGTCCTCTATCCGTTCCCTGTGGAATTTGAAGTCCAGGCCAAGGTCCCTTATATACTCGTCAATATTGCGCTGGTCCGATTCGGACGTTATGTATATTATCTTGCAGTCTTCAGGAGTCTGCGCGACCAACCTTTCCAGATGGGGCTTCATTACTGCGGCAGTATCACGTATGTACTGCAGGTTTTCCATTATCACGTCGAGGTAGTCGTTGCTCCTGTTTGAGCCGCGCTGCGGGAAAAAAGGTAGTATGCCGCCGTTTATAACCAACATGTTTGGTTTATCTTCCGGAGGAATATTGCGCAGGTATTGCGCCATTCCTATGAGGTTGTCGTCGCTCATGTATTTTGTTGCACCGCCAATATCAGACAAAACCAGTATGTTGAACTTGCGTTTTGGATTTCCGCCCACAGGTTTTTCCTCCAACTGCTCACCCAGTAAAAAGTTGCTGGCAAAAGGTATTTAATTAGATTAAAAAAACGTGGTTATTAAAATCAAGGATTTGGTAATCAAATAAAATCGCGCCGCGGCAACAACGGCAGTAAGTTGGGATTGCTTGTCCGACGCAAAGATAAATGATATCCTGACAAACGTTTTTATATTTTTAAAACAGAATTTATGAATGTGGTATAATGGCAGTAGCAGACGTAAATTCGAGGGATTTTGAGGATGAAGTACTTAAGTCTAAGATACCGGTCGTAGTAGACATATGGGCCGAATGGTGCGGACCGTGCAGGATGTTTTCACCTATTGTGGATGAGGTTTCTGAAGAGTACAAAGGCAAGGTAAAGTTTGTAAAGCTAAACGCAGACGAGAACGAGGAGATAGCTGCGAAATACAACATAATGAGCATACCGACCGCGCTACTCATAGAAAAAGGGAATGTGAAGGCGGTGAATGTCGGGGCAATACCAAAAGAGCCGTTTAAGAAGTGGATAGACTCAAATCTGTAAGCTTTGCACTTCGAGGCTCTGACAGGCTTCACAGTATGTATTAAATCCCTTTTTAATTATATTCTATTGCACCGGTGCTAAAATGACCGATTTACCGTTTCCGAGAGGGGTTAGGGACCTGTTGCCTAATGAAGCCCTATTCAAAGCCGAGACTGTAGGGAAGATTGAATCCGTATTTAGAGCCTTTGGCTTTTTAACCATATCAACGCCTAAGATAGAGTCTCTTAAGATCTTGAAGGGAAAGAGCGCGATTGGGGAGGATGAAAAGCTCATATATGAGCTGAAGGAGGAAGAGCTGGGGCTTAGGTACGATCAGACGGTATCTCTGGCAAGGTATTTTATAATGCACAACAACCTCCCTCTGCCATTTAAAAGATATGCGATTGGGGAGGCCTGGAGAATGGACGAGCCGCAGCACCTTAGGTATAGGGAATTCACACAGGCCGACGTTGACATAATAGGAGGGGAAAGGTCGCTTTGCGATGCGGAGGTGGTAGCCACCATTGCGAGCGCCCTCGATGCGCTGGACATCAAGTATGAGGTACTCGTCAATAGCAGGGTTCTCATGGAGGACATGCTCGATGCTTTCGGCGTGCCTGAGGACAAACACATAGAGGTTATGAGGATAATAGACAAGCTGGACAAGGCTGGGAGCGATGGCGTGAATCAGATGCTCGAAAAGGCGGGCATGGACAGCGAACAGCGCCTAAAGGTAGTAAACTTCGTAGGCGCAAAGGGGACCAATGAGGAGAAGCTCAAATATGCGAAGGACTTTGCGAAGGGCAGCGGGGCATGTGATGAGCTGGGGAATATGATAGAGTTGGTGAAAAAGTATCCGATTAAAGGCGAGCTTAAGGTAGATTTCTCAATCGTTAGGGGCATAGATTACTATACTGGTATGGTATTTGAAATTAGGGCGGCTGAAGAGGGAGCGCCGATCCAGTCGCTGTGCGGAGGGGGCAGGTACGACAAGCTAATTGAAAATTATGGCGGTAAAAGCATTCCGGCTGTGGGCGGAACCATAGGAGTGGACAGGGTTCTGGACTTGCTTAAATTCTCCTACTCAAAAAGGTATACATTTGCAAAAGCTTTTGTAGCATACATACGAAAAGAGAATTATGATTATGCGCTGTCTGTCGCCAACAAGCTCAGGGAAAACGGCATAAATACCGAGATAAACTTGGCTGACAGGAACATATCGAACCAGCTTTCTTACATATCTTCGATGAACATAGAGTATGCGGTTATAGTTGGAGACATAGAGCAAAAGGAGGGCAAAGTCAAGCTTAGGAATATGGTAAGCGGTGATGAAGAAGTAATAGGCCTTGACGTGCTGGTCCAGAAATTGAAATAGATGATAAAATGGCAAAGTCAGAAGTTGATAAAGTAACCGAGGAGAAAATAGCTCACGGAGGCGTTCTTGTAAACGTTTATTTCGACATGCAACACAAGGAAAGGGAGAAGCTCCAACAGCTAATGGTAGACCTTGTAAACGAGAGGCTGCTGAAGGAGCGCGGCGTAGTGTACTGCTATGGCGCAATCGAGGAACCATTGGAAAAGGAGGGCATATTCACTACCAGCGCAAAGATAACCACGCTGGTAGACAATTTCATGGCATTGGTCAATATCGCCTTCAACTACTCCCCCGCAGGCATAGAAATACTGAAACCGAACAGCGAGATGCGGTTCAAAGTGTCGGAGCTACAGTCGATGCTCATGGACCTATCCCAGATATCGGCAAACTATTCGAGGTTCATACTAGAAAAGGTGCTTAAGAAAGAGGATATAGAGGAGATAAACGCTGCACTTGAGAACAGGGCTGCAATAGGAAAGAAGCTGATGGAAACCTCAAACAAGCAGCCAGAAGGCAACGAGCAATAGATTTATCTTGAGTACGCCTGCGACATCCTAGCAGAAAGCCTTGAAAGAGCGCGAACCTTGTCCCTGCCCTCTATTCTGGAGCGAGAAACTATCTCTTTCATCGAGTTTATCACATCGTCGTAGTGCTTGAGATTTATGGGGTATGGAATACCGTCCTTACCGCCGACGTTGTAGGCATACATAACCGGATCGCGCTTGTATATCTCTGTATCGTATATGAGCGAGGATATCATGGCTATTGACCTAAGCGTCCTGCCGCCCATGCCAGGTATTGACAGTAGTTCCGCATAGTCCTTTGGCTGCATCTCGTTGGCGAACCTTATAAGTTCGCGGGCTCGTTTGGACAAATCTGATCCGATAATGTAGTGCCGCCTTGGAAATTCCAGCGCCGTTGCGCTGGTTCCGACAAGTTTGTTGATGTCTTCGCGTACTGCCCTGAGGCTGCCGGTCTTTACGCTGCTGTTTTTTGAAAAGGTAAGGTCAATCGCCTCAACGCCTGCGCTGCCTGTCACCGCGCCGTTGGTCTCTTCTGTGATGTCTTTTCCCAGAAGCGAATCCAGCACCTGGAACCTGACAGCGTATTCAGTTTCTCCGAGCATGCCCTGCTGTACTATGCACCATCTTGCGTTTTTCGAGAATATGAATGCGTGGTGGTAAATTGAAACCCTGTCGTATACCAGCGCGGAATCTATTTTTGCTATAATCCTGCTTTTCGACGCGAATTCATCTGCTACTGCAGACCTTGATAGATAGTCGGCGCCTGTCGCTATTTGGGAGGGCGTAGATGTGCCTTCGCTGCCCTTGCCTCCTGCTATAAATATGTCGGAATTGAAATTCAGAGCTTCCTTGAGCGCCGCTATGGTCACCGTGGTAGTGCCGCTGCTGTGCCAATCATACCCTATGGCACACGCCAGCGCCTGGAACCATTTCGGGTCGGCTATTCTGCGCACCAGCTCGTCTGCACCGAATTCGTCCATTATTTCCTCTGTTATTATGCCGCCGAGCTTTACCATTCTGCCGAAAAGCCATTTTGGAGCCCTGCCTCCGTGAAGCGGCAGGTAAGTCAATTTCTGCATGATCATTTGATGGATATGTCGGCCAGCACTCCGGGCGTCTGCGTTGGATACGTGCCGAGCTCGAAATCGCCTATTGCCATGTAAGCGCCAGGCTGCAGCGTATCTGACACGACCCTTATTCTTACGTTTTCGCCAAGCAGCGAAGTAAGCGGTATTGTGGCGTTCCTGAAGGTGTACGCACTTGTTGAACCGAATATCGTGCTGTTGAACGTGTTGAAATGCGCTATTATCTGGGTTTTATTGCCTTCGAGGATTTCGACAGCTATATTGTTGTTTAGCGGGCTTATTATCTTGAAGTTCAGGAACGGCTTTGACACCCTGAAGGCGCTTGAAGTTATATTTCCCGGCGACACGGAAGTGCCGCAGGTGTAGGTTGTGGCAAAGAAGCTACCATTATAGCCCTGCCATGTCGCATTCTGATAGCAGCGTGTGGTATTGAGGTCTGCATGCGTTATGTTGAGCGGTGCTGTCCCAAAGCCTTTGCCCGCTACCTGCCAGCCGATGTAGCCGTTGCTGAAGTTCGCATTGTATACCTGCGAATACACTGTTGGTGGGGGCGTTATCGATCCGTTCAGGGTTATCAGGGCATATGGATTGGGGCATGTGCCTCCTGGCGGGCCCTTTTTCAGCGAAATATAATATTTCTGGGCAGGTCCTGTAAAGTTTGAAACAAGGGTTACGCAGTTGAATGTTGAGGTGCCATTAGAATAGACCACCTTGTTGGCGCCCGTTACGGTGAAATGCGCTTTGGTTGCATTGCCCGTAGCAACCCATACGCCTAGCCTTCCGCCTGTCCAGTAGCATGTTTCATTTACGGTCGAATTTGGCATTTGGTCAAAAACGCTATAGTTCATGCACGAGTATGCATAGGCAATTGTGGTACTAGTGGTGTTTGTAGTCGTAGTAGAAGATACTGAGGTAGTCGGAACCGTAGTTACAGTAGTGGTTGACAGACTCGGTATGTCGTGGTATCCCCCAGTATAGAAGTAGCCGATTACCAATATAATAACAAATATTATTATGTAGGCGATTATTCCCTTGTGCAAAAGAACACCTTGCAAGTATTTAAAAATTATAAACATTTAAATTTATGTATGTAAAAATAGGTATTGGTCTTTTTATTTTAATGTTTTAAGGTGAATTCTTGGGAAGCATACCTAGAAAATGGAAGAAAAAAGGAAGAATGCGCTGGAAATGGATAAAGAAAAGGAGAAAAAGGCTCAAGCGCGCCCAGAAGAGGAGAGTCGGAGAACTCTGAGCCGCGGGGGCTTTCCCTGCAGCTTCTGATTTGTCTTTTCCTTATTTTGTTATTTTGTTTAGTATCGGGTAGGTATCGTAGAGGTTCTCCTGCTCCAGCTGCTGGTACAGCATATATATTATGCCCACAGTGAGGAGTATGCCCATCCCCGTGCCTATGGCTCCGGTGAGCGTAGCTATCGCTGCAAGTAATCCTACGAACAGGCTGCCTAGCACGGTTATTGTAGGGACGTACTTGTTTAGCACGTTTTCTATTACCCGCGGGTCCCTTCTGAATCCAGGGATCTGCCAGCCCGTTTCGCCGAGCTGCTGGGCCATGTTTTTGGGGCTCTGACCGGTCATTTCTATCCAGAATTTGCCGAATATCACGCACAGTATCAGCAACACTACAGTGTAAACTATCACGTGCACCCATTCTGGCACGAGCACCATCCCGCCCCATGGCAGGAATAGGTTGCTGGTATGTGTAGCTAGGTAGGTGAAATATGCCCCGTAGCCCCCTATTCCGTACGGTGCGGAATACGGCAATGGGAATGTGGGCGATATCAGGTACACAAGACCGCCTGAAAGAGTCTGCGTGCCGCCTACCGACTGGTAGTAGGCTATGAACTTTGCTACGCTGGCCAAATTGCCCTTCACGCCTGCAAGGAACCGAAACCATACCGTGAGGCTGAGCTCCAGGGAAGACGCCAGTATCACTGGCAGTACGCTCACGTAAAGGAAAGGTATGGGCAGCCTTCCGCCCACGCCGCGAAGCTGCTCGAAGCTCAGCGGCAGCTCGACCTTCATCTCATAGGCGTATATGCTTACCAGGAATATTACAAATGCGAATATCAGCGGCCCGAAGGCAAGGAGTGCATTTGCCGGGGCGGCTGCTCCGCCTGCAGCGATTGCCGCGGCAGCCTCAGGTATGAGTATGCTAACAGTTCCGGCTATTATGGCGTACGACACCCCGGCTGCTATAAACATGTTTATTCCGGATGTGATGCCCCACTTGCTCATTATTTCGTCCAGGAATATTATTATTATCGCACCTATGGCCAATTGCAGTATTACATAGCCTATCAGCGACGGAGACGCGACCGGCACGTATCCGCTGAGCACAAATACCACTGATTCTATTACTGCTATGCAAATTGCAGACAGCTTTTGCAGGGCCTGGAACCTGGATTTCTGCGCGGTCTCCGTGAGATCCAGTTTTATCAGTCCGGATCCGTTTATAAGCTGCAGTATTATGCTAGATAGCACTATGGGCCCTATTCCCACCGTTATGAGGCTGCCGACCTTTGCGGCGAATATTATGCTTATGAGCTGCAGCAGCGGCTGGGTTACGTCCTGCTGGTTGACTCCTATGGCGTATGTGTTGTACAGCAGGAAATATATTACAAGGATTCCTGCCGTCCAGTACATCTTTTCGCGGAGCGACAGCGGTTTCTTAGGTCCCTGTATCGATGGAAGATACTTGGATATCTTGTCCATGAATTCTAGTGCCATCTGCTATTCCCCAAAATAGTTGTTGCCTTTCTTTTTTATTTTTTGTTTAGGCGTATGGTGTATGTGCCCCCTTTTATTTCCTGGACAGCTTCTATTGTAGAATCCCTGTCCGGGGACATGCCGCTTATCAGCGCAAGAGAAATCTCTATGAGCTCCTGCCTTGAATTTATGGTATCAAATGAAAGCTCTACGGGATAATTTTTTGAATTTTTAATACTTAGTTTACCAAGGTTTAATAGCTTTACGCTGCTTTGAAGGCATTTACCGTAAGACTTGTCATCCCTGCCGTATACAGACAGTATCTTGTCGCCAAGTATCCCGCCCACATACCTTACGCTGTCTTTCATGTATTCCAGATACGCCTTGTCTGAGACAACCTTGTTTAGCATATAGTAGTATGATTCCGAGAATTTGGCGCTGTTGGAAAGGTCGTTTCTGCTAAGGTCTGAGTATAGGCTTGAGGCAAGGCGTTCCAATAGCCCCTTTGGCTCGATGGGTAAGTCTGCTTCGTAGTCTGCAGTATTAGAAACTGTGAATACGCAAAGGTCGGAATCGTTGTTTTGGCACCTCTGCTCCGATACCTTTGAGTATACGCCGGTTATTGCCGTGAGAAACCCGGATATTATGCCGGCTTCAAAGCTGTGCAGGTTCATCCCTATGTTCTGGCCCTTGTTTGACCTTATAAAAAAGGATATCTTTCCGTCCCTATATATTTCGTGTGACGCACTCGCGTATCCTATCTTTTCTATGAAGTCAGTAAGATCCGAAAGCGCGGCGTGCTTGTCCTTGTAGATGCTGCCATATCCGCCGCTTACCTTTACCCCTATGGCAAATCCGCTATGGTATGAAACCCTTCGCATGCCCTTTGTAAGATTCATCAGTACGTGGTTTAGCAGTATTGCGTTTCTGTCCACCTGAGCTTCAGGCACGCTCTTTATTATATTATTTATCATTATGTCGGTTAGGCCGTTTTGGGTATTTGTAGTGCTTGCAGCGGCGCTAGGGATTTGATGAAGGGCTTTTTTAGGCGTAGAGCCGGATGCCAATTTTTTTGGATTCTGGCGTTTCTTCGGCGCATGCGTAATTTTTGAATTTGCGTGAATCTTTCTTGCTGCTGAACTAGCCTTTCTTCGCGCTTTGGATTTCCGGACTTTATCTTTTTTGCCTGATTTTTTACTGCTAGCCATAAAACCGCCTTGGTCACCTATCCAGTAATTAGTTGATTAATAATAAATTACTTACTGGTTGCAGGCTATGCGGCGGTCTGTTACCTTGTACGCGCTATCCTTCCAGAAAGGTAGTATATCGAAAGCAAGTTTGCAGCTATGAATACTGCGATTAGGGCGGGGCCGTAAACGGCTATTGCGGATATTATCCCGCTCACGGCGAATACGTTAAGGCCCAGAGGGTATAGTATGCTGCCGAGTATTGGAACTTCGCACGAGCACCCGGCTATGACGCCGCTTGCTGCAGGCATTGCCACGCTCAAGAAGCTCGCCGGCGCCCCGTTTTTTATTTTGCTTCTCCTTAGCGATCTTATTGAGAATATGCTGATTGAAAGCAGTATGCCGGAGGTTATCACAAGCAGGTATATCATGTATGCAGGTATTGTAAGCAGGAATACGCCATGGTCGCTCTGCGTTATCAGGAAGTAGAACAATAGGTAGTATATTACCGCACCAATAACAGCTATGCCTATGTGTTCGGGCCTTGAAAATACCGCCCTTATTGAGGCAAGCCTTCTTCTCCTGGCGGATGCGGCATTTGGCCGTTTAGTGCTTCTTGTTTTGCTTTTGTATGGCATTGGTACCATCATATGCCTTCGCTGTTCTCTATGCCCTTTATTGCAGGCAGTGAACATATGCTAGGCATGTTTGTTGTCGTGCCGTTCAGCGTTGAGCACATCATGGCCGCGTATATGTCCGCACCGGCATATTCGGTAAGGGCGAATTGATCAGTGGGGTTTGCAAGCTGCTTGAATACGGAAGCGTGTGTCATGTTAGTCATTGGGAGTGTGTTGTTTGTTGGGGTCGAATTGCCAAAATCCACGGCGTCTGCGCCGGCTACGTTGTACTTGCCCCATATAGTATATGGAGTGCCTTGGAAGTTGTTCAACTGGACTATGAACTTCATGGCGTCAATGTATACAGTATTGTTAGTGGCGTTTATCCTGCTTTGTATGGTGCCCATCGGATTCAGGACGAATCCTCCGGTTATGGGATTGGCGTCGTCTATGGATATGAAGTTTATGTAGCTGCTGTTGTAGAAGGCGCCGAGGTCTTCTGCTGACTGATTGTATTGCGCCGGTGACCAGTAAAGCGTTGGCAGATCATGGTCTCCGAAGGAGCTGTACCCTTTATAAAGCCTGGAGAACGTGCCGAACCTTGAAAGTGCCAACGCCATGGCCCACCTGTTCTCTCCGCAGAAGACGCAGGTTATAGAGCCCAGATATATTGTAGATGGCTTGCCGTTAACTATGAATGGCGGTACTACCGAAGAGCCCTTTCCGCTTGCAAAATTTACCAAGGAGCCGTTGAGCAGCATTTCGCCTGCCGTCTCAAAGTACGAATTGGGTGCATTGTTTATTACTGCCAGGTCTGTCGCGTTGAGCGGCTGGTTTATGTTGGTAAGCCTGCTTCCGAATGGCATCTGCTTTGTTATTACTGGGTCGCTAGGTATAGATGTGGGAGGCACAATAAGATTGCCGGTTATGTTGTACGAGGGAACTGTTGAGCTGTTACTGCTTGATGAGAAATGCAGGTTTGATATTTCTGTTTTGATGGAACTTATGCTTGAGCTAAATGCCAATATGGTGAATATCAGCGCTATTGCAAGGACAAGTACGGCTGCAGAAAGTACATAGTTAGATCTTGAAAGCCGTTTTATGGCTGCTTCTGTGCCGGCCCTTGGGGCGCCTGAACTTTTAATCTTGGGCATAATGCATCTCTTTATTATAAAGCAATTGATTTATTAATAATATTCTGATATTTAATTTTATTCAGATATATATGCGTTAGGTGATGTGCCTGCAACAGACACGGCAACTTATGACCCATATAAACAGGATGGAACTGCGAAAAACAGTTACGGTTATGGCGGATGCCCATTGCCACCTTGATGCAATAGATATTCTAAAGATAAACGAGGCGGTCGAAGATGGGGTGCTCTACATGTTTACAGATGGCGTCGACACGAAATCCAACTTGAAGTCCATAGACCTGGCATCAAAGCACGTATTTCCGCTTGTAGGGGTGCATCCAGAATATGCAGCGGCCATGTCAGATAAGGAGCTCAATTACAATTTGGATATAGCAAGAAGCAACAAGAGCGTAATTGTAGGCATAGGCGAGATAGGCTTGGATTATACCCGCGCTGCCGGCTTCGAAGGCATGGACAGGCAGAAGCAGGTTTTTGAGCTTTTTCTGGACCTAGCCGAAAAGCTTAAGATGCCCGTCAGCGTGCATTCCAGAAATGCAATAGATGATGTGTTCATAATACTCAAAGAACGCACAGACCTCAAAGTACACATCCACTTCTTTGAGGGCGGCGTTGAGCATGCCAAAATTGCTGAGAGAAGGGGTTATATGATATCGGTGCCTCCGCTGAAATCTGCCAAAAGGGACAAAGTAATAAATAGCATATCCATAGATTACTTAATGGCAGAGACGGATTCGCCGACTGCAGGCATGTTTCCTAAGGATGTTAGATCCGCGGTTGAGAACATAGCCAGGCTAAAACAGGTAAGCTTCGAGACCGCTGCTGAAAAGCTAACGCAAAATACTATTGAATTTTTTAACGTTAAGGACAGGATTTAGCGGGCCCGTAGCTCAGCTTGGACAGAGCAGCAGCCTTCTAAGCTGATGGTCGCGGGTTCAAAATGCACAGAATGCATGAAAGTCCCGCCGGGCCCGCGAAATTTATGCTTGTGACGGCGGCTGTTCGCCTTTTGCCCTTCCGCCGCGCTTTTCCTGCCTGCCAGAGTTTGCGTTCGGGAACTCTGTGAGAAGGTCCTCTTCTGACGTGCTATCCATCCATGCCTTTACGTATGCAGCTATGTTTTTGAGGGGCTTGGTATAACGGTCGGTAAGCGAATACGAAGTATTTTCGTGCTTCAGCATTCCGATTTGAACGCCGTAGTCAAGGTATCTTTTTGCCGTAGCTATCGGAATGTCCTTTGGGACGTCCTTTAGTTTCAGGGTTCCTTTCCTTTTGACCGAGTAAAGAAGCGCTGCAAACCGATATGCCTCTGTCTCATTGTCGAAAAAGATTTTTGCGATCTCCTTTACGTTGAGGTTCTTAAGCTTCTCCTTGAAAGGGGCGTCCTCAAATTCCCAGTATTTTATGCCCATCTCGATCACTGCGCTTGCTCATTTAACATATTTATTCTTTTATGAATGTTATGGTATCGCCTTCGGCAAGTATGTGGTTCACGCCTACCCGCTGATTTCTAAACTTTACGCTGGGGCCGTTGATGTAAGCGCATTTAAGGTCGTTAAGTATTTCTGTATGGAGCTTTCTTGCCAGCAGGCCCACAGTGCAACCGCTCTTTACTATTATCGGTTCGGGGTTTTCTTTTGCCCTTGGCTTGAGGTAAACTCTCATTATTGACAGGTTTTCGTATATTGAACGCTTTAGAGCTTCTATTCCTGTCCCGTTTAGACCGCTGGTCGGCACCGTAGCGAATCCGTATCTGCTTTCGATATCCGCCTTGGCCTTTTCAAAATTTTTGTTAGTGTCGACCTTATTCAGCGCGACTATTCCAGGTATGTATGAAGACTTCCCAGAGATTATGCCTATTAGGTCATTCCCATCCAGGTTGTCCCATATCCTTACGTTAGCATTGTAAACGCCAAAGCTGTTCAGTATCATTTTTATTTCGTCTGCCCCGAGGTCGGACTTGTTGACGTCTATAACGATGCCTGGCGAAGTTTCGTCCGGCATTATTTGGACTGATGGCCTCTTCTTGTTTACGAATATCTGCAGGGCGTTGAGTTCCTTTAGCAGCATGCCGAGCTGATCTATGGAATTCACGTCTATCACGAAAACCAGCAGATCCACAACCTTCATCTGGGCTATAACTGCCACGCCGCCCCCGTACCCTTCGTGTGCGTTTTCTATTATGCCGGGCATATCGAGAACTTGTATGTGCGCGTCATTATAGAGCATGGTGCCAGGTATTATGGTGGTTGTTGTGAATGCGTAATATCCGGTTTTCGACTTGGAATTTGCCAGCGCGTTCAATATTGTCGATTTTCCGGCGCTAGGGAAGCCCACAAGCGCCACAGTTGCATCGCCATATTTTTTGACAAAAAATCCACGGCCGTGCTTTTTCTTGCCCGCCTTTATTATGTCCTTTTTTACCGCTGCGATCTTTGACCTGAGCGCACCGAGGTGCTTGTTTGTCGCCTTATTGTCCTTTGTCTTTGAATATTCTTCCTGTAGCTCTTCCAGTTTTGATTCGAGCTTTTCCTTGTCCTGCATTTTCATACCTTGATTTATTTGTCAGCAAAATCTTATAAAGTGAATTTTTAGGGCTAAGTTTTTCAATTTTGCTGAAACCAGCATTTTCTTGGAAAATTGGTTGATTTGCATGATTTTCGGCCTGATGAATAGGTTTAATCAAAAGCTACGGCGACAGAATTTGGGTCGACGCAGACATGCTGCTTTTATGTAGGTAAAACAATTTATATCTGGATAAAATATCATGTAATATCATTAAAGATTTTATACGAATATATTTAAATATTTTTTATTCAATCATAACATTTGCTGAAAGTGAGATAAATGGCAGCGAAAAAGTCAAAGAAGGCAAAGAAGAGTTCAAAGAAGAAGAGATAAATTTTGGTGGCTTCACCATAATTTTGTTTTAGTTTTCTTTTTATTTTAATTTTGTTATCTGCTATTTTTATGTTTTTTATGAGAGCTTGGAAAAGAAGCGCTTCATTCCGCGGTTGTTTTTTAGCATGTTGAAAGATTTTTTCATCTTGTTGAAATCTGATAGCAGCGCGCGCACGTCCTTTTCCGTTGTGCCGCTTCCCCTGGCGACCCTTTCCGCGCGGCTTGGGTCGTGGAGCAGCTTTTCGTTCTGCCTTTCCTCCTTGGTCATTGACGATATTATCACTTTGTATTTGTTGAGCTTCGATTCGCCCTCTTCGACCAGCTCCTTTGGAACGTCCGGAGCGCCTAGCATGCCAAACACATTTTTCAGCGGGCCCATCTTGTTCAATGCCTTGAGCTGCGCGTAGAACGTTTCAAAATCGAGCTTTTCTACGTCTATCTCGTCTTCGCTTAGATTGGCTTCCTTGACCGCCGCGCTTACATGTTCTATGAGTTTTTCTATGTTTGGTACTCCAAGCAGTTCGCCGATAAATTTTTCGGAATCGAACGGCTCTATATTGGAGATCTTCTCTCCAGTACCTATGAACATTACTGGTGCGTGCGCCGCATTTGCTGCACTCAGTGCGCCTCCGCCCTTCGCAGAGCCGTCCATTTTTGTTACTATTACTCCGCTGATTGATATTGCTTTTGCGAATTCGCGGGCCTGCCTGCCGGCAACCTGGCCTATGTCTGCGCTAACGACAAGTACCTTTTCTTCCGGGGCGAACGCATCAGATACCCTTTTGAGCTCCTCTACCAGGTTTGCGTCAAGAGCGCTTCTGCCGCTGGTATCGCAGATTACAACGCCCTTGCCCTTCATAGCCTCCAATCCCGACTTCACTATTTTGACCGGATCTTTGCTGTCTTTGATTCCGAAAAACGCTACGTTTGCCTGCTTTGCCAGGGTTTCGAGCTGCTGGTAGGCGGCGGGGCGTGTGACATCGCAGCATATTACGCCGGCGCTTAGCCCCCTATCCTGGTAGTATTTCGCCAGCTTGGCAGCGGTTGTTGTCTTACCTGAACCGTAGAGTCCTGCCAGCAATATGCGTTTTTTGGATATCTGGGGCTCGTAGGTCTTGCCCATCAGCTTTGTCAGTTCTTCGTATACCATATTGGTTATGTATTCGCGCGGGTCTAGGCCTGGCGGAGGCTTGCTCTTTAGCGCCTGCTCCTGTATGCTTTTGGTGAATTCCGCAACAAGGTTTACTTCAACGTCTGCCATAAGCAGGGTTTTCTGCAGCTCCTTAGAAAATTCGCGAATCGTGTTTACGTCTATTATAGTGGAACGTGAAATTTTTGCTATTGCCTGCCTTAGGCCTTCTCCGAAGTCCATTTTATCATCGCGCTGCGCTTATATAGGTTATTGACAAAGTATTAAAACACGGTTAAGTTTATTAGATATAATACCATAAATGATTTTATGGATATCGCAATAACACAGGCAAACCTTACCATGAAGGGTGGGGCCGAAAAGATAGTGCTCAAGATGGCTCAGCACTACAAAGCCAAGATATACACCGCCGAATACGATAAGAACGCAACGTTTCCGGAATTTTCGGATCTTGATGTTGAGGTTATAGGTACCAAAGCCGCGGCCAAAATTTTACCGTACAGCAGGGCTACGCAAGGCCTCGATTATGGCATGTCTTTTTACAGGTTCGTAATCAAAGAGGACTATGACGTGATAAATGCCCACATAGCGCCCAGCCATTGGATAAGGAACAGCAATGAACGCGTTGTATGGTATTGCCACACCCCGCTAAGAGAGCTATATGATCTTTACGCTTACAGGCAGAAATTCAGGAAGGTGTGGAGCAGACCGGTTTACAAGGTAGGCGCATCATTTGTCAGGAAAATGGATTACGGAGTTGTAAAGAAAATAGAGTTCATATTTGCAAACAGCGAAAATACCAGAGGCAGGATAAAGAAGTATTTCGGGAGAGATGATGCAGTGGTACTTAATGGCGCGGTAGATTATCAGAACTATTTGGATAGGGGCAATGACAAGTACTTCCTCTATCCAGCGCGTATCTCTCCAAACAAAAGGCAGGATTACGCAATAAGGGCTTTTGAAATATTTAGGAGGATTTCCAAATCCAAGGGCTACCGCCTAATCCTGGTCGGGCCTGTGTCGAAGGACAGCTTCTATCAGGAATACTATCGTAAGGTCATTGAGAGTTCCAGGGCGACGAAAGGAATAGAGGTAATGACCGAGGTAAACGATAAAGAGCTTATTGACCTGTACTCTAGGTGCACTGCGGTTATTTATCCGCCGCTGAACGAGGATTACGGGCTGGTGCCGCTGGAGGCGATGGCGAGCAGAAAGCCGATAATCGCGGTTAACGAAGGCGGTCCGCGTGAGACGGTTGTAGACGGGAAAACAGGGTTTCTGACAGGTAGCGAAGAGGAGATGGCCAGGCGTATGGCAATGGTTGCCGAGAACGATGACCTGGCCGCAAAATTGGGTAGGGCGGGCCGCGCTCACGTCAAGAAAAATTACTCATGGGACCGATTCTTCGAAAGTTTTGAAAAGGAAGCAAGAAAAGTAGCAAAAATGTAATATCTACTTTGCCGGAGGATTTATAGAAAGGACGTACTTTGAAAGCACCTTTGCCGCATATGCGAGCACCTTTTTTATGTTGGCCTCGGTGTTCGAGCCGGTGCATATCATTTTGCCATTTTTAAATAGTATTATGACGGCCTTTGGTTCGGCTATCCTGAATATGGCGCCTGGAAACTGCTCTGGCTCATAGTCGACTGCTTTTACGTCCTTGGAAAGCGCGTAAAGGTCTATTGTTGCATGAAGATCCGCGCTTACCACTATATTCTGTATGTTTATTTTAGGTTCGGGTATATCTTGTGGACCTGTGCTTTTGGGTTTCTCATTTTTAGGCGTTTAACCACCGTAATAAAAATTACTAAATAAAATAGGGTAGAAAGGTATAAATACATGATAATCTGCGCGGTTGATATTATATGGAAAAGGAAATCGTTATAGTTGGGGCGGGCAGCGCCGGACTTATGCTTTCCATAGAACTAGCCAGGAGGGGCATACATTCCACAGTATACGAAAGAAAGCGCAGAGTAGACGATGGTGTAGAAAAGGCATCAGGCATACTATCCAAAAATGGCCTGGATAGGATGGAGCTTGAGTACAGAACTAGCATAATAAATGATCTTTACGGCGCAGACATATTCGCAGGCAATGAAAAACTGGCAGTTATGGCAAAATCGGTTGTGGCGTACGTAGTCGACAGAAAGAAATTCATAAATTTATTTTACAGCGCGGCAAAGGAGGCGGGGGTTGATGTGTTATTGGGCAGGGAATTGAACAGGGAAACGTTGGTAGACATGGCGGGTAGAGGCGATAAAATAATAGTCGGCGCGGATGGCGCGCTTTCACATGTGGCCAGCGCGTTCGGTTTTCCGCCTATTCACAGATTTGTACTCACATACAAAGCCGAATTTGATGGCGCATTAGTAGAAGACCCCAAGAAGGTTGGGGTCTACGTAGGGGAGAGGTATATAAAGGGTTTCTTTGGCTGGATGGTGCCCTATGGCAAAAGCATAGCCGAAGTCGGGATTGGCATAGACAGCAGCGCGAAGAAAAGCAGTGCGGTCGTTTTTGATTCGTTCTTGAAAAACAGCAGCATATCCAATATTATTTCTGGCTCTAGGAAGATAGCTGGACATGCGAGCATAATACCACTAGAGGTAAGGAAAAAAACAGTTTTGGGAAACGTGATGCTTTTAGGAGACGCTGCAGGTCAGGTAAAGGCCACCACGGGAGGAGGCATAATATTCGGGATCCTCTGTGCCAAGATCGCAGCAGAATCGATAGCTAAAAAATTGGGCGGCAGAGAGCCGCTGGGCGAGTATGAGAGAAGATGGAGGGCGCTGTACGGAGCAGATTTAAAAATGCACAACATGATACACTCTTATTATTCGTTCTTAAATTCCATAGGCCCCAGAAACTCCGGTTATTTCATAAAATTTCTGAAGGCGCTTGGAGTTGGCGAATTCTTGAGCAAGCATGGGGATATGGACAGTCCGAAGGCCATGCTTAAGCGCGTATTTATAAGAAAGTAGCTATTTTGAGCAGACGCTCTTGAATGATGCTTCCAGTATGTTCAGACCTTTTTCCATTGCGCCCTTGCTTACTGTAAGCGGTGGTATTATTCTTATGGATGATGCACCTGCAGGAAGCATTATTAAGCCGTTGTTGAACGATTCCTCTAGGATTCTTGACCTTTCTTTTATACCGGGCTCCTTGGTTTTTCTGTCCTTGACTATTTCTATGCCTATCATGAGCCCTATGCCACGTACGTCGCCTATTATCTCGTATTTTTCCTGCATCTCCCTAAGGCGTTTCATTATCGCTTTGCCCTTCTCTACTACTAGCTTGTGCAGCACCGCCTTGTTTTTTATAACATAATCGATAGACGCGTTAGCGGCCGCTACTGAGACCAGGTTCCCGCCAAACGTGTTTGCATGAGCGCCTGCGGGTATGTCGCCGAGTTCCTTGCTTACCGCCGTGACACCCATTGGGAAACCTCCAGCTATGGATTTTGCCATTGTGTACATGTCGGCAGTAACTCCGAAGTTTTCAAGCGCTAAGAACTTGCCTGTACGCATGTAGCCCGACTGCACCTCGTCGGCAACCATGAGTATTCCGTACTCGTCTAGCACCTTTTTCAGCTCCTTGAAATAATCCAGGGGTGGAACCACGTAGCCGCCCTCGCCCTGTATCGGCTCTATGAAGAATGCGGCTATCTCCTTCGGATCAACCTCTTTCGACAGTGGATATTTCTTTATATAGTCTATGCATGCAAAGCCGCAGCCGGGATATTTCTCGTTGAAAGGGCACCTGTAGCAGTATGGAAACGGCACGTGTATGGAATTCGGGAACGGACCAAAATGGCTTCTTTGAATAGACTTCGATGCAGTAAGCCCGAGGGCGCCCTTAGTCCTGCCGTGGAATGCATTATAAAAAGCCATTGTATACTGCTTCCCTGTCATTACGTTGGAAAATTTTAACGCAGCTTCGTTTGCCTCAGTGCCTGAATTTGACAGGAACAGCTTGCCGTAGCCGCGCGGAAGCATGCTGATCAGCTTTCTTGCAAATATGGTCGGAAGTTCGGCATAATAGTCCGTGAATGCAGGATGTATTAACTTGTCTATTTGGGCCTTTGCCGCTTCGCGTATCCTTGCGTTGGCATTTACTCCAAGATTGTAGACAGATATGAAGCTTGAGAAGTCTATAAACTTGTTACCATCAAGGTCGTAGACAAAGTCGCCGTCACCATGATCCGCCACAAATGGGAAGTCTTCTTTTGTGGTCGTCAAGAAAAGCTTCTTGTCATTCGCTATCACATTCTGGGTCCTTTTAGATATCTTTATCATTTTCCCATCCTATGCAGGTATTTAGAATAGCTTATCAGGGCAGCCAGCGCTCTCGAAGCAGTGTTAGGGGAATCGTATACAGGTATGCCTGAGCGCTCCATCATCATCTTGTGCACACCCGTATAGGACCCGCCTATGCTTACGACGACCATCGGCTTTTCCATGGTGGTGCCGTAGTGTATCAGTGTGGATGCGACACGCGAATCTGCCCCAGGAGTCTGAAACAGCGTTATCGCCATTATCGCGTCTATGTTTTGGTCCTTTGATATTATGTCCAGGGTTGCGGAAAACCTTTTGTCATCGGCATCTCCGGCCATGTCTATGGGCATGTTCACGCCCACGATAGGCGGCAGGGCCTTCTTCAACGCCTTTTTGGACTCTTCGGAGAGCTCTGCAAGCTGCAGCCCATTTGAATACAGGGAGTCGGTTCCGACTACACCGACCCCGCCGCCATTCGTCATTATTGCAACCCTATTGCCGGTGCATTTCGGCTGCGAGACAAATATTTTTGAGAATGACACAAAGTCCTGAATGTCGTCGGCCCTTATTAACCCGAACTGCCTGAATACGGCATCGTATGCTTCATAGCTGCCTGCGAGCGAGGCGGTATGCGAATGCGCGGCCTTTGACCCTGCCTCGGTTCTGCCGCCTTTTAGTACCACTATGGGTTTTTTCAACGTTGCTTTTTTGGCTGCCTCTATGAATGCGCGGCCTCTTTTAACGCCTTCTATATAGTATAGGATGACTTTTGTGTCTTCATCTTTGGCTAGATAATTCAGTATGTCTGTTTCGTCTATTACCGAAGCGTTTCCATACGATATGAACTTTGAAAGGCCAAAGCCCTCGTTGGCTATTATGTCTAGCGTGGAACTCCCTACCGCGCCGCTTTGTGATACGAAACTTACTCCGCCTATGCTTGGCCTGTCTATCTTGAATGTGGGAAGGAACAGCGTGTCAACCCGCGACTTAAGGTCCATTACACCGAGGCAGTTAGGTCCCAGCAGAGGTATCTTGTACTTATTTGCAAGGTCTATGAGCTCCTGCTCAAGCTTTACCTCGCCGATTTCTGCGTAGCCGCTGCTCACTACGACAATGCTCTTTACCCCAGCCTTATGGCATTCTGTAATCAATTCTGATGTAAATTTTGCGGGTATTGCAATCACTGCCAGGTCTATTGGTTTCTTTATTTCGGTAATGTTGCGGTACGATTCTAAGCCGAGAATTTTCCCGGAGGCGTTTGCATTGACCGGATACAGCTTGCCCGAATATCCGACGTCGAGATAGTTCTGCAGTATTACATGGCCTACCTTGTCAGGATTTTGTGACGCGCCCACGATTGCCACACTCTTGGGGTTCATCATTATGGCAAGCCCCTCTACCTTATCAGCATCGCTCAGAATGCCATGATTTTCATGTTTGACGATATTGGATGCCATTATGATTACCTCATTAGCCTAAGGTCTACTGCACAATAGCCGCCTTCGTATATTATTACCGGATTAAGGTCCAGCTCCTCTATTTCCTTGTGATCCAATATGAATTTCGAAACCTTTAGCAGGAGACCTGTAAGCATTTTCCTAGACTGCTCGTCAGGGGCGATTATTTTGCCGGACTTTAGCTGGTCTAGCATTTCATTTGCGTCGTATTCGCCTATTGGGCATACGCGAATGGCAACGTCCTTGAACGTCTCGACATATATGCCGCCCAGCCCGACAAGGATAAGCTTGCCGAATTGCTCGTCAGTCTTGCCGCCCACTATGATTTCCTTGTCGCCTTTTACCATCTTCTGGACGAGTATTTTGTAGGGCTTTATTTTCTGCGCCTTTGCCGAAAGATCTTCAAATGCGCCCTCTATGTCTGCAGGTTTTGATAGCCCGAGCCTTACTAGTCCGCTTTTTGACTTGTGCAGCGCCTTTTCCGAGATTACCTTCATTGCAAGGGGTTCTCCTCCGTTAGAAAATTCAATCGCGTCTTTGGCGCTGGTCACGTATTTTGCTTCGGCAGCTTTGATTCCGTATGCACCGAGCATCTTGTAAGCTTCAACGTAGTCTACGAGTTTGCCTGACAATATATCCACCTATTATTAAACTTTGATTGGCCGACGACATTATAGCGATATTATTCCCATCTCCTTGAGTATCAGGACAACTACCACTATTAGGAGTATTGCAACCATTACCTTGACGCGTTTGCTGCGCATCTTTTTGACCTTGACTAGCATGTTCTCCAGCTCTTTTATCTCGGATTCCTCAGAGTTTGCAGGCTTGGGCTTCATTGAAGGTGCGCTGCTCTGCGACTTTTCGGGAACCTGGGCCTGAGATGGTGGAGACTGTGGGATTTGCTGCTGCACCACTGCGGCAGGATTTTGAGCGACAGTTGAAGGCTGCATGGGCTGGACTTGCACCTGCGGAGTGGCTGAGGGCTGCGGCACGGCCTGCTGCTGTAATTCGGCCTTAGCCTCTTGCGGAGGCTCTGGTATCTTTCCGCTTTTGCTTTGCATGAATCCTTTTTCTGTAAGTGACAGATCCAGCTTGCCGTTCCTGAAGTCGACACTTATGTATCCTTGTGCCAGCATCTTGTTCAGCCGCATGGCCATGTCGAGAGGCCTTAGGTTGACTGATGCAGTCAAGTCGTTTAGTCCGCGCCTTCCGGCCGACATTTGATTCAGTATCGCAAGATCCAGCTGGTCGAAATTGGCTGTGGATTTGGCCTTTGCATCGCCCAGCAGCTTGTTTCCCAGGTCGGTTATCTTTATGGCGTTTTGGCCGGGCGATATTGAAGTGAAGTCAACTAGACCCTTAAGTTTTAGGGACCCTAGCATATTTGATCCGTCAAAGAATGATGAATTTACCAAGCCCCCGAATTTCTCGACAGTCGTGGATGGTGTAATTTTGCTTAGAGCCATAATGTCCATGAAATTTATCTCATCAGCCATAGCAACCAGTCCAGATTCGGCAACACTAGATATTGCAATAAGAATATTTATATAATTTTATTGAAAATAGCACTTGCTTTATTTTTATTAAGTTGCAGATTGGTATAAATGAAACTCAGGTTCCTTGGCGGTGCAAGCGAAGTGGGCAGATCCGCCATATTGATTGATGACCAGCGCAGGATAATGCTTGATTATGGCATAAAAATTGACGATGTAACAGATTATCCCATATCAATCCCGGACATAGACGCGGCTGTGGTCAGCCATGCGCACCTGGACCATAGCGGATCGTTGCCCCTGCTTTACAAAGACATGTCGATACCAACATTCGGCACGGCCCCCACGCTCAAGCTCTCAAACCTTTTGCTTGAGGATTCACTCAAGCTTTTTAAGAAGAATCATGTTCCTCCAAAATTTCACAAAAGGCAGCTCAACGACCTGCTAAAACACTATATAAGCTTAGAGTATCGCAAGAAGATAAACTTCAGCAACTACGATATTACCCTCTACGACGCTGGCCACATAACAGGCAGCGCTATCACCCTAGTTGAAAGACCTCGCGGCAAGGATACGAAAAGGATAGTTTATACGGGCGACTTTAAGATTACACCGCAGATGTTGCACGCCGGCGCAGAAATAGTCAAAAGCGACCTGCTGATAATAGAATCGACCTATGCGGGCAAGAGCCATCCCGACCGCGGAGACCTGATAAAAAAATTCGTAGCAGAAATACGCGATGTTCTAGATAGTGGGGGAAACGCGCTGGTGCCGGCTTTCGCGGTTGGAAGAAGCCAGGAGCTGCTGGCTGTGCTTTACAAAAATGGCCTTGCAGATGTGACATATGTCGACGGCATGTCAAAAAGCGCGACGTCCATAGTCCTGGAGTATCAGAACTATATAAATAACAAAAACCTGCTTAACGGAGCAGCTAAGAGTGTCAACTGGGTTGAGGACTATGAAATGAGGAACGACGCGCTGAGCCAGCCTTCGGTGATATTGACAACCGCAGGCATGTTAAACGGCGGGCCAGTGCTGAACTACATAACCAGGCTGAATTCCAGGTCGAAGATATTCTTGACGGGATACCAGGTCGATGGGACCAATGGCAGGCTGCTGCTGGAAAACAAGAAGCTCAATATTGACAACAGCAAAGTAGCGATTAAGACGCCTGTCAGCTTCTATGATTTTTCTGCGCATGCGGACAACAACGACCTTTATGAATTTATAGAAAAGAGCTCGCCCAATACCATTGCCTGCGTGCACGGCGACAGCACTAGGATATCAGAATTCGTCGAAAACCTCAAGGGCATGGGATTCGATGCATATGGGCCCAAGGTAGGGGATTCGATAGATATAAACGATTAACTTTTAAAATATTGAATGGCTGTGGTATCATGGATGGCGAAATACTTTGCATATCGCTTGGTGGGAGCGTAATATCTAAAAAGGATGGCCCGAACGTGCAGTATGTTGACAAATTTGCAGAGCTGATTGCGCGGCACGGCGACAAGAAACTCATAATAACCGTGGGCGGAGGCTACACCGCCAAGGCGTACGTTGAAGCGTCTAGGGGATTTACCTCGAACAACTTTTTGCTGGACGAGATAGGAATAAACGCCACTAGGATAAATGCAATGCTTGTGCGTAACGCGATAGCTTCCAGAACGGGCGGGGTTTTCCATAGCATACCTATCGACGTTGAAGGGATAAGGCGCGGCATCGAGGTCAGCAGAATTGTGGTGCTCGGTGGGCTTGTGCCTGGCATAACCACAGATGCCGTTTCCATAATAGCGGGGGAGCTTGCAGGCAGCAAAACCCTAATAAACGTAAGCAACATAGCATATGTATACGACAGGCCTCCGGAGGAGCAGGGAGCCAAAAAACTAGAGAGGATTACGCACGAAGAGCTCATAGGGTTGGCCACAAAGTACGACCAGAGGGTAGCCAGATCCAACTTTATATTCGACCTTGTAGGGGCCAAGCTTGCGGGAAGGTCCAAAATGAGCATATTCTTCGTAGATGACAGCATAGACGAGCTTGGAAAGCTGCTCGAAGGCAAGGAGCACAACGGCACAGTTGTTGAAAGCGACTGACCGCCGTAAATCCAGTATTTTAAAACATCAAAATTTCATTGATATTTTGCAAATTTTAGCATCTGCTTTTAAACGTTTCGAATAAATCAAGATTGATGAAGATACGGATAAGCGGGTATTTGATGCTTCTCGCGGCCATAATAACTACCGCGTCTACGCCGATACTCTACAAGCTTGGAAGCACAATTTCCTTCATAGAGCTAGCATTCATGATATCGCTTGTAGGCACAATCATATCGCTGTCCGTCGTGCTTTTGAGGCATACGTGGAAGCAGGTAGTTGAGCGCTTCAGCAATGCAAAGCAGTTTCTGCATGTCGCCAGCTTCGGAATTCTCACGTACGTCCTTATAACTGTAATATTCAGTTATTCGACGCATTATGTCAGCGCAGACCTGACCGCCATAATTTACAGGACGTGGCCCTTGATGGTCGTTGCGCTTGCTCCTGTAATGATGCGTGAAAAGATTAACAGATATGATATCGCAGGGGTAGCAATCGGCTTTTCCAGCCTTCTTATAGCCATTGGGGCCGGATCAGGCATAGGCATACCGGTTGCTGCCCTGCCGTTTGTCTTGATACTGCTGCTTTCGGCGCTGTTCGACGCGGTGGCTTCGGCAATATCAAAAAGGTACAACTATGAGATAACAAGCTCGCTTTTCATATACAACTTCGTTGCGCTTGTGGTATTCCTTCCGGTAGCTGTGCTTACAAATTCCATAAACACCTCGGCCATAGGCGCCTACGGATGGGCTGCGATACTCCTGCTGGGTGTGGTTCAAAACGTGCTGCTGACGTTCTTCTTCGTCGGGTCGTTCCGCATGGTAAAGACATCAATAGCTAGCAATGTGTACGTGCTTAGCCCTTTTATAACCATGGTCCTTGGCGCGGCGGTGCTCGGGGAAGCGATTTTGCCGTACTACCTTATAATAGCGCTTGGGGTACTGATTGGCATAGTAGTTCAGAGGTCCGCGCCCAAAACCGGCAACTATATAGCGGAGGACAAAGACGAGAGCAAAAAACTATCCATATATGACATAACAGGCGCATTTGTAAACACCAGAAACAGCGCGATATATAACGCCATGAAAGGCGATGGGCGCGTCCTTGCATTCTATAAGAAAGGTATGGCAGACGCATTCGAAACAGCGCTTGTTGACAGATTTTCGAGTGATGGTGGTGAAGGAGGGCTGGTGTTTACCGACAAGGCTCATGGGGGAAATGTCACAGGCGATGAGCTTGAATTCGTCAGGGACATTATGGGCTGTGATGAGAACGACTGCATATTCATAGGCGCCGGCAACCCGAAATACATAGAGCGCAGGTTCTACGAGATAAACAGCCGGATAGGAAACGTGCAGATGCCGGAAATCAAATCAGTTCAGTAGGCCATGCAGAGGTATCGAAGTACTTTTCAACGTCCAGGTTCCTTATTGGAAGATAGCCCTTTACAACCTTCTTTATAAACCCATACAGTATTACCGGCTGGTCCTTTTTGAATACCTCCTTGTGGAAGTCTATGCTTTCTTTGATTGCGGTTTTCTCATCCGAATAAGACACGATGGTGAAGGTCTGGTCGCTTCCAGTTATGGACCACATAACCTGAAGCCTGTTAACAAGGTCAATTTCCGGACCTTGCTTGAAGTACACCGCCTTTCTTTCCGTCAGTATCCTTTCCATGATGCCGGGCTTTATCGAATGTGACTCGAAGTACGCCATGTTTGACTTCAGAGGAGGATTTGTTATTATGGTGGTAAAGCGCTTTACCAGCTCCATCTTTTTCAGGTTTAAGAAATAGTATCTTGTTATGCTTTCTTTCATGCCTATCCTTTTGCTCAGATCGCGTACGCTGATGCGTGAATTTTCATTGAGCACTTCAATTATCTTTTTATAGACGTCTTCTATGGAAGATGTGGCTATTAGGGACTTGTCGAAAGGAACAAAACCCAACCGGGTTATTGTTACCTCGGAGGGCCGCAGGTAAATCCCGTATTCTGCAAATTTAAGCTGAATTGCCAGCTCCCATTGCGCATATTCTTTTGTGCTCCTAGCTATTGCAAATATGAGAAGATCGAAATCGCCATCAGTTATGGCAACGAACTGCGCAATCCTGCTGTCCTTCAGGGATTCAAGCACGTACGCTTCTGTAGGCATTTTTTGGAACTTTATCCTTATGGTGTGGATAGTAGTTACTCCGAGCGCCTCTGGGTATAGCTCGAGGGTGTAATGCAGGCCCAGCTTTTTCTCTAGATCCTTTATGTATTTAGATGCAATGTATCTCGGAATTCCGAATTTTTTTGAAATCTCCGATAGCGGGATCCTTGAGTTTACACAAAGCTCCCTGAGTATCTTCCGTTCCATTGTGTTTATTTCTTCCATTCCCAATTACCACGGTGCCGATTTGGCTTCAGTACATATTTATGGCACTGCACATGAAGGGCAGTATTATTGTTGCATCGCCGTCTATTGTCACGTACTTTGCTTTCTCTTTCACTTTGCCCCATGATACGGCTTCAGTAAGGCGGGCACCGGAAAGGCTGCCGTCAAACTGTGTTGCAGTGGTTATGTATACAGCATAGTCCAGGCCGCCCTTGAATTGGTTCCACCAGATAACATGGTGCTTGCTTATGCCGCCACCTATCATCAGCGCACCAGTAACTTTGTTGTCAAATGCGATGTTGCTCAGCTCGAGCTCGTCCTTTATTAGATTGAGCTTAAAATCGTGATCCTGAGCGAATATGGAAAGCTGCGTCCCGAATGCGCCATCAAGTATGCCAGGATTGAATACCTTGACTTTGTGAAGGTATGCCTGCCTTAGTATGGAATCCGGAGATTGTATTCTTTTCCCGAACTCGTATATCAGTTCGCTCGCGCTATACTCCTTTTTGTAGTCCTTTGAATGGTATATGTCGGACATTATCTTGTTGAACGATTCCTCAAGCTTTAGGCCGTATTCCTTGTTCTCTATAAATACATTGCCAAGCCTGTACACACCAATCTTGTGGAGTTCCGAATCGTCTGCGTTGAACGTTCCAAGGCTGTACTTGCCGCCGAACGCCCTGGCTATGTCGTGGTCAAGGGTACCACCAGTTGTTATTATGGCATCGAAATGCTTTACCATTCCAGCAATGACGCCCCTGAGCCCGGTTGATATTATGTCAGCAGGGAAGGACAGAAAATTGAAAGATTTGCTATCAGAGTCCATCTCTTTTAGGATTTTTATGCCTTTGACCATGTGCTGGGCTGAAAAGCCTCCGATTTTAGACATCCCTGTGATCAGTTCGGACACCTTCATGTCCTTTTTTATCTTTACATCTTTCACTTCGGTTGCAAGAAGCTCCTTTTTGTTTATCCGTGGCATTAGATCACTCAAATGATTGCAGCAATATATTGCATGTATTCTTTGTGGCATCCCCTGCCAGCAAACGGTGTTGGCTTTCTGGGTGTATGTGATTGGTCATCATGATGCCACAGGCATAGTTCCTGCTTTTTAAGCCAAGAAAAAGTGCATGTTCCCCTTGATAAATACATCTTCAGATTAAATGTTTCCTTCTGCTCCATTGAAGGATATGCATGGTATTCATATGCAGTTTTCATGGCGGCCATATTTATTGCACTATTTGAATTTATATACTTTGAGGTGGATTTGTATACGTTGCTGCGGGCCTATGTTTAGGTTCCGGAGCGGCGTGCTTTATGCCAATGCTGATAATCCTATTTATTTACAATAACTTTTTAACTTTTTATGAGGAATAAATATATTGGCGACTATGTTGGATGGTAATTATGGAGCAAACAGCGAGTGTTGATGACGAGGACATATTAAGATTTATTGAAAATGCAAAACCGAAGATTTATGTTGTTGGTACTGGTGGCAGCGGCAGCAACACCATAAGCAGGCTTTCTGAGCTGGGTGTAGACGGCGCAACCCTTATTGCAATGAATACCGATGCCCCGCACCTTATAAAGACAAGGGCTGAAAGGAAACTTCTTCTTGGCAAGAAGGCCACTAAAGGGCTTGGGGCAGGAAGTGATATAAAAGTCGGGGAGGAAGCCGCGATTGAAAGCAAAGATGAAATAAGGCACATGCTTGGAGACGCGAACCTTGTACTGGTAACATGCGGCCTTGGAGGCGGCACCGGCACAGGCTCTGTGGCAACTATAACGCATGAGGCGCGTGAGGCAGGCGCCATATCTGTTGCTATAGTAACGCTGCCGTTTTCTAGCGAGGGCAGGACAAGGATGCGGAACGCGCTGGAAGGCTTAAGCAGACTGAAGAAGGTCGCAGATACCGTTATAGTCATACACAATGATAAACTTCTGTCTGTTGCACCGGATCTGCCGCTCAATATGGCTTTCCGCGTGTCTGACGAGATACTGGCTAACGCCACCAAGGGCATAGTAGAGATGGTGACCAAACCGGGAATGGTCAACATAGACTTTGCCGACCTGAAGATGGTGCTCAAGGATTCCGGATACGCAGTAATAGGATCCGGAGAGGGCATGGCCACCAAACTGGTACCCAACAGAGCGCTGGTTGCGCTTGAGAATGCGATAAAGAGTCCGATGTTAGACGTTGCGCTTGACAACGGGAAGAAGGCGCTTATAAACATAGTAGGAGGTGAAAGCCTTACGCTCAGGGAAGCAGAGGCGGTGTTTCAGGAGCTTTCCAGCAGGATAAGCCCGGATGCACTGCTCAAATGGGGCGCAAGGATCGACACCGACATGCAGAAAGACGTCCTTAAGGTAATGATAGTTGTAAGCGGAGTAGATTTCAAGGAGTACAGTGAGAAGAATATTGAGAAGGAGATAAAAGACATGAAGGACTTTGACCTTGATACAGTATTCGGGTGAGTTTTCCTTTTTTACTTGCTCTGCTTGGGCTTC
Organism: Candidatus Micrarchaeum acidiphilum ARMAN-2; assembly: GCA_009387755.1. NCBI lineage: Archaea > Nanobdellati > Microcaldota > Candidatus Micrarchaeia > Candidatus Micrarchaeales > Candidatus Micrarchaeaceae > Candidatus Micrarchaeum > Candidatus Micrarchaeum acidiphilum. The sequence goes on from GG697241.1 coordinate 59,418, forward strand.
GCCTTGATCCTGTTCTCCTTAAGGTTCATCTTTTTGCGGTATATTATGTCGTTCTTATAGCATCTGCCGCTGCAGTAGTAGTTTATCTTGCCGGTCTTGAATACGTACATTGTTCCTGAGCCTCTGCGTATCTCGTTCTGGCAATACGTGCATTTCATTTAGAAGACCTTCTGCTATGATTTTTACTTTACCTTTATCTCTCTTGCTTCCCTGCTTGTATCGGGCAATCTGATTATGTCCCCTATTTTTATCGGGCCTATTGAATTCCTCCTTATTATCCTGCCTTTGTCCTTGCCTTCGAGTATCCTGCAGGTAACAGAATATACCTCCCCGTACATACCGGTTTTGCTTACCCTGTTGACCTCTACGATTTCGGCCAGGAAGCCTGCAAATTGCCTTGATGCAGGAGTTTGCGGCTGTTGCGGGGTTGCATTCGGTTCTGCCATTAAGATCATCATCTATTATTCGCTTTGTTCGGCTGCCTTGTGCTCGTGCTTTTCCTCTGATTTTTCCTTCTTCGGTTCCTCCTTCTTTGCTTCGGGTTCCTGCTTGTGCTCGTGCTGCGGCTTTTCCTGCTTGTGCTCATGTTCGGCAGGCTTCTGCTCCTTCGATTCCTTCTGTTCCTTGGGCTTGCCTGAAACTCCGGTTACCTGGGCGATTATATCGTTTATTGCGTGGGCAGATCCGCCAAGCTCTTCAACGGCTACTGCTGCGCACTGGACCGACAGCCCTATTGACTTGCCAAGGTCCTTCTTGCTTGCAACATACGTAAACGGTATCTTCTTCTGCTCGCACAGCTGCGGCAGGTGCATTATCACTTCCTCCGGCTCTACGTCTTCGGCCATTACGACGAGTTTGGCAGCGCCGCGCTCTATGCTCTTTGTGGCCTCGTTGACTCCCTTCTTTATCTTGCCGGATTGCCTTGCCAACTGCAGGGCTTCATACGTCTTTGACATGACGTCTTTCGATACTTCGAATTTCACATAGGATTTGGACATTCAAACACCTTGGATATTTCACTTCATCGGTATTTTGCATTTTACAAATAAGAACCGACTTAACAGACTATAATGTTTAATTAAGAAAATATTTAAATGTTGTTTAATAATGGAAGTCAGCCGATGAACTGGCTTGCCGTCGGAGGCTCAGGCGGCTGACCCTTCCTCTGCCTTATTTCTCTGACTATTTTATCCTGCAGGTCCTGCGGCAGGCGCTCGTATCCGGCAAACTCTGTGTACCATATGGCCCTGCCCTGCGTAAGCCCCCTAAGGTCATTTGAGAACCCTTTGAGTGTTTCGGCTACTGGCATCTTGGCTATTATAGACATCTGCTCGCGCTCCTGCTCTATCGTCAGCACCTGGCCCCTCCTGCTTTGTAGGAAGGTTATCACTGATGACATGTATTCTTGGGGTATATTTATCGTGAAGTTTTGCTTTGGTTCGAGAAGGTACACGCCCGCAGTTAGCATTCCCGCATATATCGCATTTCTCATTGCGGGGATTATTTGCGCTGGTCCCCTGTGCACCGGGTCCTCGTGTATTACGGCATCTACGACGTTTACCATGATTCCCGAGCACTTTTCCCTTGCGAGCGGGCCGTCTTTTATTGCTTCCTGGAATCCGTCAATGAGAAGCTCCATAACCTCGTTCATGTACTGAACGCCATGAGTTACATCTGCAAATACGCATTTGTTGTATATGTATTCCACGTTTTTGGCGACCTGCCTGTCCATGCCTGCGGCGACCATCGCCTCTATTGCGTTCTGGCCCTTTGGCTTGCCCTCCCTTATGGTGCCTTCGTCTATGGCTTTCTGCACAGACTCGCCCAGCGGTTCTACGGTTACATAGAATTTTGAATGCTTGTTCGGAGTCTTTCCCTCTATTGGACCTGCCTTGTCGGTAATAGTTTCCCTGTATATCACTATCGGCGGGCTGCTTATTATCGGTATCTGGAATTCGTCCTTAAGCTTGGTCTCTATTATTTCTAGGTGAAGCTCTCCCATTCCACTCACAAGGTGTTCGCCGGTTTCCTGATTTATTTCGGTAACTATAGTAGGATCTGCTTTAGAAAGCTCCCTGAGGGCCTCTATTAGCTTTGTCGTGTCCCTGGAATCCTTTGCTTCTATGGCCTTGGTCACGACGGGTTTTGAATAGTGCACTATCTGCTCGAATGGCTCTATGATATTTTCGCTTAGGGTGTCCCCTATGCTTAGGTCCTTCAGGCCCACTATCGCGGCTATGTTCCCGGCAGGTATTTCGTCTACAAGTACCCTTTCCGGACCCATATATATGCCGACCTGCTGCACGCGCTGCGGATTGGGCTTGCCGCTTATGTTGAGCTCAGTGCCTTTTTTGACTGCGCCGGAAAACACCCTGCCCACAGCCACTTCGCCGCTGTGCTGGTCGTATGTCATGTTGAATATTACTATATTGGTCTTGGCTGTGGTGTCCGCGTTGAGCATTGCCTGGCCGTCCTCGGTGTTTAGATCGCCGTGCCATATCTGCGGGATCCTGTATCTCTGCGCCACCTTCGGAGACGGGAGGTGGTCTATCATCATCATAAGCGTGGTTTCATCTATTGGAGCGACCTCTTGAAGGCGCTTCTCGTTGCCTTCTGCCGTGAGCGCAAATATGTCCTTGAACGTGACCTTGTATTTTGCCATTATCGGAAGCGATATGGCCCACTTCTTGGCCGCGGATCCGAACGCGACGCTGCCTTTTTCTACGCTGACCCTCCATTCCTTCAGGAATTCCTCAGGAGCATACTGCTCTATGAGCTTGTCTATGTCATTGACCAGCTTCTGGAGCCTCTCGAAGGTTTGCTCCTGGGTAAGCCTTAGCTCGGTTATCAGCCTGTCAACCTTGTTCACGAACAGGACCGGCTTGGCCTTCTCCTTGAGCGCCTGGCGCAGCACGGTCTCGGTCTGCGGCATTATGCCCTCGACGGGGTCCACGACCAGCACTACGCCGTCGACGGCCCTCATTGACCTCGTTACGTGGCCTCCGAAGTCGACGTGGCCCGGAGTGTCTATCAGGTTTATTATGTAATCCTTTCCGTTGTAATCGAAACCCAGCGATATGTCTGCAGATTTTATGGTCATTCTCCTGTCTTTTTCTATCGCTTCGTAGTTTGTGTAGAGTACGTCCCCCGCAACCGCCTTGGATATTAGGCCGGCCCTCGCGAGCAGCGAGTCTGTAAGCGTAGTTTTACCGTGGTGAACGTGCGCAATTATGGCTACGTTTCTGATGCGGTCCTCCTCCTTCATCATTTTTGCTATTTCCTCAACTACGTACTCTTTCCTAACCATAAAAAGCACCTATTACTTCGCGCTCCTTGCCATGCGCTCGATCTCGTTCTTCCTCTTTATTGCATAGCTGTTTATGTCGTTCTTTGCAGCCAGAATAAGCTCGTTGGCTAGCGCCTCGCTTATAGTCTTCTTGCTCCCGAATGCACCTATTATGGATGCCGTGGCTATGTTCCTTAGTGCTATGTCTAGCCTTCTGCTGGCGCTTATGTCCACAGGTATGTTAGACACCGTGCCGCCCTGCCTTATCCTTGTGGTGTCCTCTATGGGCGCGCTGTTTTCAAGCGCCATTATAAGCAGCTGGAGAGGGTTCTCCTTTGTGTCCCTGTGCACAGAATCAAATGCGCTTTCTATAACGTGCATGACCTTTATCTTCTTGCCTTGCAGCCTTCCCTTGGTCCTTATTACGTGGCCGCCTATCTTCTTTCCGGTTCCGCCGCGCATCATGGCGTTTTCAAGGCGCTCCACTATGTTCATGCCGGCCTTTGAAAACATCTTCTTGCTGGTTCTCCTGAAAGTTGACGGGAATGCAAGCGGCTTTAGATTTATGTAGTTCCTAAGGCTAAGGTCCTCGACCTTTACGTCGTACGAGTACTTGTCGAAGAGCTGCTGCTCCTTCTTGCTGAACTTGTTGCTTGGTAAGGGCGCCTTGCGCTTCGGCGCTGCTCTTGATTTCTTTGCGGGCTTCGCCTTCTCTTCAGCTTTGTTCTCGGTCTTAGCTTCTGCCATGCGATCATTTCAAGATTATCTCTTTGGCTTTTCCTTCCTGCCTTTTATGATTTCTTTCATGTTTGCGTTGTTTACTTCGACTACTTTGTACTTCATCCCGGGTATGCACCCCATTTGGCCTCTCTGCGATCCGCCCAGGCCTTCTATGGTGACCTCATCGTGCTCGTCTATGAAATTTACGGCGCCGTCGCCTGGCACGAATGCGCCAACAACCTTTCCATTCTTTATGAGCTGCACGCGCACGCACTTTATCTGGCCGGAGTGCGGCTGTTTTTGCTCCACCGCAAATTTTTGCAGAACCAGACCCTTCGCGCGAGGAACCGTCCCTACCGGATCGTACTTCTGCTTTAGATGGAGCTTTTTCCTCTTGAGCCATTTCTTAAGCATTCTTTGGTGCTTCCTTGACCTTACAAGCTTCCTTGCTGCGAATTCACCGTTTGGCATTATTTATCACGATTTTTAAAATTTTAAAGCGTTAAATATTTAATATATTCGAGTTTCCGGCTTCTATTATTGCGAGCGTTGATACGGAGTACGGTTTGCCGCACACTGCACCGAGCTCTATTGGGTTCCCTGTAAAGGTTATTACCTTGACGCCCCCCAGCTTTGCCAGGTGGTTTATGTCCATCTTACTGGAATCAGAGCTTGTTGCGGCAACTATGACTAGCTTTGCCTTGTCGGTCTTCAGGGCCCTTATTACCTCGTTGGCGCCGATTGCGGTCTTTCCACTATCGACCGCTAGCCTTATATCACTGTTTAAATCTGCCATAATGTCACGTATAAATTTAACGCCTTAAAGAAGCGAACATCTACAAATAAGCATTATAGATTAGATAGAAAATTATATATAATTATTGAATGGCTGCGGAGCCGTCAATTCAGTGTATTACCGTGCTGTTGCAGCCTGCAGGCTGTGACAGGTCGCCGCTTATTATGAGCTTTATGTATCCCAGATATGGGACTGACGCAACCACATATCCGCTGACCTCGCTTTGGTTGGAGGGCACATTCATGTACTGCATGTCCAATCCGGGATTGTTGTCCCCTTTTGTCAGCATGTAGTATTCGCCGCTTGCGTTCAGTATTGCGTATACCCTATGGACTATGTAAAGATCGCCTTCCTTGTAGAACTGGTCTTCCGGCAGCGTCCTGTACACTATTATGGTATTGCCCCTGTCTCCACTTATTGTGGTGTTCGCTATTGATATCGAGTTCGTATACGCCTCTTCGGCCGTGGTTCCGTTGGCGTATTTTATTTCCCTGGTGCCGCAGCGATACTTTATGGGATAGCTGGATTCCGTGCCGTAAGGCACTATTTCGCCCCCAGAGGGAGAAGAGCGGTACAGTCCGACTATATAGCCAGGCTTGACTATTTGTGATATGCTGAGCATACCGGCGCTGTAGTTATAGGCCACGCATGAGAGCGAGCTGCTCTCCGAAAACGATGCTATATCGTTTGCTAGCGCGGTTGAGACGCTGATTATTGGCGCATGAATCTGCGAGATGTTCTGGATGCCATGCAGTACTATTAGGTCGCCGCGTGAAAGCGTTGGCAGCATGCTGCAGCTCGGCACTACGTCTACTGGATTGTTCGTCTGGAGTATGGCCTGGAGTGCGAACCATACTACAACCACCACGAGTATAGCCACTGCTATCTCGAATATGCTCTTTTTGTACCCTTCTTCATTGGTGCCGTTTACCAGTTCCAGCCCTATTATTACGATTATCAGGAAGAATACTGCGAGACCCAGTATGAAGGAAAACTCCCGTATTCTCTGCAGTACTATGTACAAAATGAATAGTATTATGAGAAGTGCATATAATGGCAGTGTCGGGATTGGGGCCTTTTCGCCGCCGCGAGACGGCTGCTGCTTCCTGATTGCTTTAGTTTTTCTTCTTGCCAAAAAAGCACCTTACTTGTTCTGCAGGCCTACAAGCTGTATTCCAACTACCTTGGACTCGTTATTCTGCTTGACCACGCCTATGGCGGTGTCTGCTCCAGCGATCATGGAGTCGTTGTGGCTCACTACCAAAAACTGTGATTTTGAGCCGCCCATTTCCTTTATCAGGTTCGACAGCTTCTTAGAGTTTTCCTTGTCCAGTGACGCGTCTATTTCGTCGAATATGTAGAACTGCAGCGGGTTCTGCATGAGTATTGCAAATATCAGTATAAGAAGCGCGAATGCCTTTTCCCCTCCGGACATCTGGTCGGAGCTGTGCTCTGCGCCGCCATCCTTCGGCGCAATCTTTATTGAAAGGCCGGATTCGAATATGTCTTTCGGGTTTTCCAGCTCCAGATGAGCGTAAACGCCCATTGAGCGGCTGTAAAGCTGCTGGAAGTATTTGTTAACGCTTTCGAACGTGCGGTTGAATACGCTTACCTTCTTGTCCTCCAGCTCGCTTATCATGTTCATTATTGAGCTTTTCTCATTCTCGAGAACAATCAGCTTGTTTGTCACTTCCTCCACATCCTTAGACTTCTGATCATAGGCGGCCGGCGCCATCATGTTAACATTGCCGAGCCTTTCAAGCTCGCTTTTTGCCGAGGCAAGGCGGACTTCTATGTCCTGCAAGCCCCCGTCTATGGTTTTCGCTTCCGCGTATCCCGCAAGTTCGGACTTTATATCTGCAAGCCTTGTTTCTTGCTGGGCCTTCTTCGTCTCCGCGACGGCGATCTCCCTTGATGCCTTTTCAAACTCTGCGGCTATCCTTCCTTTGTCAAAGCCTAGCTTAGACATTTTCTGATCTATCTCGTTCATCTTGCCGTAGAGCTGGCTTGAACCGGTGTCGTGTGTTTTTATTTCCTGCGCGAGCTTTTCCTTTTCTTTGACGCAAGAGGCGAGCTGCGAAGAACTCTCCCGCTTTTCGCGTTCCTGCTTTGCAGATTCGGCCTTTTTGCTTTCCAGCTCAGAGCTCAGCTCGTCCAGGCGTTTTTCCAGCATGTCGTTCTCCTTGCCCAGCGAAGCCAGGTCTATTTTTAATTTCTCAAGGTCCCTGCGCAAAGACTTCTGGAACTCCATCTCGCTCTTCTTAATGTCCTGGTTTTTCCCGCTCGCCATTCCGCTGATGGCTGAATATAATATGGCATTCTCTTTCTTTATGTCCTCGAGTCGCGCCTCCACATCCGCCTTCCTGTGCATTAGCTTGTCAAGCCTTGATTGCAGGCTGGCTTTCTGCAATCCTTGCGATTCTATGCCCTTCTTTTGGCTTGCTATCTCAGCTTCAGATTTCTGCAGGTCTGAAGACAGGTGCTTTATCTCAGATTCTGCACTCAAAAGGCTTACCTGGATTTCCCCGAGCTTCCTCGATTCGGAATCGATAGCCGACCTTGTTGAGTCGTAAAACGCGCGGAGATCTAGCTTTTTCTTGTTGAAAGCGTCGAGCTCCTGCGTGAATTTTTTCTGGTTGTGGACTGCCTTTATCTGCCCTCCGGTAACTACTCCAGATTGTTCTACGAGCTCGCCTTCCAAGGTTACGAACCTGTGCTTTCCAAGACCCAGTCTTTTAGCGGATTCTATCCTGTCTATTATGAAGGTGTTGGAAAATATGAAGGTAAAGGCATCCTTGAGCTTTGGATCAAACCGCACGTGCTTTATCAGCGGGTCCATGCTAGGGTTATCCTGCTCTATTTCCCTTACTCTTATTTCTTTTAGCGGTATAAATGATGCACGGCCCATCGCCTTCTCTTTGAGCAGCGATATTGCCTCTGACGCCGCCTTCATGTCCTCTACTATGAAATAATTTAGCCTTGAGATGGAAGATGCATATATTGCGCTGGAGTACTTTTCATCGAAATCGCACAGATCGTAGGCCCTGCCGTAAAATTTGCCCGAAAGCCCAGACTGGAGCGCTTCCGACACCTTCGCCTGTGTGCCGCCGTATGTGGCTATTTGCTCGCGCAGTTCGATTATGGCGGAATCTATTCCGTTCTGTTCCTTTTCGTTTGATTCGAGCTCTGACCTCATGCCTGATATCTTTGATTTGCATGCCTCGGCCTCGCGACTGGACTCAGTTCGGGCTTTTTCGAGCGCCTTAAGTCTTGATCTGATTGCTTCTGCTTCAGACTCTCTGGCGCCTAGAGATTCGAACGACTCCTTGATTTTGGCCTCTATGTCAGATATCTGGGCCTTTATTGAAGAGATCTCGTTTGAGCTTTCGCCGGACTCTGCCGCAAGCTTTTCCATCAGTATCCGGTTCTGCTCATATTTTTTTGTATTTTTCTCGAAGTCTGCAAGGTCAAACGACATATATTCGTCCTTGAGCTTAGCGGATTTTTCTGATATCTGAGCTTCTATGTCCTTTATCTTTGCGGCGTTGAGCTGCCTTTGCTCGGATATTTTTTCCTTTTCCCCTGTCAGCGACGCAATCGAAGCGCCCAGACCTGATATGTTGTCTTCGCAATTCTTTATTTTGGAGTCCAAAACCGCCATTTGCCGCTCTATTGCCTCTATTTTCTTGTTGGTATCGTTCACCTCTATAGACCTTTCGTTAAGTTTGTTTGATATGGAGGCCTTTTCGCGGGAGAGTTCAAGGAGCTCTTCATCGAGCTTTGATTTTTCTGCGTTGAGTGAATCGAGTTGCTTTTTTCCGAGGTAAAGGGATTCCACGACCTTGCTGTATTCGTTTTCCACGTCGTTTTCCCTCGCCTTAAGTATTGTGTAGTTGAGGTCTTTTATCAGCGAATTTAGCGCTATGTATTTTTCTGCACTTTCTTTCTCCCTTTTCAGCTCGTTGAGGAAACCTTGGCGCTCGTGCAGCTGTATTTTTGCGCCGTTGATTTTTTCTTCCACCTTTTCGAGTTCCTTTAGCGCAGCGACCTTTTTGCTATCGAATTCTTCTATGCCGGCTGCTATATCTATAAGGCCACGACGCTCCTTATGATTAAGTTCGCTTATCCTGGCGATTTCCCCTTGGGCTATCGTGTTGGTCTCATTTATATAGCAACCGTACGAATGCAGGGTTTCCAGTATTTCCTGCCTGGAGGACCTTCTGTCGTTAAGCTTGTACTTTATTTTCCCATTTGAAAAAACTACTCGCTTTATCTTGATTTCTTTGTCTCCCCCTAGAAATATGGTTACGTAGGAGTAGTTGGCCTTTCCCTTGCTTGATGCGCCCCTGCTTATCAGGTCAGTAGTCGCATGGGCCCGGATCCTCTTGAGCGAGCTTTCACCAAATCCAAAAAGTATTGAATCAAATATGTTAGACTTGCCTGATCCGTTGGGCCCTATAATGCAGTTGAAGCCGCGGCTGAAACGTATGACCGAGTGCCTGAAAGACTTGAAGTTGTGTATTATTACCTTGTCAACATACAGCATTGAAGCACCGGCAGACTATTTGCTCAATTAAAGCTTTTAGAATTTCCTTTATTTTAGGCTTTCTGGGCATAGGAAGATTTTGACTTGGACATATGCAGCGCAATGAACGATTCCAAATGCTGGCGTGATATAAATCCTGCAAGGCTGCCTTTTTTTGTTACTGCAACGATATTCGTCTCATAGGTCTGCATTTTTTCCATTGCCGTGTAGAGTTTCGAGTCCGAGGCTATGGCAGGTATTTGCACGCTGAAGCGGCTTATTGGAGTTGACAGTATAGAATCTGTTGTTTTATATGAAGAGCTTAGCGGAAGGCGTGACAGCACATAATAGTTGGAGCCGTCCTTGGATATGACTGTTGTCGTGTGCTTTTTCATTATTTTGTAGTACAGCTCGCCCACGGGAGTTTCCTTGTCTGCATATATGTAGTTCTTATCCATAAGTTTGAATGCAGATATGTCTGATGTGTATTCTTTTATGTAGGCGGATTGGAGCTCGGCCTGTGCGCCGCCATAAAGGAATATGGCTATGAATACTTCGAAGAATATCACTATCTCCTTATATATCAGGGAATAGCTTTCCATGCCCACGAACACTATTGTAAAGAGTATGAATGCCACAGTTATGAAGTTGCTGACCTTTACCGTCTTTATGGTCGCCTTCAGGAAGCTGTTTTTCTTCTGCAGGTAGCTGCGAAGAACTCTGCCCCCGTCTAGCGGAAACCATGGCAGTATGTTCGAAACTGCCAGCAGGAGGTTCAGCACAAAAAGCAGTTGCACGATGTATTTTACTATCCCGCCTGGTATGAATATCACCAGCATACCGAATACGAATGCCATCAGGAAACTTGACACCGGTCCTGCCAGCGATATTTTGAGCTCCATCTGGGGGGATATGTTATCCATGTCTATTACTGATCCGCCGCCAAGCGGATATAGTATTATTTTTTGTACAGGTATTTTGTTGTGCTTGGCTGTTATCGAATGCGACAGCTCGTGCAAGAATACGCATAGGAACAAAAGCACTAGTACAACGAACAACAGTATGCCTATGAAAACCGAGTATATCAAGGCAAAAAGGAGCAGCAGGATAAACGTCCAATGTAATTGTATGTTTATTCCGGCCACCTTGAATAGCCTGGGCGAATTAGAAGCCATTATATCAACTGATTATAATAACATTATTATTTATCCTTTTTTCTTTATTTAGAGTTAATGCTTCGGGGCAACGGTTATGATAGAGTTAAGTGGCGCCAAGTTTTTGTACGAAAAGCCCGCCATGGTAGTTTCTGAGGGCAGGAAAAAATACCTGCTCGTTGGAGACATACACATAGGCAATGAAAGAAAGCTGGCTGAGGCAGGCGTGCATGCGCATGACCTGCCACACTACATGGCCAGCGAAATAGACTCGCTGGCTGCCGAGAACCATGCAGGAACGGTTGTACTCATGGGAGACATTAAGGACAGCCTGTTGAGGCCTGACAAATCCGAAAAGAGGCAGTTGGATGAATTTTTTTACGCGCTGTCAAAATACGACTTGAAGGCCATAAGGGGCAATCACGATAGCTACATGGGCTCGTTCGGCGGAGTGGAATGGGTTGATGAATTTTTAACAGAAGACTTTGCCATGATGCACGGCCATAAGTGGCCATCTGAAACAGCCATGGAAAGAAGGGTGATCATTACAGCGCACAACCATATCGCTGTGGAAATAAAAGACAGAAACGGCAGGACTCGCAATGAAAAGGCGTGGCTCGTGACTGCCGCGAACGACGCAAATATAGACAAATTTTACGAGCGCCATAGGGCGGGATACTGCGTTACCATGCCAGCATTCAACAACTTCATTACTGGAATGCCAGTAAATAGGGGCTTTTCGGACCGGTCGAACATAAGCCCGCTGTTCAGGAACTCGCTTTTTGACTACGAAAGAGGCAGGGTCTTTACCCTTAGGGGCGAATTCCTGGGGTTTGTAAAGGACATCAGGGGCTGAATTACTCTCTTATTATGGTTATTGGTATTATGTCCTTTTCGAATTCGATTTCGGCAAGGTCAAGCGGATCTGATATTTCCTTTGGCACTTTTATCAGTGGCGGGGCCCCGTGGGCGAGCTGCAGTGCCCTAGCACCTATTACCCTTGCCTTTTCAAATTTTGTATAGTTTTCCATAAAAATCACATTTCATATCGGATTTGGTACGAATTTATGCTTCACTTCCTCCATTTCAGACCTTACAGTGTCGCGCCATTTTGCGAACTTGCTTGGGTCTTCTGGGAACTTAGAGTATATTTGGTTGAGCTTCTTCATCCTTCCTACGGCGAATACGAGGTTTGAGAAGGCGTTTACGTTGGAAGCGCCTTTCAGAACCATTTTCAGTTTTGAAGCTAGGCTTAACTCCGGTATAAGGCCGAGCGTCAGGTCCGAAGCCTCCTTTGAGGTAAGGAACGTCCTAAAGCCGTAGTTCAGAGTATCGTTGTTGAGCGACTGCAGGTATATCCTTAGAACTTCGAGGCCTGCGGTCTTCTTTCCATATGCCTCATTGAATTCGAGATTGTATTTCCATAAGCCTGATATGGATGTGTCGCCGGCCTGAACCGCCTCCGCTGCGTTTTCTCCTGCCAGTATGCCGGCCACCATTGCGGGACCTATTCCACCAGCGCTTATCGGATTAGGCATGGCCATGCTGTCCCCTGCGCCCATGTATCCGTTGAAGACAAGGCTTTCTATTTGGCGCCTCACGGCGACCGACCATATGCCCTTCCCGTTGTTGTCCTTGTTGAAGAGGCGCAAGTTCTTCAGCACCGGATTCCACTTTATGTAGTTTTCTATAAGCGCCTGAAGGGTGTCGTTTCTTCCGAGCTTCTTGTTTCTTATCTCAAGGCTTCTCTTTTGGACTCCGAGACCTATGTTTATTTTGTTGTCGCTTTTCGGGAATACCCAGCCGTAGCCTCCAGGAGCCAGCTCCTGGTTAAGGTGTATTATCGCATTCTTCGGATCGTAGTAGTTTATGTCTTCGTGGTCCGGATCAAATTCGTAGATGTACCTTCCGGTGGATTCTACGTCGTCTATGCTTATGTTCTTCTCTACAAAATCGTTGTCTGGCAGCCTCCTCCTCAGTACGGTTGCAACTCCAAGCGCGTCTATTACGACCTTGGCCTTTATGTTGCGCGGCTTTTTCTCCTTGTCCTTGCCGAATATCCCCACTACGCTGCCGTTTTCTACAATGGGGCCTTCTATCTCGAATTCTGATATGTACTCTGCACCGTTCTTTTTTGCTATCTCAAGCAGCTTGCGCTCAAAGACGGGGCGGTCCAAAACGTATCCTACCCCATCGAAAGCGTACTTTGACTTTAAGTCTGGGGAAAATGCATATACGCCATCGACTTTTAGATCCAGCTCGGGCCTGGAAAAGGATATTCCAGACTTTTCTTTTATGAAGTCTAGATGCGAGCCTGCGACTGCGTCTCCGCACGTCCAGCCCCAGTTATTCTTCTTGCCGACGTTTTCGGGAGGGTTTCTGTCTAGAAGAAGCACGTCTGCACCCTTCTTTGCGGCCATAGCCGCAGCCAAGCATCCTGCGATACCTGCGCCTGCTACTATTATATCATACCTTTTTTCTGAGTCCATATAAAACACGCATGTTAATATTAGACATGTCTAATATTTTATGCAGCAGCTTTAATAAATTTGCCTAAATTTTTGAATAAAGTATATTTTGCGTATAAGTATTATAAACTTTCCATAAAAGCGGGTTTGCAGGCTTCTTTCGCATTTAAAAATTGTGCTTTAGGACTATTTTGCCAAATAGGGCATTGCTGTCCAGGAGCTCCTGGGCTTCCCTTGCGTCCCTTATGCTCATGACTCTAGATATCTTTGGGTGTATGCCGTTTTTCAAAGCGAAGTTCAAGGCTTCTATAAAATCCTTTTTATTTGTATTGTGAAAGCCTTTTATGTTTGCGCTTTTTAGGTAGAAACCTTTTGCATTAAGCTCTGAATTTAGCCCTGTGAGTACCCCGTATGACACTACCGTGCCGCCCTGCCGCAGCATCTCTACCGATTCGTTTATGGTGGAGCCGAACGAGTCCAAGACTATGTCTGCGCCATTGCCGTCTGTAAATGACTGCACGTCCCTTACCAGTTTATCGTTTCCTGAAAGCGTATCCAACACAAGGTCTGCCCCTAGAGCCTTCAGTTCCTTCAGCCTTTTTTCCCCTCTTGTCAGCGCAATTACCTTGAGACCTAGTTTCTTAGCTATCATGAGCGCAAATATTCCGACATTGCCTGAAGCACCTCTTATTACTGCGGTCTCGCCCTGCTGTGCATTTGCTACGGTATGCAGGGCTCTCCACGCCACGCCCATGGATATAGGCATTGTGGCAAGCTCTTCTGCAGCTATCTGGTTCGGGGCTTTTACCACTGCTCGTGCAGGCACATTTACGAATTCGCCGTATGACCCCCACTGTTGGAGGCCTATTATCTTCCAGTTATTGCAACATATCTCGTTGCCTGACAGGCACTGTGCGCATTTCCCGCATCCGTAGAGCGTGTTTGCTACTACTGCTTCGCCTACACTTACGTTGGTAACTTTTTCACCTGTGGCGGACACCTTGCCGACTACGTCGGCTCCGGGTATGTGAGGCATGCTTAGGTTTAGACCGTGGTATCCGACCCTGACTAGTATGTCGAACCTGTTTACTGAAGTGGCCTCCATCTTTATTTCGACTTCATCCGACTTTGGTTTGGGTTTGTCGACTTCTATGTCTTGCAGTACTTCCGAACCGCCATGCTTGTAAAATCCTATAGCCTTCATTTATTCACTTATATTATGTAAAATACTGCGAAAAGGAATGTGAATGCAAAGCCGACAATCGCAGATACGCCCATGACTTTTTCAAATTTCTTTGGTGACGAATAGGATAATATGCCTTTGTATATGTAGGCGGTACTGAATACCGTAACAAACACCAGCAGGAAAGTGTACGGCACATAGTCAAGCGCAACTGCCGATGCTATGAGTGCGTATATTATTGCCTGCAGAAGCAGGTAGTAGAGCGCTTGGGGCTTTGGCTTGTCCAGCAGTATAACAGCATTCCTCCTTCCGTGCTTTTTGTCGGGGATCTTGTCCGGCATGCCGTTTACGAAAGAGGCTATGCCTACGTATAGACCGCCGCATGCAGCCACCATTGCAACCTGGCCCAAGTGGTTCAGCGATCCTGATGCAGCCACGAACGATCCTATGCCCACAATTGCAAAGTTTATCGCCACCGAAGGTTCGGTGAGAAACGGTATTTTGGTAAAATATTTGGCGTATAGCAGGACCGAAGCTGCGCCGACTACGAAGAAGGGGATTACAAGGTAGTCTACATACGATACGTATACCCCTATTACGGCAGCTACGATTAGCGCTGCAACGCCTGCGCGCTTTAAGCCCTCTAGGGAAATGAGGCCTGCGGCAAGTATGGGACTCCCGCCGCTGAACTTTGTTTTTACCGTTTCCTTGTCGATTCCGGATTTGTAATCGGTATAATCGTCCAGGAGATTTACCGCTATCTGGGCTATGACGACTCCGATGAGTGCCAGCAGGCCTATAAATAAGTTAAGCGAATGGTAGTAGTATGCGGCGGATATGCCTATTGCAGAATTTAGAAAGCCGAAAAGCAGGGGCGGCTCTATCATCTCGGCGAAGTAGTATTTAATTGCCATATTGACACTAAATATAATATTGCATTTATAAAATTGTTGGTAGTATAAAGTCTTATATTTTGGGTTTTTTGAATGATATCTGCATTTTATCTGGCGCTTGCCTCCTCGTTCATAATGAGCGCCTCGACCATTCTGGAGAAAAAAACCCTGAAGCAGGAACATGCTGCAGCTTACAGCGCAAGTTTCTCTCTTGTCGTGGCTTTGATTTCTCTGGCACTCATATTCTTCGCAAAATTCAATATTGACATAATCGAACTTGCCATAATATACATAATAAGCCTTATTTCAACCACAACTTACCTGCTAACCGCAAGGGTGCTAAAGCACGGCAACATATCTATAGCCACGCCTATCCTCAGCTCTCTTCCGATGGTGTTTCTGGTCATAATCAGCTTTCTGTTCTTGGGGGAGGTGCTGACACCTTTGCAGTACCTACTTATAGCGATATTGATAGTGTCTGGGTATTTGATGATATTCGGGAAGGATACGGGAAAGAACGGATTTGAGAAAAGCAAATACGCCTACATGCTCATAGCGACCTGCTTCCTGATGGCGGTCGGGGGCGTCGCGATGAAGTACCTTTTCCTGCAAGGCGTGAACCTAATCGAATATTTCATAATAGCCATGCTGTTCATATCCCTAAACTACATGGTGTTCATGTCTTTAAAGTATGGCGGAATCAAGGAAATATTTTCAAATTTGAGGAAATACAAGTTGCAAATAATCACAATCGGCGGACTTACAGTAAGCTACAGGGTACTGTATTACCTTTCAGTATATCTTACTTTTATAAGCCTTGTAGCTCCAATAAGGAATAGCGTATATGTTATGATAACGACCCTGGCAGGAGGGTTCCTTTTTAAGGAATCTGGACTGCCAAGAAAGATCATACTGGCCGGAATCATGCTTGTTTGCTTATACTATCTAAGCATATAGGGCGTTACAATGGTCGAGAAAATATATCTCAAAGATGCATACGTGAAGGACTTTGAGGCTACGGTATCTTCAGTTGACAACCAAATTGTCGAACTGGATAGGACAGCCTTTTATCCGACAGGGGGAGGACAGCCTTCTGATTCAGGGACTATCTCGTTTGGAAATAGCAGGTATAAGGTTATCGAAGTTTCAAAATCTGGAGACTCGGTGCTGCACAAAATGGAAAATGCGCAGGGGCTTGAGGCTGGCACGCAGATAGAGGGCCACCTAGATTGGGAAAAGAGGTATATGCACATGCGCCTTCATACAGCATTGCACATAATAGACGGAGTAGTGCACAAAAATTTGGATGGCAACATAACAGGAGGGCAGATTTATGACGATAGGGCGAGGATGGATTTTGATGTGCCCGGGCTTGACAGGCAGAAGGTGGAAAAAATAATCGAAGCTGCACAGGAGATTGTAGATAAGAGACTTACAGTGTCGGTAAAGTTTATGAGCAAGGAAGAGGCAAGCGCAGTGCCTGGGATAGCAAGAACGGCGCCCGGAGAGGAACTAATGCGCAAGCTTGACATAATAAGAATTATAGATATTGAGGGCTTTGACTTCCAGCTTGACGGAGGCACACACGTGGCCAATACTTCAGAAGTGGGCAAAATAGGTATAATCAAGTATGAAAACAAAGGATCGCACAACAAAAGGATTGAGATTGCGCTCCTTTGACTAATGCTTTATTTTTTGAACGGCCTTCTGCAGCGCCTTCAATGAGATTGTAGCACATTTTAGCCTTGCTGGACCTGGATCTACGCCGATAAGCTCAACGATATCCTTAAACCCCATTGCCGATATCTCGGACAGGCTCTTGCCCTTTATCGATTCGGTAAGCATGCTGGCTGTGCCCATGCTTATCGCGCAGCCCTGCCCTTCGAATTTTACTTCCTTAACTTTGTTGTCTGACACTTTTATGTATATGGTGATATCGTCTCCGCACACCGGATTGTACTCGTGCATTTCAGCATCTGGATTGTCGATTTTGCCTTTGTTGTGCGGATGCTCGTAATTTGATATGAGTTCTTCCGCATATAGGTCCAAAGACATTTTTTTCACCTTTTCATTTTATTTTGAATATCTGTTTTACCTTTTCGATTGCAGCCATGGCCTTATCCACATCTTCTTTGCTGTTATACAAATAAAAACTCATGCGCGATACGGCAGGCTCGCCAAGGACTTCGGTAACAAGTGGCATAGCACAGTGGTGTCCTGCCCTGATTGCTATGCCTTCGCTGTTGAATATGCTGGCTACATCGTGCGGGTGCACGCCATTTATAGAGAATGATACGACCCCAGCCCGGCTGCGAAGGTTATTTTTGCCAGGACCATATACAGTAACATTTTCCTGCTCCGAAAGCCTGTCCAGCGCATATCCAGTAAGCTCGATTTCGTGACTCCTTATTTTATTGATGCCGATTTTATTCAGATAGTCTGCAGCGACCCCCAGCGCTATACCGCCCTCTATGTTTGAGGTTCCGGCTTCGAATTTCCATGGGAGATCGTTCCATGTGCACGAGTAACGACTTACGCTTCTTATCATGTCTCCGCCGCCCATTATGGGCTCCGTTGCGCTCAGAATGTCTTTTTTCCCGTACAGAACACCTATTCCTGTAGGGCCGAGCATTTTGTGACCTGAAAATGCCATAAAGTCGCAGTCTATGCCCTTTACGTCAACTTTCATGTGAGGCACTGCCTGAGCTGCATCCACCACGACCATTGCACCGTTCTTGTGCGCAGTCTCGGATATTTTCTTGACATCATTTATCGTGCCAAGGACGTTTGATGCATATGTTATTGAAACGAGTTTTGGTTTGTTTTCTAGCTTCTCTTTGGCGCTCTCATCGTTTAGCAGGCCTGTGTCCCTGTCCACCTTTATATATTCCAGCTTTGCTTTTTTCCTTTTGGAGAGCAGAAGCCACGGAACTATGTTGCTGTGATGTTCCATTTCAGATATTAGTATCACATCCCCTTCGGATATGTTTTGCTCTGCCCATGTGAGGGCGATGAGATTTAGGGCCTCGGTGGTATTGCGCACGTATATTATGTTTTCAGTTGATTCCGCACCAATCATTTTTGCAATTTTGGATTTTGATTCCTCGTACTTTTCGGTTGCCTCTTCAGCTATTTCGTATATTCCGCGGTGTATGTTGGCGTTGTATTTTTTATAATATTCAGTTATCGCATCTATGACCTGCATGGGCTTTTGCGACGTTGCAGCGCTGTCTAGATATACCAGGGGTTTTCCAGACATCTTTGTTGAAAGTATCGGAAAATCCTTCTTTATGGCTTCGACGTCCAAACTCGTTTTTGTATCATCCATGTACATCTCCTTGGCATTCACACAATTTCCCCGTAGCCGGTTTTCTCCAGTTTTGCCACGAGCTCCTTTCCGCCTTCAGCAACTATTTTGCCATCGTTTATTACGTGAACAAACTGCGGTTCCATGTAATCTAGTATCCTGCTGTAGTGGGTTATTACCAACAAACCGGTTTTCTGAGCTTTTGATATCTCGTTTATATTTTGGGCGACTACCTTTATAGCGTCTATGTCCAGTCCGGAATCGGGCTCGTCAAGCAGGGCTATTTTTGGCTTGAGCACAGCCATTTGCAGTATCTCTGCCTTTTTCTTTTCTCCTCCGGAAAGGCCTTTGTTTAGGGTCCTGCCCATTACACCCTTGTCAAATTTCAGGGATTCGGTATATTTATTTACTTCGCTTATGAGCCCCTTTATGTTTGTGGTGGACTCGGACGTTGAATCCAGAGCGGACTTGAGGAAGTTTATAAAGCCGACTCCGTCTATTTCAACGGGATTTTGAAATTGCAGAAACAGGCCGAGCTTGGCGCGATTTTCTGGAGGAAGCGAGACTATGCTTTCGCCGTCTACAAGAATGTTTCCTCCGGTTATCTTGAGGCCGGGATGCCCCATTATTGTTTTTGCGAGGGTGCTCTTTCCAGATCCGTTCGGGCCCATCAATACGTGGAACTCGCCGCTTTTTATCTTTAGGTTTATACCTTTCAGTATCTCCTTTTCACCTGCACTCACTTTCAAGTCATTTATTTCCAATATCATTTTATCACCTGCTTTACCTTATCATTATCATGCATTTTGACTTCGAACCCTTAGGGCATATGCTGCAAATCATCTTCTGGGCGCGGTATTCATTTTTATTTTTTATATTCTTTGCGAGCTCTTCAAGTTTTATCTTGTCGAATTTTATTGGGATTTTTGAATACGAATTTTTGTTGGATAGATATTTGCTGACTTCAGCCTGCGTGATATCCAATAGACCTGCGATTTCCTGCTGATTGAAGTCGTATTCTAGGTAAAGCAGTTTTGCAACTCTGCTCTTCAGGGCGGGGAGAAACGTTTTAGTTACATAGTTGTATTCGTTTGTCATCTATTTCATCGCTTACCTGTTGAATTTATATGCCCCTCTGAATTCCGTACTGCTGTCAACACTTCCGTAATCCATCCAAACTCCGCCCACATTTAGGTTTTTTGGAATGCCTATTTCTTTTGTTTGAAGTACTCTGTCTATTAGTGATGCAGAGAACACCTTAAATGGATTATCCTTAATATGGCCGATTATTTCGTTTAAAAATCCGTTTGCTATAAGGTACTTTGATTTCTTTTCCTCTATCCCTCTGGAGCACATATAGAAAATTGATTCTTGGTCTATCGGAGCAACTGCGCTGGAATGGGTGGCCTTGACATCGCCCTCGTCTATTGACATGTCTGGTATTAGATTTATAACAGCGTCTTTGCCATAGATTATGCCGCGTTCTTTCACAAAGGACTTTGAGCCGCCGGCTCCTTTTATTATTTTGGCGAAGCCCTTTACGTATGCTATAGATTTGTCCATTAGGACTGCGTGGGTTTCTGAATTGCAATTTGTTTTCTGCGCGGAGTTGTTTATATAGGTAAGCACGTCGAATCTTTGGCCCTCCTTGCCCAGTATTGCCTCTTTGCTAGATATATCTGCCCCTGTGTCTTTTGCTATCAGCTCTGACCTATTCCTTATCATGCCGGAGCCGATATATATGGTATTTAAGTTTAGGCTGGCACTGGGACCAACATCTGCTTTTGCCAAACCCATCACCACACTTTTGGCGGATTCCATGTGAATTGCGTTCATCTCCAGCTTCCCGTAGCCCCCGATGCTTATCTTGTGCGTAGTTGTAGATATTGCACTTTCCTTGAGTTCTGAATAATAGAACTCGTTTATTGTGAGCGCCGAATCCCTTACGACGTCTATTGCTATTGGATTCGGGAATGCGTTTGAATCGTTCATAACGAATATGTTTATGGTCTCTGCCTTATCTTTGCTTGAGCTTATAATTATGCCGTCCCTAAAATTACTGCTGGCGAACTCCGCAAGCTTGTCCTGCTCGTCATTGCATTTTAATAGATCCATCTCGTGTGCTGTGGCGGATTTTGAATGGATAACGCTTATGTTTTGATTTGTCGGTGGAAAGGCGATTCCGTTGTATATTACAAGGTCGAATCTTATCCTCAGTTCTTTTGAAAGCGCATTGACCTTTTCTTCGCATGCCTTGTCGGCAGGCCTAGTATGAGTCAGGTCAAACTCAGAGGGATCTATTTTGAGGTAGTATTTTTTGTACAGCTCGTTTTTCTCGAAGGGGTTTGCAGCATAGGTCTGGCCTTTAGCACCGCTAAAATCAAGAGATTGATCCACTTAATCACCGCGCTATCCTACAGAGTTGGACGTATCTAGTTTTATGAGCCTTTTAAGCTCCAGGGAGTATTCAAGCGGCAGAACGTCGACCAGAGGCTTTATGAAGCCGAGTACTATTGTGGCTATTGCGTCATCTTCCTTTAGCCCCCTGCTCCGAAGATAGAACATCTCCTCCTCGCCCAGCATGCCTATGCTGGCTTCGTGGCTTACCAAGGCGTCGTCTGCGTATATTTCATTGTAAGGATACGTGTTTGTCTTTGCGATTTTGTCCAACAGCAAGGCGTCGCACTTTACTCCGGATTTTGAATTCTTAGCTTTTTTGTCTATGTGTATTAGGCCTCTATATGAGGCTACGCCAGTTCCCTTTGATATGCTTTTTGATATTATCTGTGAGGTGGTATCAGGGGCAAGGTGGTATATCTTGCCGCCGGAATCTTGAGTTTGACCCTCCCCAGCAACCGCTATTGATAGTACGTCGCCCTTCGCGCCGCGCTCTTTGAGGAATACGCTTGGGTATTTCATATTTACCCTGCTGCCTATGTTTGCATCTATCCACTCGACATGGGCATTCTCATACGCAAAGGCCCTTTGCGTGACCAAATTGTACACGTTTTTAGACCAGTTCTGAATTGTGACATAGCGTATGTGGGCGTTTTTATGCGCTATTAGCTCTACGACAGCAGAATGCAGCGAGGAGCTTATGTATATCGGTGCGGTGCAGCCCTCTATATATGTAACATCAGCACCTTCATCTGCTATTATGAGCGTCCTTTCGAACTGCCCTGCCTTTTCCGCATTTATTCTGAAATAAGCCTGCAATGGCATTGAAACCTTGACGTTCTTTGGAACGTATATGAATGATCCGCCGCTCCACACTGCAGTGTTTAGCGCTGCATACTTGTTATCTGTTGGTGGTATTATAGTGCCGAAATATTTCTCCATTATTTCGGGGTACTTTTTAAGCGCGGAGTCGGTATCTGTGAATATTATACCTTGTGCTTCTAGTTCCTCCTTCATATGGTGGTATACAACTTCTGAATCATACTGGGCTTCGGCTCCGGCAAAAAACTTTTTCTCGGCCTCTGGCACGCCCAGCTTGTCAAATGTCCTTTTTATGTCTTCTGGAAGCGAATCCCAGTTTGAACTTTTGTCTGCCTTGGGTTTCAGGTAATAGTATATATCCGCATAGTTTATGTCGCTTAGGTCTGGCCCCCATTTTGGTACTGGCTTTTCATTGAATATTTTAAGCCCCAGAAGCCTTTTTTCCAGCATCCATTTGGGCTCGCTCTTGATTTTTGATATGAATCGTACAGTGTCCTCTGATAGGCCCTTTTTGCTCTCTGAATATACTGTTTTTTCATTGAAGCCGTATTTCTGCATGTATTCGCTCTCGGCCTGGACGACTTCGCTGTTATTATTTGGCATTAGACCACGGTTTTATAACTGAGTTATAAATCCAACATATTTAAGGGTTATGCCGCCAAAGCAGAACCAAAGGTAATTTTTGCAGGTGTTAAATTTAACGTAACAATTAAAAAACTGCTATTACAAAATTAATTTAGGTGAAATTATGGATGGCATAATGGGATAGAGGCAAGGCAGTTGCTTAAATTTTACAAATGTAATTAGGTATAGGTTTTAACTTGCTATAGTTTATCTTTATTTGAGAGTACTTTGGAGCTTCGCTTGATAAGTTGGTGTTTATTTGGATTTTATCGATTTAAACAGATAAAATCTTGTGGGTTTGTGTTTTTAGCGGTTTGGGTGGCGCATATGGCAAAACTGGAATTTAATAACGAATCGACTTATAAGAAATTTCTTGAAGGGGGAAAGGAAGCTGAATTTGACAGGCTTTTTGATAAGGCCGTTGAAGAGGTTAAAAAGGGCTTTGGCAAGAAGTATCCAATGTATATCGGTGGAAGCGAGGTTTTTGCGCAGGAACAGCTGGAGGAGCGCTCCCCAATAAATAAGGATATTGTAATCGGATATTTTCAGAAAGGCCTTAGATCACATGCCAGAGAGGCAATAAATGCTGCAAAAAATGCATTTAGGGATTGGGCCGCTTTGGACTATAGGAAACGTGTTGAAATCTTTAAGAAGGCTGCGGAGATCTTTTCTGCAGAAAAGTTTACAGTGGCTGCGATTTTGAGCTATGAAAATGGTAAATCCAGATACGAATCAATAGGCGAAGTTGACGAAGCCATAGATTTCCTCAATTATTATGCAAATGAGATGCAGAATAACAAAGGTTACCTTAGGAAGACAGTAATCAGACAAAGCAGCGCCAGGGTAAATTCGGGATTTCAGGGCGCGCCTGGAAGTGAGGAAAAGATAACTATATACATGAAGCCGTACGGGGTTTTTGGTGTCATCGCGCCGTTCAATTTTCCTATTTCAATATCCGTCGGGATGAGCACGGGTGCGCTCATAACAGGCAATACGGTTGTGTTCAAGCCTTCTTCTACAGACAACATGTCGATGCTTACTGGCCTAAAAATATATGAGATATTCACTAGGGCAGGGGTGCCCAAAGGAGTATTCAACTATGTAACTGGGCCTGGTTCTGAGGTAGGAGATGAGATAGTTACAAGCGACTCTGTGTCTGGAATCGTGTTTACTGGCTCAAAGTCAACAGGCCTTGAAATGGTCGCCAAAACATATAGCAGCGGGAAACAGAAAGTTTTCATAGTCGAAATGGGCGGCAAGAACCCTACCATCGTATCTAAATATGCTGACATCGCTGATGCTGTTGACGGAATCGTCAGCGCCGCCTTTGGCTTCGCAGGGCAGAAGTGCAGCGCGCTCTCCAGAGTATACGTAAATGAATCGATAAAGGAGAAATTCATAAGTGCGCTCATGGAAAAAACTCGCACGCTGAAGATAGGAAACCCGCTTGAAAAGGAAAATTATGTTGGACCGCTGATAAGCGAATCCGCATACAGAAGATATGTAGAGTACGTTGAAAAGGGCAAGGCTGCCGGAAATCTAATATATGGCGGGAAAAGGGCAGATGTTGGGCTTAATGGATTTTATGTTGAGCCGACAATCTTGGAAATCAAGCATGAAAATGAGATAATGCACAAGGAGCTTTTCGTTCCGATTCTAGCCATAGACTACTACAAGGACTTTGATGATGCCCTGTATAAAGCGAACGATGTTGAATACGGATTGACAGCCGGGCTGTACAGCAAAAACAAAAAAGAAATAGGCAAGTTTATCGATAGCATAGAAGCCGGCGTTGTTTATGTAAATAGGAGGATAAGCGCAACAACGGGTGCCATAGTGGGAGCACATACGTTTGTTGGCTGGAAGGGCAGCGGGCTTACCGGGAAGGGCACCGGGAGCAGGAATTACCTGCAGCAGTTTCTGCGCGAGCAGAGTGTGGCTGTAGTAAAATGAAGTGCTTTAGTGCTGTTCGAAGCGATCCAGAAAAGGCTTAGGTATAGAAAGGCTAATGTGGCACTGGGGCGTTTGAGACTTGACGCACTGGTTGCCGACAGCTTCTTGAAGCGGATGATAGGGCTCATGTTCAGGGACAGGCTTTCCAGCAGGGAGTGCATGCTCTTCATTTTTGGCAGGCCGGGAAGGTATGGGATATGGATGAAAAATATGAGATTCAGTATAGACGTCGTTTGGATTGACGATGAATTTAATGTTGTAGACTACGCACAAAACTTGAAGCCGTGCAGCAAAATAATCTGTAAGACTTATTATCCAGAAACCGAGTCCAAGTATATAATAGAAGCTGAGGCAGGCTTTGTAAAGAATAGTAATTTAAGAAAAAGAATGAAAATAAAAATAGACTAAATCCAAAATGGTATTTACCTTCTCCTCTTCTTTGAGCTTGCGCTTCTGGACCTGCTGCTCTTCTTTGAAGCCTTTCTTGATGATTTTGAGCCTCTCGCCCTTCCGCCCCTGTTCATCTTTGTCCTTGCTATGTATCCATTGTTGTCTATGAAGTACAGGTATCCCTCTTCTCTTGAAACTCTCTCATTTCCAACTTTGGCTTTTCTGCCTCTTGGATTTGTTTTCATTGGAGTGCGCCATACGAATCCATCCTTTCCAAGGTAATAGAGATAGCCATCTTCTCTGTCTATCTTTTCGCTTCCTATTTTTTGTGCCATTAAAGTCACCAGTATTAATGATATAGTTAAGTTTAAATAACTATCGTCGATAGCTCGTCAATAAATTATGGGTGCAAATTTAAATTTTTACGACTTTACTAAACGATTAAAAATTGTACCTATTAAAATAATTAGCAGATAAAATGGTTTGTGGTAACATGATAGAGATAAAGCTTATCAAGAAAATTGATTTGGAGGGTTATACGCTTATCGAGGGATTTCCGGGAATAGGGCTGGTCGGGCCAATGGCCATAAGCTACATGGTAGATAAACTCAATGTAGACTATTGCGGTTATATCGAAAGCGACAAGTTTCCACCTTTGGTGTCGATACACAAGGGAAAGCCTATGCCGCCAGTCAGACTCTACGTATCGAAGAAAGACAAGTTTGTGTTTATATTTGCGGAGTTTTCCATACCTGTTGACCTAGTCTTTGAGCTATCGGAGAGCATTAGCAAGTTCGTGGTTGCAAACAAGCTGGACAGGATTATATCAATAGGGGGGACGCCTTATCCAAAGGATGTTACAAACAGCAATGAAAAAGACAAGAACCTTATATTTGGCATAGCTTCGAGCGATAGCCTTACCAAGGAAATAGAGAAGGCAGGAATAGAGAGCATAAACGAGGGCGTCGCTTCTGGAATCAGCGCTTTGCTTTTGAGCAATTCGGTGGTCAACGGGACTAACGACCTGACATTGCTGGTCCCGGTAAATCCGGAAATAATAGATCCAAAATATGCGGAAGTTGCAATAACGGCCATAAACAAGCTTCTGCATCTTGATATCGACATCGCCGATCTTGAAAAGGAGGCGCAAAGCGTAGAGGCAAAGATAAGAGATTTGATAAAGAAGAACAAAGAGACCCACGAGACGCTGAAAAAGGTAACAGACGCGACCGGGCCATCGATGTACGCATAATCTTGATATTCCATGCAGGGGTGGCAGAGTCTGGTCAGGCTTGCCTAGCCACAGAAAAACGCGCAGGACTTAAGATCCTGTGGCCTAGCGCCTTCGTGAGTTCAAATCTCACCCCCTGCATTCTGCTTAACATGTCTTCGATGAATCGGTGACTGACCAGAATTGCAAATATATTTAGCTTTTTATTTTGATGATTTGATTGGCCATTCAGATGTACGTTGATTCGCTCACTGTAATGTTGCTGGCACTTGCAGCCAGCTCGGCAATGATTGCTTATTTTTTGGTTGGAACGATCAGGGGCAAAAAGGATTTTGCAGACCTTGCGCCTGCTGGCTTTATGCTTGCATTGTTTGATTTTATAAGCGGATTCTACATGTCTTTCTTTTGGCCGCTGCCCGGACCGTATAACATGCTTTTCGGGGACCCGCTGCTCTTTTTGGGAATGATATTGCTAGCCGGAAGCTTCATGCTTTACAAAGGCTTTGACATTAAGATTTTGTCGATGCTCGGAGTTTTCCTTGGGATTTATCTGTTTGCGGAGACCTACGGCATGGTTGCCTTTAATCTTGAAAAGGGTGTGGATTTCTTGCCGGCATTCGGCCTCTATTTGCTTTCGGCAATAGCTGCTGTGGCTTCGCCGCTCGTATATTTGGACACCAAGAGTAAGAATGGAAGGACGGCGTATTACCTTTTAGCAATCATGTTTATACTTATTGCTTTCATTGCCTTGTTCATAGGCTCGGCAGGCATAGTTGCGCACCTTGCCTCTCCGCCATAACCGGGTTTTCCGATGTTAAACGTTAAAAAGTGGATGGGCATTCTAAGGTTTTGGTCCTTTATAGATGCAGTAGTTCCAATAACGGTCGGGGCGGCGCTTGCAGGTTCCCGTTTTAATGTTCTGCTTTATTTGCTGATGGTAATAGGAATTGTTGCGGCGACATTTTTTGCAAATGTCGTTAATGACATATTTGGCTTTAGGCACGGGACGGACAAGAAGGAGGATATCGCGATTGCAAGCCGGATGCATCCGCTGGTATACGGAATAGCAACAGAAAAGCAGCTTGTGACGGTTTCAATTTTGTTGTTCCTGATAGCAAGCGCGTGCGGATCGTACATTGTCTTTTTGAGAGGGGCATACGTGGCCTTGATGATTGTGGCAGGGGCCTTAGCTGCAATATTTTATACAGCAGGCAAGCACAATATCAAGTCTGCAGGGCTTGGCGAGCTGCTCATGTTTATTATATACGGACCAATGGCAACGGTAACTGCATATTTAGTAGTGACCGGCAGCTTTTCGTACAGTGCGCTGGCATTGTCAATCCCCATAGGGATTTCGGTGGCGTTAGTGATGCTAGCCAACAATATAAGGGACATTGGCGCAGACTCGAAGGCCGGACTGTCTACGTTCGCAGTTAAAATAGGAAAGCTGATGGCGCGCAGGATTTTTTATAGCATGCTGGCTTCAATATATGTTTTGGTCGCCCTTTTTTATCTGTCTGGATTGGTACCGTTGTATTCCTTGGTGATTTTTATAAGTATGCCGTATGCTATACGCATGACAGGTATGCTTGATGCACCGGACTCGGCTAAGAGAATAACTTACTTTGTTGCGCTTTTAGGATCCCTTCTGACCGTTGGCGTAATTTTATAAAGATTAGCCCCGGCCGGATTCGAACCGACGTAGGTGGGTCCAAAGCCCACCATCCTTGGCCACTAGATGACGGGGCTGCAGCCGCGAACCAGTTCAGTAGGATTTAGCAAAGTTCACTATGACAGTTGCCTCTTTGCCGCAGTATACGCATTTTTTGCCCTTTATGCCTTGTGGAGGATTTGCTGAAAAGGGTATGTTCGAGGTCTTCATTCCGGTTTCGTCCTTTATCTTCAATTCGCATTCCTCAGATTCGCAAAATGGCGCTTGCACGAAGCCCTTTCCCGCCATTTTTTTCAGTTCTTCGTATGTGTCTACATGGTATATATGCGCGCTTAGGAAATTTAATGCCTTTTTGTACAGGTTCGAATGTATATCTTTCATAATTGACTCTACACTGGCCTTTATTTGCGACGCCTTTGCTTTGGATTTTGCAAGTGTATCCCTTCTGAACAGCGTGGCCTCGTCAAGCTTTGTTTCCTTTTCCCCTATTTCTATCCTTACAGGAACACCTTTTAGCTCCCATTCGTTGAATTTCCAACCGGGCGAATATGCATCAGAATCGTCCAGAAATACCCTGAACGAATCTTCGAGCTCCTTTTTGATCTTCTTGCAGTAGTCGATTATACTGTCCCTGTTTTCTGTTTTGTAGATAGGCACTATTACGACCTGGATTCTTGCCAGTTTTGGAGGTATTATGAGTCCCTTGTCGTCAGAGTGTGTAGCCACCAGCACGCCAAGTTCCCTGGTTGAGATTGCAAACGTGTTTTGATACACATATTCCATTTTGCCCCGCTTGTCCAGGAACTTTATTTCAAAGGCCTTTGAAAAATTCTGGCCGTCGCTATGGAAGTCCGGACCCTGAATTGCCTTTCCGTCCGGCATCAGATGCTCTATACTATAGCTCCTTAGGGCCCCTGCAAATTTCTCGTAATTAGTCTTTCTGCCTTTTATTCCAGGAAGCGCCAGATACTCTTCCAGGACCTTTTCATATATGCCAAGGATTACATCTCTTTCAGCGTCTGCTTCAGCCTGCGTTGCAAATGCGGTGTGCCCCTCGTTCCACAGGAATTCTCTGCTTCTCAAGAATGGAGTTGGATGCTTGAATTCCCACCTTACGACATTATTCCACTGGTTCAACCTTAGGGGAAGGTCTCTCCACGATCGAATCCACTTTGAATAGCTGTCGTACATTATGGTTTCTGAAGTGGGCCTTACCGCAAGCCTCTCATCTAGTTTGGAATCCCCCGCGTGCGTGACCCAAGCTACCTCTGGAGTAAAGCCCTTTACATGCTCTTTTTCCTTTTCGAGGAATTTTTCCGGTATAAAAAGCGGAAAATATGCGTTCTGTATACCTGCCTTGATAAACAGTTCGTTTGTTGCATTTCTTATTGCATCCCATACGAAATAGCCATCCGGCCTGAATACTATTACTCCGGAAACGGCGCTGTAGTCTACAAACTCTGAAGTTATAAGAACTTCAGTGTACCAGTCTGAAAAATTATCATTTTTCTTAGCCTTAAGTGCCTTGTTCCTGCCATTTTCCTCCATACATAAACCACCTATATGCTCTGGCTTTCAAACAGAGACCTGATTATAAGTTTTAGATGACCGGCTTCTTTTAATCTTCTGTATGAATACGGTATCCATTCTTCGCCAAACGGCACGTATATTGAAACCTTTTCTTTTTCGGCAAGCTGAACCGCGAGCTTGTTGCGTATGCCTTTCAGCATGGCAAATGTCACATCCTTTTTGCTGTTTTTGTTGAGCTTTATTGCCTCATGTATTATATCTAAGTCGTGCGTCGCTATGGTAAAGCTTTTGCCGTTTTCGAATAGAAAGTTCATCAACTTGTAGTAGTTGTCCGTTGTTTCGCTCCTTGTTTGAAAGCTCTTGTTTTTGCTTGCGGAGTATGCACCTTTTACCAGGCGGATCACGGCATCCCGCTTTGTGAGCTTCCTCAGATCGTCTATACTACGTTTAAGGTACGACTGTATACATATGCCGACCATTCCATTGTCAACTTCTTCTTCGTATGCTGACAGCGCGTCGTCAACGTATTCAGCCTCTTCCATGTCCATCCAGGTGAATACTTTTGAGCCCCTTGCCGCATTTATTATTTTTTTATAATTTTTTACAAATTCGTCGTTGCTTATTAGAAGACCAAGCTGGGTCGGCTTTACAGTTATATCGGCGATTACTTTTTCATTTTCTATATAGCGTATAAGACGCAGGTATATGTCTATGGTTTTCGCTATGTCTTCTTCCTTTGTATACGCTTCACCCAAAAAATTTATCAGCGCGCGGATTTTTTTTGAGTTGAAGTATTTGGCTACTGCAATTGCGTCCCTGTCGTTTGCGCCGGCAATCCATCTTCCAGCCACCAGCTTTTCAATAGCGTTGCCTGCTTTTCCCATTATGATGCACTATTTTAATTTTATGTACCAGAGCATGCCTGCACCGTTTGTCTGCTTCGTTAGGCGCAGCATTAGTGGCTATCACTAGTATAAATAACAACATACATTTAAAATTTTAGTGCAAAGTAGTAATATGGGAATAGATGTATTGGCGCTTGGTGGAAATGCGATACTGAAAGAAAATGAGCCCCGTACCTTTGAGAATCAAAACAGTAACGTCAAAGCAACTTCGAAATCGATAGCGGAACTCCTCTCCAGTGGGATTTTAGAGAGCGCATTAGTTACACATGGTAATGGACCGCAGGTGGGCGATGAAATTTTGAAAAATGAATATGCGTCTGCAGAAGTGCCAAGACTTCCCATGGACGCCATAAATGCTGAGACAGAAGGATTTATAGGATCTCTGATAGTGCGTTCGCTTAATTCTGAATTTAAGGCGCGCGGAATGAAAAAAGAGGCTGTTTGCGTTTTAACCCACACCATAGTAGACCGGCGCGATCCCGCATTCGAAAAGCCGACCAAACCAGTAGGCCCTTTTTATTCCTATTCTGAATTGGAGAAGGAATTGAGAATAGAAAGATTTGAATATGCCAAGTTTGGGAACAGTTATAGGAAGGTCGTGTCTTCCCCGAAACCGGTCGGAATAGTAGAATTGGAGGCCATAAAATCACTTTTGAAGGAGGGATTTGTTGTAGTAGCTGGGGGAGGTGGCGGTGTACCAGTATACAGGTCTGGCAACGAATATATCGGAATCGCATGTGTCATAGACAAGGACGCCACAAGCGGTCTGCTTGCAAGCGCAGTCGGAGCGGAGTCACTAAATATACTGACTGATGTAAATTATGTTTATAAAAACATCAAAGACCCTAAATCCGCCATAAAAAACGCAACAGTCGCGACTATGGAGAAATTGATACCGTCCCTACAGGAGGGAAATATAAGACCGAAGGTAATGGCCTGTGTGGATTTCGTAAAGAGAGGAGGCAAAGTAGCAAAGGTTGGAAATCTCGACAGGATTGAAGATGTTTTGAACGGAAAAAACTGCACGGTGATAAGGGCCTAGCAACCGCTTGCATTGCTATCCAATTTTATTTGAATGCGCCAAGATTATCCTGGCAGCAGACTCGACTATTTCAAGCTCTGCCTTGCTTAAGACTTCGTTACGGAAGTAGCTGTTTTTACATATGTAGTTTAAAATTTCGACTCTGTCTGGATTTCTAGATGCGGTATCTGCAATTATCTGTGCAGCACTTTCCGACTTTATTTCTAATGCAGCCTCATCAATCCATGGATCCATGGCCTTGCTGTATTCGACAAGTATGTTTATGCTGTCCATAGCCATGAGAAACTTCTTCAGATCTTCTATGCGCTTTATCAGTGCTGGGTCTTTTTCCGAGTTTGAGCTCAGGTAGCTTTCGTATTGCACATGCATTTCATCTATTTTTGCTGTTATGTTGTTCAGTATAAACATGTCGTTTTCATTCTCGGAGTTCTTATCTGGCGTACTCATCAGCGTGCCGCTTATCTTTATCCTGCCTTCGCTTTCCTCTTTGTGCAGAAGGGCTATGGCTTTGCCGATTAGTTCATCCTTTAGCCTTATCAGCAGATCATGCGCAGTAATCCACTGCGGTACGACGTCCTTTTCTTCCTGCATTAAACATTACCTCCGCTTATTATTGCAACCGATCTGCCCAATTTCTTAATTTTTGAAAGTGCTGCGAGACTTGCAACGCCGCCCAATTCTGCAATAAGCCCATAGTCAGAATAGAATTGTTTTTGTGCGCGTTCCATTTCTTTGTCAGTTACCGATATGGCCATGCCGCCCGTAGAGCTCAGCGCTTCTAACGCCTCGATTCCGAACGTCGGATTTCCTACAGCTATGGCGTCGGCCTTGGTATGCGGATTCATGTAAGTTATTTTGCCGCCTGAGTTAAAGGCTCTTGCAAGAGGATTCGAACCGGTGGACTGCACGGCAATGATGCGCGGCAATTTCCTTATTATCCTGTGTTTCAGCATTTCCAGGAAGCCCTTGTAAATGCCGCTTATCAGGGTCGCATTGCCAACAGGTACTATTATTGAATTGATATTTCCAAGCTGTAGGACTGCTTCGTAAGCGATTATTTTTTGCCCTTCCTTCCTGTAGCAGTAGTCACCTGCCAGAAATGCACTATTCTTGTGCGCGTATCCCTCTGCAAGGCCCTGAGCTTTTGTGAAATCGCCATCTACCCTGACTATTTTAGCATCGTGGGTGCCCTTTATATCAAGCAATTTGTCTCTATTTGCTGCCCTGCTTATAAAAACAGTGGTTTTTAGGCCGTAAAGCTTTGAATAGTATGCTATAGAATAAGCCATGTTTCCAGTGGATGCGCACACGACTTCTGAGTATCCATATTCCTTTGCCTTTGCTACTTCTATGACAGAACCCCTGTCCTTGAATGAATTTGTAGGATTTAGAAGTTCGAGTTTCATGAAAAGGTCTTTGGGCTCTTTTGATTGGACCATCGGAGTGGATCCTACAAAGTAGTCCCTGTACCTGCCATCCGGAAGCACGCCTAAAAATCTGCCTATGCCTCGAAGAAGCGCTGCGCGGTTTCTCATAAAGCCAAGGTCCATTTTGCCTATATAGACGACTTCCAGGAGCGAGCCGCATGAACTGCAGATTTGCATGCTGTATTTTTTGCCGAATTTTCTTTTGCAGGCAGTGCATTTCAGAAAATAGTCCATTACATCATCTTTGATATAGGAGATCCAAAATTCTTCTCGAACTTCTCATGGTTAAATTCCAGATCCATGTCCTTTGCGATGTAAAGCACGTCTTTTAGAGCATTTGCAAGGGCTGATGATGCGCCCGGAGAAGGTGTAATGTTGAAGATTATGTGATCGCCCATGAGCTTTGATTCGCCTAATACCAAGGCGCGCTTTTTTTCGTCTATTATTTGAGGGCGGATTCCGCCATACTCTTTTGATAGCTTTAGGTCACTGTACTTTAGCGAAGGCACTATTACCTGGGCTTCGTTTTTCAAAAATGAGTGTGCGCCAAAAACAGGCACGCTGTAAAACATGTTCTTCCTTATTATGCGAAGTATGTCCTTGTTAAAAAGTATCTTGAACAGGCTTTGCGTGGTCTGTAAGTCGAAATCGAATGTCCTTAGATAACTCAAAACGTCATTGTGCCTGCGCTCGAGCTCTAGCGGCAGAGTTACGGTTGGACCGAACCTGTTTATGTTTGGATCTGTGATATCTGGATCTCCGTGTATAGCAGCAAATGGGATCCCGCCCTTCTGCACGCGGTATACCTTGCCCTTCAGAAGCCTCTTTGTTATGTAAAAATTTCCACCTACAGAAAGTATAGAAAGATTTTTTCCATAGCCCAGGCGCTTTGCAAAAAGTAGGCTGTAGGTACCTGCTGCGTATATGACAAACTTTGCCTTGTAGGAGCGTTTGTCGGTGATTACTGAATAGCCATCCGTGGTTTTTACCACGTCATTAACCTTTGTGTCAAATATTATGTGTGTGTTGGCCCGGTCCTTCCCAAAGGAGTTTTCAATATAGGACTGCGTAAGCTTGCCAAAATCAACCATGTAGCCGTTGTCAGAGAGCAGAGCAAACACCTTTTCGCGCTGCGGTCTGTTTTTTACCACGTAAGGCTCCAGTTTTTCGAGTTCTTTCCTTTCTATTCCCCTAAGGCCGGGAAAAACATCCTTGAGCCTTTCTTTTATTCCGTGGAGGGTTTCGATTTCTTCTTCGTTTACTCCGAGCACCATTTTTTGGCATTTCTGAAAGATTGTGTCCCTCTTCTCCCTTGATATAAGCTTCGAATACTGCACCACCAACTCCGCCTGTTTCTTGGTTTCCTTTGACTTTTCCAGCGTGTAGTTTGTTTCTATGTCTCCAAAGTGCAGCGTCTGGGCATTGTTCCTGCTGTTTGAATTGAGCGTAGCGAGCCTTGAATATTTCTCGATTATTAGCACTTTCTTCATGTTTGTGTAGTTGCTGAGTACGTATAGCAGCGCTGCGCCGGTTATCCCACCTCCGACTATTATTATATCGAAATCTGTTTCTGACATCTGCTCTGCCCTAGTTATCTCTTAATATATTTTTTAGCACATAATTTAGTATGCCTCCACTTTTTACGTATTCAAGCTCTATTGGACTGTCAATTCTTATGGTCAAATCTGTAGTGGCATCTCCCCCGCCAATTTTAGAATAGTGCATCTTTGCAGTTGATCTTGGTGTTACAGGATCTGTAAACTCTACTGATACCGGCTTTGAGTAATCTATTTTGAGGCTTGAGGCGTCCTCGCCGCTTTTGAACTGCAGTGGAACTATACCCATCCCGACCAGATTGCTGCGGTGGATGCGTTCGAAACTTTTGGCTATTATGGCCTTTACACCTAGCAGCGAGGGCCCTTTTGCGGCCCAGTCCCTGGAGCTTCCAGAACCGTATTCTGCCCCAGCTATAACTATTAGCGGGACTTTGCGTTTTTTGTACTCCATAGCGGCTTCGTATATTGTTGTTGTCTTATTTTCAGGATAGACTACCGTAAATCCGCCTTCCTTTCCTGGCACCATTAGGTTCTTTATACGGTTGTTTGCAAATGTGCCGCGCATCATGACTTCGTGGTTGCCTCTTCTGGTTCCGTAAGTGTTGAAGTCCTTTGGCTCTACGCCCAAGCTTATCAGGTATCTTCCTGCCGGGCTGTCAACCCCTATCGCACCTGCCGGCGATATGTGGTCTGTAGATATTGAATCGCCAAAGACTGCAAGTACCGTTGCATTATTTATCGAGTCTATTTTTTCCGGCCTGTCAAGCTCATCAAAGAATGGTGGAAGGCGTATGTATGTACTCTTGTCTTCCCACTTGTAGCTGGTGCCGGAAGGCGCAGTAAGCCCGTTCCAATACGGATTAACGTTGAATATATTATTACCGTATTCCTTTTCATACATCGATTCGCTTATGACCTTGTCTACTATCTCGTTTATTTCTTCCTGTTTTGGCCATATGTCCTTTAGGTACACATCTTCGCCTTTGTCGTTTTTTGCCAGAGGCTCTTTTGTCAGGTCCTTTAGTACGGTTCCGGCTATTCCAAATGCTATCAGCAGCGGCGGGGACATTAGGTAATTTGCACGTATGTCCCTGTTTATCCTAGATTCGTAATTCCTGTTTCCGGAAAGGACCGATGCTACTGCAAGGTTATTTGCGTTTATAGTCTCGCTTTGCTTGTCGATTAATGGGCCGCTGTTGCCTATGCATGTTATGCATCCGTATCCGACCAGGCCGTAGCCCAGCTTTTCCAGATAGGTATCAAGGCCGGCTTTCTTTATATAGTCAGATACGACCCTCGAGCCCGGAGCAAAGCTTGTTTTTACCTTCCTGTTGTTTATCTTGAGACCGTGCTCTACAGCCTTTTTAGCTAGTAGCCCGGCGCCTATCATTGCCGACGGGTTGCTCGTGTTTGTGCAGCTTGTTATTGAAGATATTACTATGTCTCCATCAGACAAGGTTACCTCGTAACCGTCATCATATTTTATCTTTGCCGACTTGATGCCACCTTTTAATTCTGTGTTGGGTTCCTGAACCTTGCCGTTTGCCTTCGCACTTTCTTCAGACCATCTTGTCGTGTCATCCAGAGTAGGTTTTTCGGCTGATTCCTTTTTGTCTACGAATATCTCCATGAAATTTTTTCCTATTTCCTCAAGCGGCATTTGCTGCTTTGGCTGGCTTGGGCCGGATACGCTCGGCTTTATTGAAGAAAGATCTACTTCGAGTATGTCGCTGTATTCTACCTTGCTGTAGTCTATGTTAAACATTTCCTGCCTGGTGTAATATTCCCTTATTAGTGAGATCTGTTCCTGACTTCTGCCAGTCATTTTAAGGTATTTCAGTGTTTCTTCATCTGGTGGGAAAATGGCAATGGTGGCGCCGTATTCAGGGCACATGTTAGAAAGCGTTGCTCTGTCCTGCAGAGAAAGGTTTTTCAGCCCGTCTCCGAAGAACTCTACGAACGCGCCGACGACATTCTTTTCTCTAAGTAGCCTAGTTAATGTGAGTGCAAAGTCGGCGGCAGTTATTCCGTCGTTAAGCCTGCCCTTTAAGTGAACCCCAACAACATTCGGGGTTGTAAACGAAACAGGCTGGTTGAGTAGCGCGGCCTCGGCTTCTATACCGCCAACCCCGAAGCCCACGATGCCTAGCCCGTTGACCATAGTGGTATGGGAGTCTGTGCCTACCATGGTGTCCGGAAAGGCGTATGTTTGACCGCCAGCGCTTGAAGTCGAAACGCAAGTTGCAAGGTATTCCAGGTTTATTTGGTGGCAGATTCCGGCAGATGGCGGAAACACCCTAAATCCGTTAAATGCTTGTCCTGCCCATTTTAGAAGAAGGTATCTTTCCTTGTTGCGCTCTATCTCCTTTTCCTGATTTATTTCTACCGCGTTAACGGTGTTGAATGCGTCAACCTGCACGGAGTGATCTATTATAAGGTCGACTGGAACATCTGGCTGTATCAGCGTATCCTTTTTGCCAATTTTTACCAGGTATTCGCGCATTGCTGCCAAGTCCACTACCGCAGGTACTCCAGTAAAGTCTTGCATCAATATTCTGGATACTTTAAAAGGTATGTCTCTGTCTCCTGGATTCTTAGGGTTCCATTCTGAAAGCGCTTTGACGTCTTCTTCTGTTATCAGTTTGCCGTCAAAATTCCTAACTAGAGATTCCAGAACTACTCTTATTGAGAAAGGGAGCTTTGATATCCTTTCGTTGCCATCTTCACGCAGTTTCTTTAATGAGTAAAAATTAATCGTTTTTCCAGGTCTTAATTCAAACGTGTCTACGTATTTTTCCATTCCGCTAGCAACCATTACACTCACCGCGCTAAAAGTAGGTAGTTAATACTTTTATTTATTTATGTAGCAAATCAAATAGGGTAGTATAATGGACGCTGATGATAAGATAGCTGTTGGGTTGGAAGGAGTCTACGTAGCAAAAAGCAGCATATGCAAAGTGGACGGAATTAATGGTAAGCTTTATTACAGGGGCTACGCTATAGAAGATATAGCAAAAAACTCATCATTTGAGGAAGTCTGTTATCTGCTTTTGAACGGCAAGCTGCCCAAACTTGCCGAATTTGAAGAATTCAAAAAAGCGCTTTATGCTGAGAGGGATCTTCCTGAAGAGATAGTTGGCATAATATCTGAACTTGTCGGAAAAGCCAGTCCGATGGACATACTTAGGACCGCCTTTTCCGCGCTTTCCGGGTTTGATGAAAAGCTTAATGACAATACAGAACAGGCCAACATGGAAAAGAGCCTAAAAATAATTTCTAGGATTTCCTCGATATCTGCGGCCATAGGTAGGTTGGAGTCAAAGGCGCAGTACGTCAAGCCGGATAAATCGTTGTCGCATTCCCAGAATTTCCTTTACATGCTGAACGGAAAAAAGCCCGAGCAGGAAAAGGCAGACCTGCTTGACCTTATGATGATGCTGCACGCTGAACACAGCTCCAATGCGTCGACATTTTCAACCCTTGTTACTGGTTCCACCCTTGCAGACATATACGCGGCCGTCACTTCTGGGATAAGCACTTTAAAGGGCCCGCTCCATGGCGGAGCCGATGAAGCTGCACTGAAGATGATGGATGCTATAGGATCCCCGGAAAACACCGAGAGGTACATAGATGAAGCCCTCGCGGGAAAACAGAGGATAATGGGCTTTGGACATCGCGTATACAAGACTTACGACCCCCGCGCAAAAATAATAAGAGGTCATCTAATTGAGATACAGGAACATGCAGACGGGAAGGTGAAGAACCTTACCGGAATCGCCTTGGCTGCTGAAAAGATGATGGTTGAAAAACTCGGAGAGACAAAGGGCATTTGGCCAAACGTGGACTTCTTTTCCGGACCGATATACGCGTATCTTGGCGTGCCTGGCAACCTGTTTACCCCGCTGTTTGCAGCGAGCAGGGCCCCTGGCTGGTGTGCGCACATGATAGAGTATTGGCGCAACAACAAGCTTTTCAGGCCGTTGGAATATTA
Organism: Candidatus Micrarchaeum acidiphilum ARMAN-2; assembly: GCA_009387755.1. Classification (NCBI taxonomy): domain Archaea; kingdom Nanobdellati; phylum Microcaldota; class Candidatus Micrarchaeia; order Candidatus Micrarchaeales; family Candidatus Micrarchaeaceae; genus Candidatus Micrarchaeum; species Candidatus Micrarchaeum acidiphilum. The sequence goes on from GG697241.1 coordinate 97,290, forward strand.
TGAAGGGGAGATTGACAAGCAGTATCTGAGCATCGACAAGCGCTAGCTAGGTTTCTTTCTTAGCAGGCGGGCGCATTCCGCTTCCTCAGATTTCTTGCCTTTTTCTATAAGGAAATTGATTTTTTCTTTTATTATGTCTGTTGCAACCTTGAAATCGCCATTTCTATTTGTAAGGTTGGGCATGGACCAGAATTCATCTACATAGTTCTTGGGATTTACACCATTGCTGATGTTGCGTTTTGGGTCCCTGGTCAAAAATATTACCACGTAGAAGCCGTAGATATTCCTAAAATCGTTGAGCTTCGCAAGGTATTTGCCTGTCACGTTGCCGTGCGGTTCGAGGATGACCTGCTTTCCGTTTACTCGCAGTTCTGTTATGAAGTCAGGCAGATAGGCGTGATTTTTAGGGAGGGCAAATTCTCCATATTCGTAGTAGGAGTTTATTCCGGAGTCGAGGAGGGCCATCTTTACGGCTTCCTCCTCCTGGTTTTTTACTTTTGTGTCTCTGGATGTGAAATGCGCGTTTTCAGGACTTATTTTTACTGTATAGGGTGATTGTTCTGAATACCTTTTGGAAAACCTTTTGGTTTTGGACACATTTTAATTGCGAAGTAGTTTATTTATGCCTTGTCATGTCCGAATTTCAGGTTTTTGGGGCCTATATACTCGGAGTCTGGTCTTATCAGCTTGTTGTCTGCAACCTGTTCTTTGTAATGTGCGTTCCATCCGAAGCTGCGGGCCGCTGCAAATATTGGCAGGTAAAATGGTTCCTTTATTCCGAGCATGTACAGGTAGATTGCGGCGTAGAAATCCACGTTTGCCGGTATCCTTTTCGACTCCCACATGCGTTCTTCTATTGCCTCTGCAAACTCAAGGAGTTTCTCCATGCCATTTCGTTTTGCGACCTCTCTAATCTGGCCTTTTACAAATTCGGCTCTTGGATCTTTGTCCTTGTAAACCCTGTGTCCGAATCCCATTATCTTTTCTTTCTTGGCAAGCTTCGAATCGACGTATTTTATGGCTTCGTCCCTGCTTTTTACAGATAGGAGGTAGTTTAGTATTTCTGAATTTGCGCCTCCGTGCAGCGGGCCCTTCAGCGTGGCTAGTGCACTGGTGAAAGACGGCTTAGGCCCTGCGAGCGTAGATGCAGTAACTCTGAGTGCAAACGTCGAGGCATTAAATTCGTGCTCCATGTACAGTATTAGTAGCTTTTCGAAGTGCTTTGATAGGGATATGTCGGATTTTCCAGTAATCATGCGGTAGAAGGTCGCAGCATAGCCGGATTGCGCGCCGCCCTTAGCAGGACTTTGGGCGGACCCATAGTACAGTTTTGATATTATGCCCGGAATTTTTGCGGCCATCTCAAGTAACTGGGAACTTTCGTCCTTTGATTCGAGCTTGATACCAGATATTACTGTTCGTAGGTTGTCTATTATTGGGTTGTCTGGGTATGTGGTGCCTATAAATTCGGCCAGCGCTTCCTGCTGCGTGGTTAGATTAGACATTTCTTTTAAGCGCTTGGAAAATTCGGTTAGCTGGGCGCTGCTTGGCAGCTTGCCGTTTATAAGCAAGTATGCAGTTTGCTCGAACGACGCATGTGCAGCTAAGTCTGTTGCGGAATACCCGCGGTATATGAGATGGCCTTTGCTGTCGGTCGATGATATGCTTGTCTGGTCAACTATAACCCTTTCAAGGCCTTTTGGAACCTTTATGCTTTCGGTCATTTTGGCACCTTTTTGTATTTGTAAATGTGACTGTCCTCCTTTTCATATTCGTAGTATCCTATGAGTTCGTAAAATTCCTCTCTTGTCATGAGGTTTTTGATAAAGCTATTTTGAGTTCCTTCGCGCTTTAGCGCGCCATAAGCCGAGTCCATGGCCTTTAGCGATGCCCTGAATGCGGTGAGCGGGAATATTACCATTTTGTATCCAATCGAATCAAGTTCCTTGACCGTCAATAGCGGGCTTTTTCCGAATTCCGTCATGTTGGCCATCAGGGGGGCCTTGACCGTCTTTGCAAACTTTTCAAATTCAGACTTGCTTTCCAAAGCCTCTGGAAATATGGCGTCTGCGCCCGCCTCCAGGTATATATTTGCTCTTCTCACTGCCCCGTCTACGCCTTCCAGCGCCCTTGAATCAGTTCTTGCAATTATAATGAAATTTTCGTTTTTTCTAGCTTCTACCGCAGCCCGTATCTTGTTTACCATTTCTTCTTCTGTTACCAGCTTCTTCCCTGACAGTTGGCCACATTTTTTTGGTAGCTCTTGGTCTTCTATATGGATTGCAGAGGCTCCGGCCCTTTCCATTGCTCGAACTGTTCGCATCACGTTTAATGTTTCTCCGAAGCCGGTGTCAATGTCTACGACTATCGGCAGTTTGGTAACCGAGGCTATTTCTGCAGTTTTTTCGGCCACTTCGGTCAGCGTAGTCAGCGACAGATCAGGCAGTCCGGCAGCACCGGCTATGCCAGAGCCAGAAAGGTATACCGCATCGAATCCATGCCGCTCGGCAATTTCAGCCGATATGCCATTAAACACCCCCGGTATGGATATGCAACGCCTTTTTATCATTGCCCTAAGATATTCTGGCCCTTTGTTCACGTTATCTTTTAGTATCGACATTTTTGATCAACTCGAAAATATCCTTCGCCTGGTTTTTTTCAAGGGATTTGACAAGGCTTATTATTTTCTCCGCCTTGGTCTTGCTGCCAATTATTGCAGTACCCTTAGTCAGTATGTCGTCCCATTTGAATGGCTTTATGGGGCTTCCTTTTTGCACTTTCACTGTTTCTGAAAAAACATGATTTTTGATCTTTACAGTTATCTTTACCGGAGTTAGCCTCGGGTATAATTTATCGAAATCTTTTGATACCCTGACGCTTGTCATATCTATCAGCGAGAGGATTTTTTTATCCTTGAGGAAATTTATTGAATAAGAATTTGTAGTTGGGGCACCGTAGAGCAGGGTGTATGCAACTATATACGGAAGGCTGTGGTCCGCAGTCTCCTTGTTTGCCGGCCTAAGCTTTTCCGGGCCTTTTGTTATTATTTCGTAAGCAGCTTTGTATGTATCAATGTCTATAGAAAGTATCTCACCGGATATTTTATTGCGCAGGCTTAGTGCCGCTTCTACGGCGCTGGTTGCGTGATATTCTACAGGAAATTCTTTTATCATGGTCTTTTTGATTTTGTCTGGATAGAGATTTGGCGAGAGTTTTCCAGATATTTGATTGAAGAAGCCCATTTCTCCTTCAAATATTGGAGATGGGCCTGTTAGACCGCTTTTGGCCATGAGCGTTGCGAATGCACTGTCGCGCATCGCATATCCTACGGTGCACGCCTTCCACATGCTGAGCCTTCCTGCACGCGTCTGCCGCATGCTTATGTTGTTGTTTATTGCAAGGCTAATGGCGTTTACGAATTGCTGCCTGTTAAGCCCCAAGAGGTAGGACATTGCTGCAGCAGAAGATATTGATATGTAGTTTACATGGTCCCAGCCTCTCGCACGGATTGAAAAGGCGTCTGCAAAGGAGCATGCAATCTGATATGCAAGGTATACTGCCTTTATTATTTCAACGCCTTTACTACCAAGGTAATCTGCAATTGCGAGTACGGCTGTTATGTTGTCGGACGGATGCATAGCCTCCTTTGAAAGATAGGTGTCATTGTAGTCCTGGTACCTGCCCATGGTTCCGTTTATAAATATTGAAGCTTCTACCGGGGCCAGCTCATTTGTAAAATATATGTGTGAGTTATGCTTGCCAATACTTGGAAGAAGAACCTTTTTTGCGATTTTTACAGGAGGAGCGTTTCTTGCAGAGTATGCAACGAAAATGTAGTCTGCAATGCGCATTTTTACATCTTCAGACCAGCTGCCAATTTTTGTTTTTCTTATATGCTGCGAGTATTCGAACAATTTTTCCGCAAGCTCCATTCAAACACGTTTAAATGATTGCACCAAAAAGATAAAAACTGTTGTTTAAGCGAGTTTTGCGTAGTTTTTAACTCCAAAGGCAAGGTATAAATATTTCAAATGGCACAATACTGCTGTGGTTAAATGAGCAAGCAAAATGAGGATACGGAAAAGGATGCGCATGAGCGCCTTTACAATAAGAAATACCACGAAGTAGAGTATTTTGACATTAAGTGTCCGACCTGCAACAGCAGGATAGACGAGTTTGGCTTCTGCGCCTGCGGCGCTGGAGACAGTTGATCAGATTCTTTTTGATTTGAGCAGGTTCTCTATTGACGTAACCGGCTTTCCATTCGCTTCTATTTGCTGCATCGCCGGATACTGCTTCTTGTAGTTTGATATGTTCTCTGATAGTCTGTCCCCGTATTCCGGAGTCAGGCTGTTCTTGTAGAATATACCTACGGGTATCTTGTCGCCCCATTCATAAGCCTTTGCAATGCCCTGGGTCATCTTTTGCGTTATTTCGTCCTCGGACTTAACTTCCGGATCGAAGCCCTCCATTTTGTATATCCTTTGTTTGTACCAGTCGTTGGTGTTTATGTCATTGTAGGTGGGGCACGGCTGCAGTATGTCTACGAATGAGGTTCCGTTGTGCATTACGGCCTCCTTGATTATCTCTTTTGTGTGAACTATGTCGTATGCGAACACCCTTGCAACAAATGTATAGCCAGAGGCGATTGCCAGAGCAAGAGGATTTATGGCGTCGTTGATGTTCGGCTTGGGCAGCGATTTTGTCTTTTCGCCGCGCTTTAGCGTAGGAGATGCCTGCCCCTTAGTGAGTCCGTAAACCCCGTTGTCGTGCATTATCAGGGTCAGATTAAGGTTCCTTCTTCCAGCATTTACAAAGTGGCCTGCACCTATGCCAAGGCCGTCTCCGTCACCCACGTTTACTATGACGTTGAGGCTTGGGTTTGCCACCTTTATGCCGAGCGCGAATGCCATCGCACGGCCATGAAGGGTATGCACCCCTGATATGGGAAGGCTTACGAAATGTGGTATCTTGCCAGAGCATCCTATGCCTGAGACTATTACCGAATTCTTGTATGTGAGGGAAAGCTCCTTTAGTGCCATTTCCTCCGCGCGCAATATACCGAAGTCCCCGCACCCCGGGCACCAGTCGTTAAACTCAAGCTCTTCATGAACCTCCATCCAAAACCACCTTTTTTTCATTATTTTTTATTATTCTTGTAACCGCGTCTATGAGCTCCTCCTTGTATACCGGCCTTCCGGTCCATTTGAGTATGTAGTTGGTTGGATTTATGCCGGTTTTTTCTGCAAGGACCTCTGCCGCCTGGGCATAGTAGTTGTTCTCAAGTGCTATTATGGTCTTCTTACCTGACAGCAGCTTTTTCATTAATTCTGTAGGATACGGGCTGAAGAGCCTCACCTGCACCATTTCAACGTTTATTCCTGCCTTGCCCAGCTCCTCCATCGAATCCAGTATTGCACCCTTTGGAGAACCCCATGTAAGCAGCACTATATCAGAGTTGCCAATCACATTGGCCTTTAGTTCATCAGGTATGTCATCGGCTGCCTGCTGTAGCTTTTTGAGCCTCTTTTCATACATCTTGAGCCTGTTTTGGGATGCCTCTGATATATGACCGTATTCGTTATGCTCGTCGCCTGTATATAACATGAGCGCCTCGTCTAGAAAAGCTCTTGGCGATATGCCGTTTTCTGTGATTTCGAACCTTTTGTAACCGTCCAGCTTCGTTGCGCGCAGTCCTCTGCTTATGGCCATTTTTGAAAGATCAAACTTGTCCTCGTCTATTATAGAGTATGAGTTCGCGAGCGTTTTTTCTATTATGTGTATTACGGGGCATTGGTATGCTTCGGCCCAGTTTAGCGCGTTGAACGCGTCTTGGAAAACTTCTAGGTGATCGCCCGAAGCTATCACGATCTTTGGGAATTCGCCGTGGCCCACGTTTATTGCAAATTTCAGGTCTGCCTGGCCGCTCCTGGTTGGGAGTCCGGTAGCTGGCGCTCCGCGCATGTAGTAGCTTATCGTAACCGGAGCTTCGTCCATGCCCGCCCAGCTTATGCCTTCTGACATGAGGGAAAATCCTGGGCCCGAGGTGGCAGTGGCAGCCCTGGCACCAGTCAATGCTGCGCCTATCGCTGAATTTATAGCCGCAAGCTCGTCCTCAGTCTGCACGACTGCAACGCCGACTTTTTTGGCTTCTTCAGATGTAGCCAGAGGCGCATCCAGCATCTGATTTGCTTCTATGTAGACGCTTTCATCAGATGCGGGCGTTATGGGATAGTATGATTGGAAGCGCAAGCCTGCCGCCAGCTTGCCCATTGCGGAGGTGTTGGTCCCGTCGACTTGGACACGATTGCCTGAGACTTTTAGCTCAGGTAGGCTGTAATGGTTTTGAGCAAGAGCGTACCCGGCCTCAACAGCCATGGTATTTAGCTTCACGAATGTTTCATTTTTAAATGCAGCCTTTAACTGGTCTATCAGATAGTCTTTCTTTATGCCCAGCAGTGCAAGGGATGTTGCAGCGCCGATTATGTTTCTTGATCTGTCCACTATGACTGGGTTGAGCTTTAGTTCATTCATTATCCTGGCGGTTATCTCACCGTATTGAATTGGTATTGCCTTGACTCCATTGGACTCCATGTATTTTACCGCATCCGCCACGGTGGTTCCAAGGCCCTTCTTCTCCAGCTCTGCTACGATTTCAGATAGCAGTTCTGGCTCTATAGACCTTACAGTCTCGGCCTTTATAGCTTCCATGTTTTTGTCATATATAACAAATTCCGTTACCTCTCTGAAATGCTGGAACACGGTTTCGCTGTCGAAAGTAACTAGTATGTTAACCTTTTCTGAAACGCTTGACTGGGGTTTGTCAGAAATTGTTACATTGAAGTAGCTGTGCCTCCCCTTTATGTTTGAGTAGTATTCTCTGCTTCCATACAAGTAGTAGCCGGCTTTGGCCACTGCGGCACCGAATATGTTGGCCGAAGTGTCTACGCCTGTTCCCTGCGCACCGCCAATCATCCAACTAATTCTCATTTAGACACCTGCATGATAATTAGATGTGCAAATATTTTTAATTGATTGCAGGCTTAAGGCAGGCGGCAGTAGCGGCTATTTACGAACCTGGCCGCCAATAGAATACATTTCCTTTATAACTTCCAATACTGCACCCTCTATTTCTTTGTATACCTTGGTGGTAAAGTAGAGGAACTGGGATTCTGAATCAGAAGCGCGTTCAATTATGCCATGCATCTTTGAGATGAGATTGTCGGCTATCGGATCTTTGCTCCGTATCATCTCGCCCAGAAAAAGCTTTATCTGGCCCTTTGATTGGTCTATCAAGTAATTGAAATTTCTGGTTTGCATTTTTACCACGGAGCCAGGAACCCTGATGAATTTGCCGGCCTCGCGGTTAAATTGCTCTTTTATCTTTTCGAATCCGGAGTCTATTTTTTCTGCAAGGACCTGCTTTTCGGGCGTGGTAAACCGTTTATATGAATCCAATTCTTACACCTTGTGGTTTGATATTATGGATTTACCAGATATTTATATGCTACTAAGGAGGGTCATTTGCTTTGTTGAGGTACAGTGGGTGGCTTTGGGACGCCTTCGCCGGTGCTTGGGGCATGTTTCTTCGCTTCTATTTCTTTTTGCTTGGCGTCTATCAGGGAGTTTATGTTTCTTCTGAACAATAGTATCAGAGCACCCAGGATTAGTACGAAAATGCCAAGTGCGAGCGTTCCGTCCGGATTTGATGAAGGAATGTTGCGCGCCCGTATTATGTACCACGTAAAAAGTGTGACAACTCCGGAACCAATCCATCCGTATCCAGACATCAGTATTCCGCTTCTTACAGCTGCCACAGTATTAATTTTATGGCATGATATAAATGCTTTGATGCTGTCCTGGCCTTTCGGCGCAGGGATTATATATCGTCCCTTACCGACACTATGGCCGTTCCTCCGTCTCTCAAAAGCGTATGCAATTCGGTCAGTATGAGCTTTCCGGTAGGTTTGTCTACTACGTTTAGAGTATAATGGCTGTGAATCTCGTCAAAAGGCCCCGCACACAGTGTCCTGACCTTTTCATCTGGATGGAATGGATCGTATACAGATACTGTATTTACGCCGCCGCGCGATAGGGCTGATGCGCCTGCAGCATCCCTGCCTACGCCGTGATACAAAATGTTTTTGGGCCCGCTGTCGTCCTTTGCAATCCTCAAGTATGCGGTAAGCGGGGCTGCGGGGTTTTTTCTGCTCTTGGCGGCAGGATGATAATTGCCGGGCCGGATTGCTTTTCCTGTAGTTCTGCTTAGACCCCAAGACGCAACGTTATCCCAATCCGATATGATTCCATTAAGCATGTCCCTTGTCAGGTGGTACTGAATCCAATGGCCAGGTTTTGAAAAGGCCGCGGAGGGGGGATAGCCATTGAGGGAAACGCGCCATGCCTGGTAATAGGTAGCTGTTTCTGGGGTGCTTTCTGATTTTCTTTGCATGTTTGCCGGTTTGGTAGTAGCATTTGCTAGGTACTTTTCCATTTTACCGGTTATATATGTGATTTCCGGTATTTATTAATGTAAGATGCAGAATGGCGTTATGGTTGGGGATTGCAAATTTTGCGCCTACAATCACGCCCGTCTGCCACGAAAGACGCCAGTGGCATAGATCTGGCAGGCAGACCGTTGTTCGTACCTGGAGTTTAATTTTTCTAAGGCAGTATGGCTCCCGGAATAGTGTCAAGTGCATGCTTACTGCGGGGCAAGTTTTATGTATTCCGGTATCTGACTGAATTTGCTTGCATAGAAATCAGCTTTTTTGTACCCCTTGTATGATATAGTATGAAGCCCTACCTTCTTTGCGCCTTTTATTTCGTACTCACTGTGGCCCACAAAAATAGCTTCTGGTGGCGTTACTCCGAAATAGTCTAATACTGCATAATACGCTTTGCTTTCAGGCTTTCTGTGCCTTATTTCGGTAGCCACAAATATCTTATCAATTGTATCGCCCAACCCTGCAAGTTTCAATATTTTGCCTTTCTCATCTGAGCTATACAAGGTGTTTGACAAAGCAGCAACTATGTAGCCGTCTTTCTTGAGCTTCTTGAGCTGCTTTCCAATGTAATTCTCCGTGGGCCTCACAAATTTCAATGATCTTTTGTCTATCTCTTCGTATTCAGCCAATAGGCTTTGAGGTATTTTGAATTTCCTAAACAGCATGCGGCGCATCTCGGTAATTGAAAGCCCTTTGCGTATGGCAACAGTGCACAGGCCTTTCCATGTAGAATCAAACTCTGATTTTTTTATATTGAATCCGTTTTTACTGAGAAGCTTGTGCGTCTTTTCTGCAAAGTATTTTTCTTTTGCTTCACCATCAAGCAAAACGCCGTCTATATCGAAAATTACGATTCTTATGTTTTTCATTATCACAACCCTTTGTGGCTTTTGCTATTCGCGAAGCAAATCAAATATGAATTTCGACAGGTCAGGCAACTACCATTCCTTAGAAAAAGCATACCCAGCTACACCTAAAAGCAGAACCCCGCTTATAATCCCCCGAGCCGCTTCTTTATCTTCTCTACTCATTCCTGATTGGCCCATAGATTTAACTTCAAAACCAAATTATAAAACATTATCCTTAAATGATGGTGCTAATGCTCGACTTATTTTTCTTGTCGCTCTTTCTTTAGTGACCAAAGCTTCCAATGATGAAACAACCAACCAACAAAAACAAATATTGATGCAAACATCTAAGGAACAATTCCAAATTCTGCCGTTACTTTCGCCAAATATTGCGGAGTACTTAAAGCTTCTGAACTCAAAAAAGATATGGATACTTTATTAAAAGATTTTGGTTTTGTGATAAAATGATATTTAAAACAAATAAAAAAATGTGGGGTTGCCGGGATTTGAACCCGGACCAGCTGGTTACTTCATATTTTATTGTTTTTCCAGATCCTCATCATCGCCATAAGGCTCAACACAGTATAAACATCTGGAGCCAGCTGCGCTGCCAGGTTACGCCACAACCCCCAGGCACTATCAATTAAATAAAAAACTAAATATACCTTTTGCTAATTTAACGTAGTGGTAAAAAATGAAGAAGACACTTTACAGCAGCAAATTTATAAAGCTTCAAGAGGAGCATGTTAAAATAAATGGCAGTGACGCAAAAGTTCTGAGTTTGGTGGAGAGGGACGTTGTTGTGGTACTGCCTCTGCTAAGAGGAGACAAGATACTCATAGAGCGGCAGTACAGGCCAGTCCTGAAGAAATACATATACGAGCTCCCTGCCGGGCACATAGACCCTGGAGAGTCGCCGCGTGAAGCAGCAGAAAGAGAACTGCGTGAGGAGACAGGTTTTTTTGCAGGAAATCTCAGGCATATGTACAGTGTATATCCGACTCCTGGACTTTCTGCCCAAATAAGCAATTATTTCCTGGCTACAGATTTGCACAAAGATGGCAAGAAGCTTGATAAGGATCCGGATGAAGTCATAGAGACAAAGGAGATAGGATTAAATAATCTAATAAAAATGATAAGGGAGGGAAAGATAAAAGATAACAAAACCATTTCTGGGGTTTTGTACTACCTTTACCTTTTTAGGAAGTGATGCTGTGCTTGCGGAATTCATAAGTGCGTACAACATAGGAATAAATGTGCTTGAGTTCAAGCTTGTGAAGCTTGTGGCAAGCGCACCGCTCAATGTTGTAATGACGCTGCTGGCAAGTTCCTTCATAGTTGTAATACCCCTAATGGTGATATTCCTTTACTTTAAGAAGGACATGAACGTTTATTCATTCATTGTTGCCGGAATACTGTTCTTCATCGTATCTGACATTATTAAAATGCTGACCGCAGAACCGCGGCCTTGCAATGTAACTGAGCTTTCTTGGATAAACAACGTCGCTTGCGAATCCACTTTTTCGTTCCCCAGCAACCACGCAAGCGTACTTACGGGCCTGACATTTTTTATGGGAAAGTACAGGTATGTGCAGATTGCGTATGCGCTGTGGGTCGGTGTCGTGCTTTTTGGCAGGGTTTACCTAGGCCTGCACTATTTCACAGACATAATTGCCGGCATGGCACTCAGTATGGCAATTTTCTATGTTGTGTACCGTAACAGGCAGGGCATAAACCGCGGCCTTAATTTGACTGTGAAGAAAATCGTGCCAAGACTCTCCTTGTGAATCGCAAGGCCTACGGCAAACGCTTAATTTTTATGCTTTGTAAAACCTTCTGCAGGTGCAATGCCAGATGGAGATTTGCGTTTTGAATCCGTTCTTTTATCCATATATGGGAGGGACTGAGAAGGTGCTGCTTGAAATATACGGCAGGCTGGCAAGAAGGCACAACATAACAGTGATATCCGCTTCGCTGGCGCGCGACGGAAAGGCATCGGTGGACGAGGTAAAAGGCATCAAGGTCGTAAGGCTGGCTACTAGGTATTACAGCTTTCCGGGGCTTCCCATGCCATTCATGCGGATGCTTGGAGTTTCCAAGGCAATAGGAGACGAGCATGCGCAACTCTATCACATAAATAACAGGTATGTCTATTTTTGGAATGCTGTCAGGAGCGCCAGGAATGCCGGAGGCAAGCTTGCAATGACGATACACAATTCCCTGCCGAAGGGAATAGGGCCAGTTACAGACGCTGGCGGTCTTGCATATGACGTTGCATGGGGAAGAAGGCTCATGAATGAGGCGGATGTCATAACCGCGGTTTCCAAAAACGCAGTTGACACCACAGTGCCTGCAAGGCTCAGGTACAAATCGCACGTAATATTCAACGGTGTCGACCATAAGCTGTTCAGGAAGATTTCCGATGCCAAGGTGAGGGATTTGCGCAATAGGATGAGGGGCGGTCTTGTTCTGCTCAACAATGGCAGGCTGACATGGCAGAAGGGGCAGGTATTCCTCCTGGACGCAGTTGCCAGGCTCGCGAAAGAGGGCGTTGATGTCAATTCCATAATAATAGGGGCAGGGCCGCTCAGGGGCAGACTTGAGCGCTTTGCACGCCTTTCTGGCATATCGGAGAGGTTCGAAATCTTAAGCGGAATAGAGGAAAAAATGATGCCGTATTATTACAATGCCGCGGATCTGTTCATAATGCCTTCGCTTTACGAGCCCGCAGGGCTTGCGCTGCTGGAGGCGCTGGCATGCGAAACGCCTGCGCTTGCCACAAGTATAGGGGGCATGCCCGAAATGATGGGGCCCGAAGGCCATTACATCAGGCCAAAGAGCAGTGATGACATATACAATGGCATACGCGAATTCATTGCTGACAGGAGGCAATTCTCGAAGGCGGCAAAAGGCATAAGGGCAAGAGTGGTCAAAAGGAACGACTGGAATAAAATAGCAAAAAGCTATGAAACTTTATTCGAAAGTATAATAAAATCCTGACAAGTGGATATATGGCAGCTAAAAAGGCCGGAAAGAAGCAGAAGAAGTCGCTTTGGTATTCGATAACGCACGTTAACAAGCTAAACAGGAAAGAATACGTTGACCTCATACACCGTGTTACGCTTTTCATAGTGCTCGGATTCGTAGCCAGCGTCCTGGTGTTTGCGGCAATAGCGATATTCGGTGGTGTGGGCAAGGTGCTGTATACCATAGGCCATGCCAACCTGCTAATATACTCGCTTGCGTTCGTATCGGTTTTGGTAAGCTACTTGCTGAGATTCATAAAGTGGAGCTACTACCTTAGGAGGCTTAAGCTGAAGGTGCCTAAGGGCAAGAGCCTGATAGTCTATCTGTCGCTTTATTCTATGAATATAACACCGGGCAAGATAGGCAGGGTCCTGGCTGCATATACGCTGAATAGGATCACCAAGGTGAAATTCTCAAACGTAGTGCCCACAGTAACCATAGACATATTTACCGACTTCCTGGGCGTTGGGCTGCTTGCACTTATAGCATCCATACTTTTCAACAAGGACATAATCTATGTGATAATACTGGACGTGATACTCATACTTCCGTTCCTTTTCATAGTGAACGACTGGTTTTACAGGATAGTGAAGAAGCTTCTTGCAAAAAGGAACTTTATAAAGAATTTTACGCTTTTTGGGGACGAGTACTTTGCCTCGCAAAGCGTCCTCAACAAGCCTGTGGTCTATTTGGTTTCGATGCTGGTGACCTTGCCGGCTGCGTTTTTCAACGCTGCAGCGCTTTACTTCTCCCTGCTTTCAATCGGGGCTAAGCCGAGCATGATAGGCAGCATATTCATAAACTCCACATCGCAGCTTTTCGGGATGGTTACCGCCATACCTGGAAACATAGGGGTCACTGATGGTACCCTGGTGGCCCTGATAAGCAGCCTTTTCAACCTTAGCTACTCGTTGAGCTCGGCAATAACCATAATGACCAGAATGGCTACGCTGTGGTTTGGACTTGCACTTGGATTTGTATTCCTTATATACTCCTTAAAGTACTGGAAGAAAATCTAGCAGCGCAATATAAAAACAGATTATTCTTCTGAGTCGGCAGGGCTGTCGGCGCTGTCTTCATCGTAGCTTTCTTCTTCATCCGGTTCTTCGGAGCCCTCTCCCTTGCTCACGACCTCCAGTTTGCCGAATTTGCCTGTAGAAAGCTGCGGTGTGCCCCTGAATTCGTTAACGTATCCGTTTGTTATCTTTACCACGTCGCCCACGTTCACTGAGTCTATGTCCTTGCCCCAGAGCGACATGCTTATTGAGCCCGTATCGTCTTTCAGAGTTATGTTTGCAACGCTTAGCCTCTTTCCATACTTGGTTACGACCTCCCTTGGCTCGTCCTTCTGCGTCACTTTTGCCTCGACTTCGACGTTGCTAGCTCCTGCTTTCAGTTCACTTATCTTCATTATTAACACCCGAACAATGGTAATCTAATAGATATATTAGAAATATTATTTAAGCTTTTGCAATTATTTTGATGCCCGAAACATTGGGATAGACGCGTTATTCTGCGGATTTTTTTGTATTTTTATATAAAGCATCTTGTTTACTGTTATTTATCCTTTTCATGCAATAAATCCTTGATAAAATGGAAGAAAACAAGGGCGTCCATCCCTCATTTTTTAGGGTCATAAAGGAGAGGGAGGACCTGAAGAATAAGCTCGCCGGGATAAAGAAAAAGATAGGTGTATACAGCGCTAAGGGGGGCGTTGGCAAGACTACGGTGGCAGTCAATCTGGCCTACACGCTCAAAAATATGGGCTATTCAGTAGGCCTCCTGGATGCAGACATAGACTGCCCGAACGTGACGATGTTTACAGGGATTTCCGAAAAGATGGACACCTCTTCGCTACCCCTCAAACCCGTAATAAAGGACGGGATAAAGATAGCCTCGACAGCCATGATAGTCGACGATACCAAAAAGCCCATAATATGGAGGGGACCACTGATAGCAAAGATGGTTTCTGATTTCCTAGAGAATACAGACTGGGGCAGCCTGGACTACCTTGTGATAGACCTGCCTCCGGGAACATCTGATGCGCCGCTTTCAATAATGCAGCTTCTGGACCTTACCGGATTTGTCTTGGTCACCAATCCAAGCAGGATAGCTAGCGTCAACTCTATAAGGTCGGGGATGATGGCCAAAAGGCTCAATGTTGCGGTGTTGGGCGTGGTTGAGAACATGTCTGAAGGAGTCGAAAGCAAGAATACAGAAGAGCTCGTAAAGGCAGTAGGCGCTCCTCTGCTCGGAAGGATACCATACCTTAGCAAATTCAGGGAGCTTTCAGACTCTGGCAGCATACCGGTAAACGAGGATCCAGAGATAGGAAAGGCCTTTGGCGAGATAGCTAAAAAGCTTGAATGACGCGTGCGCAAGCTATTTATATTTTGCGCTGCATTAAAATATATGCATACATGTATATGATATATACACGTTATTGAATCTTATTGCATGCTGAATACGGGGGTTTATACTAAAAGGTGAAATAAATGGCAGACACAAAACTCAATGGACAACAGGTTTTATTGTTACCTGAAGGGGCTACAAGACTTCTTGGAAGAGACGCGCAGAGGACCAACATCGCAGTTGCGATCGCGGTTGCGAATGCGATAAAGACAACGCTCGGGCCGAAGGGCATGGACAAGATGCTGGTGAGCGACCTTGGCGACATAGTAATAACCAACGACGGAGCCACCATAATGGACGAGATGAACGTGGAACACCCGGTGGCAAAGATAATGGTTGATATTGCCAAAACGCAGGACAAGGAAGTCGGAGACGGCACTACCACAGTGGTTGTGATTGCAGGCAACCTGCTCAAGGGCGCGGAAGACCTTATAGATCAGGGCATACACCCGACAGTGATAATAAAGGGCTACAAGACTGCAGCGGCAAGGGCTGCCGAAGTGCTTGAGAAATACTCTAAAGCAGTAGACTCTAACGACGAGGCTACACTTCAGAAGATTGCCCTGGTGTCGATAGGTTCTAAGAACATAGGCGACGACTCTACAAAGGCCCAGATAGCCAAACTGATAATAAAGGCGGTAAAGCAGGTCATGGACAAGAAGGGGGACAACACCTTCTACGTTGACCACGACTTCATAAAAATAGAGAAGAAGGCCGGAGGCAACATATCAGACACGCAGCTGATAAACGGCGTGCTGATAGACAAGGAGGTGGCTCATCCAGGCATGCCGAAGCTGATAAACAACGCCAAGGTAGCGCTTCTGGACGTGGCGCTTGAAATAGAAAAGACCGAGACCGATGCGAAGATCGAGATAACCTCTCCGGAGCAGATGCAGCAGTTCCTGCAGCAGGAAGAGCGCATGCTTAAGGAGATGGTCGAGAAGATAAAGAAGAGCGGCGCAACAGTAGTATTTACGCAGAAAGGCATAGACGACGTGGCGCAGCACTATCTTGCAAAGGAGGGCATCATGGCCGCAAGAAGGATAAAGAAAAGCGATGTTGAAAAGCTTTCCAGGGCCACCGGAGCAACTATAGTGACAAGCCTTGACGACCTGTCATCCAAGGACCTCGGATATGCCGGGGTTGTAGAAGAGCGCAAGATCAGCGGCGAGCAGATGATCTTTGTCGAGAAGTGCAAGGATCCGAAGAGCGTGACCATATTCATACGCGGAGGCACGCAGCAGGTAGTAGACGAGGCAGAGCGCTCTATACAAGACGTCATAGGCGCGGTATCAACTACTATAGAGAGCGGAGGCAAGTACGTACCTGGAGGCGGAAACGCAGAACTCCACGTTGCCGAGGAGCTTAGGGCATACGCAAGCGAGGTAGGCGGAAGGGAGCAGCTTGCCATACAGAAGTTTGCCGATGCGGTCGAAATAATACCGAAGGTCCTGGCCGAGAACGCCGGAATGGACTCAATAGACACAATAGTGCAGATGAGAAGCAAGCACAAGGCGAAGGAGAGCAAGTACTTCGGCGTAGACGTTTATGGAAACAGGGTAGCCGACATGGAAAAGATCGGCGTGCTGGAGCCAACAAAGATGAAGGAGCAGGCGCTGTACAGTGCAAGCGAAGCTGCGGAGATCATCCTCAGGATAGACGATATAATAAGCTCCAAGGGCAGGTCCGGCGCACCCTCTGGTCCGGGAGGAGGCTACGGCCAGGGCGGAATGCCAGGAGAAGGCATGGACTGAGCAGTTGATTTGAAAGTCCTGCTCTTTCTTTTTCTTTTTTATTTTTAGCTTTCTGCTTACCTTTTTATTTTTATACTTTATAAAAAGCGTGTGATTCGATGAAAAACGTTAGGGTACTTGTTATTGGCTCTCCCGGAGCCGGAAAGACAAGCATTTTGAATGGCTTAGGGGACAAATCCGGGTTTAGTATTGTGACGCTGGGCACGCTCATGCAAAAATACGCCTCGCAAGCCAAGCCCATAGAGGACCGTGACAAGCTGAGATACATAAAGATGACTGAAACAGATGAAATAAGGAACAAGGCACTGGACGAAATAAAGGCAATGAAATCGAATGTGATCATAGACACGCACGCAACCGTGGAAAGGAAGGGCAGGTTCATAGCCGGGCTTCCCCTAAAGGCCCTTGAATCCATAGGCAACCTAGCCGGAATCATATATATAGATGCCACCACAGAAGAGATAATACAGCGCAGGGAAAGGGACGCAGGCAAGAGGAACAGGGAGATAGAAAAACCGGATGTGCTTGACGCGCAGAGAATTATAAACCTGTCAATGCTTGCATTCTACAACCTGTACCTTAACATACCCATATACTCGCTACATAATGAGGAAGGACAGTTGGAAAGGTCAATAGAAAGATTAAAATATTATTTAGAAGACATATTAAATGAAGCCACTTAGTGATTTTCAATGGTAGTAGCACACATAATACAAGTACCTATGCCAACAGACGTGCTTATAACTATAATACTTATAGCTGTGCTTGAGGTCGGCCTTTCGATATTCCTGCAAAGGAAGCTCATAAATCAGAAGAAGATGCGAAGCCTTACGCGTAAGATGAATGAGAAATCGAAGGAACTCCGCGAGCTCATAAAGAGCAATGCGGCTCAGGACGTAATTGCAAGCAAGCAGAAGGAGATATATCCATTGATGATGGAGCAGACCAAGCACCAGTTCAAGTCCTTCGTAATACTTCCGATATTTTTGGCCATATATTACGTGGTGCTGCCGGCCATGTTCGGCAGCAAGAATTACTTCTTCATGGGATTGGGATACCTGGAGGTCTTTTTTGTAGTGGTTTTCGTGATGGGCATCATAAGCTCGGTCATAGTACTGCTTTATGATAGGAAAAAGGCCAAGCTTGAAGCGGAAGAGGAAAAGGCGGCAAGCAGCTGATTCCGACCACACTAATATATAGCTATACTAATAAATTTATCCTGATAAATCTCATTAAAGGTGTTGATATTGCCCAAACCAAGATATAGGTCGCATAGTTTTAAGAAGGTGCAGAGGGTCACTAAAAGCGGCAGGAACGTGACGCATTACAGGCGCGGAAAGAACGCTGAGCCGAAATGCGGTATATGCGGAGCCGAACTCAACGGAATCGGAACTCGTGGCGGAAAGAGCAGAAAGACGACGAGCAGGATATTCGGCGGGGTCCTTTGCTCAAAATGCACTGCGGAAGTGGTAAAGCTTGAAAGCAGGATAGAAAACGGCGACATGAAACTTGACGACATAAGGATGAAGCAGAGGGCCTTTGTGCTTCAGCTGATGGCGCACTGATCTGTGATACAAGATGATAAGGATATGCGTGTCCGGCCTTACAGGAAGCGGCAAAACGACCATCGGAATGGAGATTGCAAAAAGGTTCGGCATAGAGCATGTCCAGAAGTCTTACAAGGAATATGTCAATGACTACTCTAAAATCGCGGATTTCATTAACGGCCTGGAAGACGATTTTGTAAAGGCTTTCGACAAGGAAATAATAAAGATGGCCGAGGGCAGGAACTGCGTGGTCACCACATGGCTTGGGCCGTGGCTTATAAAGGACGCCACGCTGCGGGTTTGGCTTGATTCCAGCTTGGAGACCAGGGCCAGAAGATGGTCTGAAAAGTACGGGAAGGACTACGAGGCCTCGCTTAAGGAGATAAATGAAAAGGACATTGCGACGATCGAGGGCACAAGAAAGGTATATGGCTTCGACCTGCTCAATGACCATGAGGTGTTTGACATCTCGATAAACACGGAAAAGGTAAGCATAGAGGAATGCGTTTCGATAATTACAGTCATGGCATTCAAAAGAGATTAGGAACTTATGATTATTTAGGTGACTCATATGATAGTAGAAGTTGGCAGGGTCTGTGTGAAGAAATACGGAAGAGACGCCGGAAGCAGGGCAGTCATAACCAAGGTTGGAAACGATGGATTCGTTACCATAATAACCTCAAAAAGGCAGAAAGAGAGGAAATGCAATACCAGGCACCTTGAGTTTCTCAATGAAAAAGTAGACATAGGCAACAAGGAACTACTCGACAAGACTCTCGGAATAAGCAAAAAGGAGCACCCTGAGAAGGAGCAGAAGCGGAAGGGCAAGAAGTAGTCAGCCCGACGCATAGTGCTCCAGAAAATCTAGCACTTTTGCCGCAGTTTTACTTTTTGCGGAGGTAGACGAATCGTCGAGAAGTTCAAATAACGCGCTTACGTCAAGGCCTTTTATGCCAAGGGATGCCATTTTGTCCCTGAGCGTGCTCATTCCAAGCTCTTTTATCGGCATTTGCTCTATTTTGCTGGAACGTATGCTTTCCAGCTCCTGCTCCAATCCTGCAGGCACAATTTTTGAGGTATCTATTTCTATGAGCGCACTCTTTGAGTATTTCTGGGCAAGAGAGCTCAACCCCATACCAGATGGGCTCCGGCCCTTTTCAATAGTGCCTTCGAGCTGAAGGCGTATTATAGGCTTGCTTGCATTATTTGAAACTATCCTGCCTATCTCCTCGTCGCATCTTTGCATTATTTCATCAGGCCTGGCCTCGGAAAAGCCCATTTTCCTGAATACGAAGTCCCTGGACTTTATTTCTATGAAATCGTACACGCCCGAGAGCGTGTCGTATATGAAAAAGCCCTTCTTGGACTGCTCGTTCTCCTTGAGCTGCGTTATTACCGTGCTGCCGGGTATAAGGAACGGCTTGCCGTGCACCTTGGATTCAAACCTGCTGTGTATGTGACCGTCAACGTAGAGGTCGAACCCTTCCGGCAGGTCCTCAAAGCGGATAAATGAATTGTCGAATGGCAACAGCTCGTATATGGACTGATGCAACATGAAGATGTTAAACGCGGATGGTACTGGAGAGGGCTTGAGCTCCTGCAGCCTCTGCTTGACACGCTCCTCTGAAAGCCCGCCTAGGCCGAACACAGCTACCTTTTCGCCGTCTTTTTCCAAAGTTGCAGTTGCCTCGCTTACGTCAACCAAAAGGCCGGCAAGGCCCAAAAGGGACAGTGCGTTCGCTTTTCCTTCTGCCACACGCTCGTGCGTGCCTGGTATTGCAAGGATTGGAACGTCAGTATAAGAGGCTTCACCGCGGGATGAGATGAACGATGAAACGCGAGCCTTCCATCCAGATTTTGAAAGATCCCTGAAAATGTTTATTGCAGAAGCTATGACATCCGGCTTTGGATTCCTGTTGTCAAACACGTCCCCGGGTATTATTATGGCGTCGGCTTTTTGGGCTGCCAAGCTAAGAGCGTCCTTCGCCTGGGCATATGCGTCCAATTCGAATCGTTCATAGCCTATGTGCATATCAGATATTATTGCTATCTTCAAGCTATTCGCCGCTTACGTTTTTTATCTTATCAAGAACATCGAGCATGAACTTCTCTATGAATTCCGACTGCCCGGACTGCCTGGGCCCGTATGCGCCTGCTGCGCACGGATGTCCGCCTCCGGATCCGCCTATTATAGTTCCAAGGTTTTTCATTATCGCGCCTAGGTGGATTCCGGTTTGCTTGTCAAGAGGGGGTCGAAGCCTTGCCGAGAACGATATTTCGTCCTCCTTTTTCGAAACGAAAAGTGATACGTCTGCGCCTATGTCTATGGCCTTGTCAGCTAGGACGTTTGCATGGGTGGCAGTCTCGCCGTATATAAAAATAAAATTGTTTTTTATCACAACCTCTGACTTGAACAGATCGGCGATTGCGGCCGAACGCTCATAGTAAGGAACATGGTGGAATTCGTCTGAAAGCGATGCATAGTCGGAATTCGACAACGAGAGAAGCTGGCCTATTTCGATGAACGTCCTCGGTGTTGAATTCTTGAACTGCGCGGAGTCTGCTATTATGCCGGCCGCGAGCAGCTTTGCAGTGTCAGCGTCAATCTTGTGTCCTATGCTTTCCAGAAGCTCGTATACGATGCTTGATGCCGAGTTGTAAGACTCGTCGTTGAATGCAGTTACGTTTTTGTTATCTATTTTCTTTGGGCTGTGGTGGTCTATTATAAGTATCTTCTTGCCCGTGCTTGCGAGTTCTTTGGAAAGGTTGCCACAGTCCTCGAAATTGTTCACGTCCACCAGCACTATGATGTCCGCGTCTTCGGGGATTTTTTCTGCTATCCTAACCTTTTGGCTGGCGTATTTTTTTAACAGAGTCATGGCATTCTTTGTTATATAATCCGGGTTTACTAACGTAGAATTTTCGAAGTAGGTAGCCATCGCATTTGCGCTCGCAACAGAATCGGTATCGGCTACCGAATGAAAGGTAATGGCCGCTTTCATGCCTTTGGATTCTTTTACAAGCTTCTGGAGGCCTGAAAAGCTTATTTCTTCCATGCCATCATTATTGCGGTTTGTTGGCTTTTAAAATGTCATTTATCTGCCTTTTCATCTCTGCTTCCTTCTTTGACGATTCTTCTATTTGCTTTTCTATTATAGTGAGGCGCATCGTTATGAACTCCTGCTTGTCCTTCACGTTCTTTATGGCGTCTTCCTTTGTCGACTCGATTATTGCTCCGCCAACAGAGACATAAACGCGGCCACTGGCTTTTGACAGTTCTTCCTCGGCAATCTTGTACTCTTCTTTCTGGGATAGCATCTGCTCTTTTTGCATGTTTAGGGATTGTAGCTGGTCCTGCAGCCTCTGGTAGTTTATTGTGAGCCTTTCTACTTGGTCCTGGTCCATCTTAACACCTTTCAGTATTTTTGGGATAAAACATTATAAGATTACCTGTCAACTTCAGCCATTACCACGTCTAGCGTGCCTGCAATCGAAAACAGGTCGGCAAATTTTGCCCCTTTGCATATGTGCTCTAGGGCGGAAAGGCTTATAAACACCGGAGATCGCAGGCGTATCCTGTACGGCTTTTGCTTGTCAGGCACCATGTATATTATCCCTTCGCCTCTTGGAAGCTCATGGTGATTTATTACAATGTCCGGCTTTGCCTCGGGGCCTATCAATTTTATGGGCAACCCGACTACGTCGTTGTCTCTGGGCATCTTGTCAAGCGCCTGTCGTATGATCTTTATGCTTTCAAAAATCTCCTCGTACCTCATCTTGTATCTTGCATATCCGTCGCCTGCGTTTGAAGTCGGCACCTTGAACTTTAGCCTGTCGTAGGCATAGTATGGATATTCCTTGCGCACGTCATATTCCACTCCGGATGCCCTTAGGTTTGGACCCGAAAGCCCGAAGTCTATGGCTTCTTTCTTTGAAATTGTGCCTATGCCCTTTGTCCTTTCCATGAATATGCTGTTATCGTCTATTACGTCCTTGTAGCCCTTTACCTTGTACTCTATGTATTCAGTAAGCTTGTACGCCCTATCATAGAAATCGTCCGGGAGCGGGCGCATTAGCCCTCCGACGCGCATATTTACATAAAACATCCTGCTTCCAGAAATGTCTTCTAGGAATTTCAGGACCGCATCCCTTTCCCTGAAGGCCCACATGAACATGGTGAACATTTGCCCTATATCGTTGCACAGCGCCCCGATGAAAAATAGGTGGCTCGCGATTCTCTGAAACTCCATTATTATTACCCTAGCGTACTTGGCAGTCTCCTTTACTTCTTTTTGAAGCGCCAGCTCTACGGTGTGCACATACAGGTCGTCCCAGCCGAGCGGGGCTACGTAGTCGAGTTTTTCTGTATAGGACGGGCTTTGCATATACATCCTGTTCTCCATGAGCTTTTCAACCCCGCGGTGGAGGAAGCCGATATGGCACGTCATATTCTCTATCGTATCGCCGTCAACGTCAACCAGCAGCCTCAGTACGCCGTGCGTGCTTGGGTGTATCGGCCCTACGTTTATTCTCATTACAGGCATGTTCTCACTCTTTTGCGTAGTCCTTGCCCCACGCAAAGCTTTTCCTGAGCGGGGGGCTGGTTCCATTCCATTCCTCAAGCAGAAGGCGTTTTGCACGCCTTCCTACAATATCTATCCCGAACATTTCAGACATTTCACGCTCGTACCAGTCTGCAGCCGGAAATTTATCCATTATCGTGTGTATTTTTGGATTCTTGGGATCGAGCTGCACTTTTACGATCTCCTCCCTCGAAAGCTTTATGTTGTATAGGATGTATACCACTTCTAGATAGGTGACGTAATCCACCGCAGTAACGTCTTTCAGGTAATCATACCCGTTCGTTTTCAGCTCGTCTAGGGTTTTCAGCAATTGTTCTTTCTTCACTTCCAGCAACTTTACCACCTACTTTTTCCTGAAGTTTCATTAACGCGGCGAAAAGGTTCTCCGGTTTTGGAGGGCAGCCTATCGCGTAGACATCCACAGGAAGCACCTGGTCAATGCCTTTTACTATATTGTAGCTCTCGTACCATGGCCCTCCTGCCGTTGCACATTCCCCGTATGCCACGACGTATTTTGGCGAAGCCATTTGCTCGTAAAGGCGCTTCACCCTAGGCACCATCGATTTGGTGACCCAGCCTGCGACAATCATCACATCGCATTGGCGGGGCGTACCGCGAAACAGAAGGTATCCCTTGCGTTCTGCGTCTATCCTTGCCGCACCAAAGTCCATAAGCTCTATGGCGCAGCAGGCGAGGCCGAAAAGCATAGGCCACATGGAATTTGATCTGCTCCATTTAACTACACCGTTGGAAACCGCTTTGCTGAAGTCGCTAAGCCTTAAAAACATGGTATTGGTGGGCGTTTTGCGCTTCTTCAGGCTGTCTTGAAGCATTTTTGTCATTTCCTTCTCGGCATTGGCAAATCTTTCGGGATCGTGCTCTTCATACATATTTGTCACTTATTATCCTATAACCTGCAAATGCGAGCAGCATAGATATTACAGTAAGCCCTAGTATGTATAATCCGGAATCAAACCCTATGGTGTGTGCCTGCGATGCCCAGACTATGGCGAGCACCGCAACAATCTCGAAGGGTATGAAAAGCAGGAAGTATGGCAGGTATTCTATGTCTATGTCCCTGCTGTTTCCTATTGGTATTTCTCCGCTCTCGTAAGGTGCATTCTTTACTGGATTGCTGGGTATTTTGTCTCTAAGCAGCCAAGAAGTAAACAGGAAGGAGGCGGGTATGAATATTGCGAACAGCGAAAAAAACACTATGGCGATGTAGTTGTATAGCATTTTGTCAACCGATTATGCGCTCCAGGAGTTCCCTATTGTCGTCTGGAGAGGCTTTGACGTCCTTTTCTTCTCCGCACTTTCTGCATTTGTAATGTATTTTAAAATTGCCGTTGCGCTCGTATATCGAATATTTTGGGACCATGGTGCCTTTGCATTCGGAAAGGCGGTCGCCAGGTGCTATGTCTACATGCTTGCCGTAAAGGCATTCGGGGCAGTGGTCCGTATAGCCGTTGCCCTGCACTTTGGTTCCGCAGTTTTCGCATACAAAATTCTCCCTGTTCCGGGTAAATCCGGCCATTCGAGATTTCATAATAATTTAGTACAATGAAAATTATATATAGGTAATCAGAATATAAGTGGATTGATGGAATGCCCTGGATAGCGTATTCTATTGATGACAAGGTTTCCTCAGGCGTAGCGGGCATATTGAAAGAAGAGCTGGAATTCAGCGAAGAAGGAGAAATAGGGGGCATGGCGCACTACAGGAGCGGAAATACGCATATGCTGGAAATTAAAAGGCCATTAATATACTGCGATTTCCTTGACAGCATAGATGACATCGATTTCATAATCTTCCCGAGCAAGCACGTAAGTGAAAAGGGAGTAATGTCATATACAGTGCACTCCGAAGGCAACTGGTCTGACTCTGCTAAACTTGGCGGAAAACCTAATGAGTTGAGCTTTGCAATACCAGACGTAATGGCTAAATCGCTGAAGGCGCTCGACTCCAACGCCACGGATGGCATAGGTGCGGTATACGAGGCAACGCATCATGGACCCTTGTTGCAAAAGCCGTCTTATTTCATAGAATTTGGGGGCCCGGCAGACGCGGTTAACAGTCCGCGGCGGGAGTTTTTAGACGTGGTTGCTAAGGCGATATCTGAAGCCGTGACCGGCTCGGCAACAGAGTGCAAAAAGGTTGCAATAGGCATTGGCGGATCTCACTATCCTGGCAAGTTTACAAAATTGGCCCTTGAAGGCAGGTACTGCTTCTCGCATATAATGTCCAGGCATTATATCGATAGGGTAGACATGCTTGAGCAGGCTTATTCTAGGAGCACGCTAAGACCCGACTGCGCAGTGATAGAGTGGAAGAGCATGAACAGCACTGAAAGAGATTTAATAATAAAAAGGCTTAATAGCATAGGTATTGATTATGAAAGGGCATAGCACGTATATCCCACTCATAATTTTTCTTGTTGCATTTCTAGCATTTCTGCCTGGCTACTCTAATGCCCAGTATTGGTTCCAAAGCGGAGTAACGCTGCAGTCCTCGCTTAATTATAATAACGGCGCGCAGGTTTCAATAGAAACTGTAAGCCCTCAAAGCGTGCCGTTTGGATCTTTTGGATTTTGGATTGGAGAAAACCTAAACAACGGCGCATTTTTACAGATAGGGTATCTAGTGCCGAATGCCAGCGGCTATTACCAAACAAACTGCACTGTTGGTGGGTGCACTGGGAAGGTTTACCTGAAAAAGGGGTATGCCTCTTGGTTTTGGGAATATTTCCCGAGCGGGTATTCTGGCACAACATTTTTCGGGAGGATTGGAGGCAACTATTCCGCAGGAGGGGATGGAACGTTTAACGAATACGGCTTCAGGGCCAACGGCGACGTATGGGACTTCTACATAAACAATGTCTCAGTAGGCAGCGTTAATCTTGAAACTTCCAATTCGGGCCAGAATTCACCGTCTGTAGTTGGCGAATATGCTGATGCGAATACGAATTCGGTCTACATGAAGCCTGTCGAATTCAAAAACATTGTTGTTTATACGCAGAGCGGACCGAGGATTCCCGGAAAGGGCTATTCGTATTTGGGATACGGGAAGGGCAGCCTTACGAATCTTCCAAACAACTATGGTGTATCGGAGGTAAATAACCAAACCGATTTCTTTGAAGTCGGATCTGGACTTCCTACGAACAACAACGCCCTTTTATGGAGCACAGGGTATAGGCTGAACATTATTTCGGAGTACTCCAGCACAAACGAAAGCGGGGAGTATTCGCCGTATTCCAACATCCTGCTACACGCAGTTAAGTATGTAAATGTATCAAGGGGGGTAAGGGCCGTCTTTAGCGGCTGGAGCGGTAGCGGGATAGGCTCGTATACCGGGCCGGTTGAAAACATAACCATCAGCATGGACAGCAATATAACGGAAGTAGCAAATTGGCAGATGCAATATTTTCTAAACGTTTCTACGAATGTGTCCGGCGCGGTGGGAAGCGGATGGTACAAATCAGGCGACGTTGCCCATTTTTACATTGTGAATAGCACAGAGTATTTTAGCCCAGTGGAAAGATATGCATTTTCTGGATGGAGCGATGGATCTGAAGGATATTCATCTTCCGTTGTCATGGATTCTCCAAAGAATATAAGTGCGATCTGGAAACTTCAATATCTTGTAAATGGTTCCACAGAATACGGAAAAATAAGCGGGCTTGGATGGTATGACAATGGCAGCGTCGCCAGCATAGACCTTAATTTCAGTCCGATTGTGACGGGCAACAGTTCGAAAACCTCCTTTTATATATGGAGTAACGGTGTTACCAAGCGCAACTTCTCGTTTGTTGTAAACCGCAGTGTAGATTTGATTCCTGAATTCAAGGAAATGTATCTCGTAAGGTTCGTTCCGGAAAGCTACAACGGCGGACCGATCAACGCAAGCGTAATTTATATCGATGGCGAGAAGTCGGGCCTTGAGTCGTTTCTCTATTCGGGGGTTGCGTACAACATAAGCTCGGTATACTTTGACGGTCAGAATATAACCCTGGACTATACATATGATGCTACGGGGCCCTCTACAACCGTGCTTAAGGTGCCTGTCTACAATGTTATGTTGCACACCTATGGAATTTTCGGCAACCCTATCAACGCAACAGTAAATGTGGAGTTTTACAACGGAACGAAGAAAATTTATAATTTAGGTAAAAATGGGACTTTATCAATTGAGAATGTGACTTACGGCTATCTGCACGGGTACGTCAGCTATAGTGGCGTGTCCGAAAGCTTTTCTACGAGGCAGACAGAAAACTACAGCGTGGTGATAGTCTCCTACTCTGACCTTGTAGTCATCGCGATTTTAGTGATTGTAATCATGGCGACTATTGTGGAATTGGCCATGCACAGGATTAGGAAAATGCGTAAGTGACAGTGATTTGTTGAGCGTGTACGATATATTCCTGAAAAAATATGGCAGCTACACGCAGATACAGAAAGATGCGATACCGGTAATTAGAAGTGGCAACAATTGCCTCTTGATTGCCCCTACAGGAAGCGGAAAGACAGAAGCGGCGGTCCTTCCGGTTCTTGATTCCATAATTGAATCCAGAGAAAAAATTGGGATAGTGGCGCTTTACATAACCCCGCTTCGGGCGCTAAACAGGGACATGATAAAAAGGCTTTCGGAGATATGCAGCAGGGTTGGCATAACGATATCTGTTAGGCATGGCGATACGCTAAGGAAGGACAGAAGCGTGCAGGAAAAAGCCCCGCCGCAAATACTAATAACCACTCCGGAAACGCTTCAGAGCATTCTGCCAACAAAAAAGCTCGGGGCCGCGCTGAAAAATGTAAAATTCGTTATAATCGATGAAATACACGAACTATATTACAATAAGAGAGGCGCCCAGCTCTCTGTCGGGCTTGAAAGGCTTAAGGACATGGCAGGAGACTTTCAGAGGATAGGAATAAGCGCCACCGTTGGAAATTCTGATGTGGTGAGTAAATTCTTAGGTGGGGGCAGGAAGTGCGAAATCGTGGCTATAGATGCTAGGAAACAGATGCATCTGGAAGTTTACCTTCCTGAGAAGCAAAAGGTAAAATTAAAAGATATCGAAGAAAAGTTCGGGCTGGATGAAGAGGCTATGGCAAGACTTGAGACGATTGCGGCGCTTGTAAAAAAGTCAAAGTCCACTTTGATATTCGCGAATACTAGGCAGATAGTAGAGGCCCTTGGAAGTAGGCTTGTTTATTTAAATTCTGTATATGATTTCGGGGGGATTTCGGTGCATCACAGCTCCCTGGACAAAGATGAAAGGATAAGGGTTGAAAACGACTTCAAGAGCGGCAAGGTAAAAAGTATAATAGCTACGAGTTCATTGGAATTGGGAATAGACGTCGGCAAAATAGACCTTGTTGTGCAATACGGATCTCCTAGGCAGGCCCTAAGACTCGTCCAGAGGGTAGGTAGGAGCGGGCATAGCACCGGAAGGGTTTCCAATGGGGCAATAATAGCCACGAATAATGCAGATGCTTTAGAGGCGCTGTCAATATGTGATAATGTAAATTCGGGAAAAATAGAGGAGTTCGGCGTTGAGAATAACGCGCTTGACGTTTTGGTTAATCAGTTGGCAGGCATAGCGCTAGAAAAAGGAGAGTGCAGGATAGAAGCTGCTTATGAGACAGTAGTGAGGGCTTATCCATACAGGAATTTGAAGATGGAAACGTTCATTGAAGCAGTAGAGTTTATGAGCAAAAACCATTTGCTTAGGTATTCGGAGGGAGTCATGCGCGGAACGGGAGGCACTAGAATTTATTATTACAAACACCTTAGCGTTCTCCCGGATTCGAAGAGGTTTGTTGTAAAAAGCGTGGTTAATAATAGGATACTTTCCACACTTGACGAAAATTTTGTAATCAACAATATAGATGAGGGCAGTGTTTTCATAACGAAAGGTTTGCCATGGAAAGTGATTAGCATAGATGAGGGCACAATAACAATAGAGCCCTCTACTGACCTTGAGGCTGCGGTTCCGGATTGGGTTGGAGAGGATATACCTGTGAGCAAGCAGGTGGCGGACGCTTTTATGAGGAACTTGGAAAATTTTAGACAAGCAGAAAACAAAGGGTTTATGGACCCTGCAGCTTTTTCGATGCTGAAGGATTTCGTTTCAGAGGTCTCTTCAATCTATGAAATAAAAAGCGGGGAGATCAATATAGAAGAATATGACGACTATAAGGTTGCATATACGTTTTTAGGCACGTTGGCGAACGAGGCGCTTTCACGCCTGCTAGGATACCTCATAGGCACTGAAGTAGGTGACTCGGTAAATATAAAATCGTCTCCGTACATGATATTTTTCGAGGCAAGAAAAAACTTTGACCTTGAAAAGGTATTGAGGTCCATATCTAGCCAGAACGTTTATGGGCTCTTGGCAGAGGCAATACGCGACACGGATCTCTTTAGGTATAAATTTATTGGGATAGCGAAGCTCTTCGGGATTGTTGAAAAGGATGCAAGCGTTTCTAAGTCCTTGGCCAGGCAGCTTATGCGCATCTTCAGAAATACTTTAGTTTACAGAGAAACAGAGAGGGAAATATTGGATAACTATCTTGACGTGGGAGGCCTGATAAACTTCTTTGAGCAGATAGAGTCTGGAGCGCTGAAAATAAAAAGGATTAGGCTTCAAAAGCTTTCCCGCCTAACAAACGCAATATTGAAGTCGGCTTACTATACGAAGGAGCTCATAATGCCGCTGCTGCCCAGCGACGAGCTGTTAAACTCGTTTGTAAAGTACATAACTTCGAAAAGCATTGGGCTTGTATGCACGTATTGCGGTTTTACCTTCAAACGGGCTGCAAGTGAGCTGGAGGGGATGAAATTTATAGAATGCCCTTCGTGCAGAAGCACAATGATAGCAACGGACCAGGAAGGCTATTCGGAGCTCTGCTACCTTAAACGTGCAAACAAGAAACTCAACAGCGCTCAGAAAAAGAAGCTTAGAGAGATGATGGGTGAGGCTGGCCTTATCAATGCGTATGGCTGGCGCGGTGTTGCTGCACTCTCAACCTATGGCATAGGTCCGCGTACAGCCGCAAGGGCACTTAGAATGCTAAGGGGCGAAGAGCGCCTTTTTTACATGGATTTGATAGAAGCGCAGAGGCAATTTATAAAAAATAAGAAGTATTGGACAATTTAATATTTGCTTTTCAATCTATAGTGTGAATTTTGATGTTGTACCTTATCGGCACTGGTCTGAACAGATACGGGCTTACTAAAGAGGCCTTGGAAACAGCCAAAAAGTGCAGAATTCTTTACATTGACAATTACACAAGCATAGTGGATGGGGGTAAAATCGACGAGCTGTCAAAGGAGATTGGCAAGACCATTAAAATAATAAACAGGGCGGATATGGAAGAAAAGGTGAGGGCACTCATATCAGAGGCAAAAAACGAAGAGGTAGGCATACTTGTTGGTGGAGATCCACTGATAGCAACAACACATAAGACTATACTGATTGAAGCGCGGAAACTCGGAATCAATTTTGGGCTTGTGCATGGCGCTTCGATACTGTCAGCGGCGATAGGTGAAAGTGGACTTGATTTTTACAGATTTGGCCAGATATGCACCATACCGAAGTGGACAGAGCACTACAAACCAGTTTCATTTTACGAAACAATCTATGAAAATTATAAGAGGGGCCTGCACAGCCTGATACTCCTAGATTACGACAAAGAGCATGAAAGCACGATAGACGTAAGTTATGCAGTAGAGCTTCTTGAAATGGCGGAAACAGAATACGGAAGAGGTTTAATAAATGATAATGCGCGTATATTGGTACTGCATGACATAGGAATGGTAAGCAGGAGAGTTCAGTTTTTTAGCATTACGGAGGCGAAAAAGGCAAATTTCGGGCATGGCGTAACGACATTAATTTTTCCTGGCAAGATTACGGAGCTTGAAATGGAAGCGCTCGAAATTGCAGTTAAGTGATCTGATGACGCTGTTGTTAAATATAAACACTAAAGCAAAACGCATTTCTGTCAGCGACCAGTCTACAATTGACATACTTAGAAATGGATATTTTGGCGAGTACAGGGCCGGCAAGCTGATGCTTGAAGTCGAGGAGGGCCTGTATCTAGTAGATGTCAGGAAGGCAGCATGCACTGACGAGAATTCGAAGCCGGTATCTTTTAATGACATAGCAGGCGTGTTTATAAAAAGAAAGAAGCTTATGGCGAGATATTTCACATTTAAGGATTGGAGGGACAGGGGGCTTATAATAAAGAGCCCTGGATTGCGATTTGGAGAGGAAGAGCATGTCCAGGCAAAAAGATATCCGTCATCTGCCATAAACCTGAAAAAGTATTCGGTTACCGGCATTTTCTTCCCAGACGACATGGTAACGGTTATAGACGATGATGAGAGTGGAAAGGATTTGTACGAGAATTTTTGGCTTGGACAATACGGGACCTACAAGGTAAGCGAACATGGAAACCTAAACAAACTTGATATCTATGAAACCTTATTTCTGATCGATATGGGCGTCATCTCAATCAAGAATTTTACGCGTGCGCAGATTGTGAACATTGCGAGTGCGAGAAGGACAGATATCATGAAGCTTTACGACGTGTACAAAGACTGGAGGACGAAGGGATACGTTGTGAAGACAGGTTTTAAGTTCGGAACCAACTTCAGAATCTATTTTCCTGGTGCGAAGCCCATAAAGGAAAACAATGAATGGATCCATTCAAAGCATGTCTTGCACGTTTTTCCCAGGGACTCCAAGCTCATAATATCGGAATGGGCGCGGGCCATACGCGTTGCCCACTCAGTTAGAAAAACTTTCATACTTGCAATACCTGGAAAGACAAGAAAGAAAAAGCTTGCAATAGACTTCGAACTTTATCACAGGCGTGGTGGAGACATAGAGATTCCCGGAAAAAACTCTCCGAGGTTCGGCATGCTGTCCTTGAGTGAGAATGAAAGGATAGGCGGAAGCGAGCTTTCCGCAATAATAAACGAGGCGAAATCGAGAAAGCTTGAGCTCGTAATTGCAATAGCCGACAGCGAAACCTCGGTCACTTACTATAAGGTGCGACGGGTAGACCTGCCAAAGAGTGAATACGAGTATTATGAGATCGACTGGATGCAGCCATAGCCAATGCCATTAAGCGTAGTTGGACAAAAACAATAAAAATCTGACATGGATTATTGTATTATGGCGAGCTTCTACTTCAAGACCGGGATGCCCATAGTTTCCGATGCTAAAAACTCTTTCAGGGTCTTGCCGGTAAAAGTATTGGAAAACAGCAAGTTACGCGATGAACTCTTCATGCTGGACTCTGACTTGAATTTTGCTAAGATGGGCATTGCGGGTGGAATAAGTTTTGCCAAGGTTGTCGGCGTCTGCTTTGCTCAGGACGACAGAATAAACAGCAAGATATTTAAGATAAAGGTGAAGGGCAGCGGAAATGCTGACTCTGGACCGGGCTGGAATAATTTGGGCTTGTTTGAAGTTTTAAAGCCTGAATTTGCCTACGACCTATTTATTCGCAGAAACTTGGACTGTGCAGAGGCAATTGTAGACACACTAAGAAGCGATAAGGACCTTGTTGGCATACCCTCAGATTTTATGGAAAGCGGTGGTGAGGAGCCAATAGTTTTGCAAGCAGATCCCACAGTAAAGAGCATAGGCCTAAGAAAGTAGCCTACGGGTCCGGTGGGATTTGGACCCACGACCTACTGGTTAAGAGCCAGCCGCTCTACCAACCTGAGCTACGGACCCATAGATTAGATATTTAACCGTATAGCTTTTTAATTGCAGAGTTTGCAATGCCGAACTTTTTTTCTGTGCATGCCACGGCTATTGCCTTCCGTTCATTTACCAAAGTTGTAAGCACGTTAAATAATTTAGATATTTCACTTAAATTGCCCAATTTCTTTTTTTGGCGGTCTACAACAAGTATATCGTCGTTTGCGCCTTTAAGATTGTTCTCGAAGACAGTAAACTCGCTAACGTCAAGACCGGCGGCTGAGAGCGCAGAGGCAGCTTCTTCAGACGTTATACCGTCTTTGTCCTGTGTCTTAATCTCAGCAACAAGCTTGAAAATGCGCCTGTTTAGTATTTTGTTTATCATTTCTGATGAAGACGGTAATTTCTGCAGTTCATACATTGCATAGTCGTCGGTGTACCTTGCTGCATTGTTTGGGTCAATTTCTCCTTTTTCAATGGCCATTTCCAATGCCTTTCTAAACATCGAAGCCGCGATTTCTGAGGTTTTGTGAAGATAAACGGATATGTACATGTAATACCGTGCTATGAGCATCGACTCGGCCCCTTCTAGGCCAGAAGCATATATCGCAACATTATTTTTTGCAAAGGTGATCTCGTTTTTTATTTTAGTATAGTCTATAACACCGTATGCTACCCCAGTATGGTAAGAATCTCTTATCAGGTAGTCTATTCTGTCTGATCCTAGGGGCCCGGTAACTATCTGTCCTTTGCCGCTTCCCTGAAAATACCGTCTGATCTTGCTAAAAGACAGTCCGTGGTCGTTTATTATGTCCTTTATCTCTCCATTGAGAAGGTCATAGCCGATCTGCTCGTGAGTCTTGTGAAGAGTTTTTATAAAAGTTTCTTCGGTCTCGTGCGAAAATGGGGTGTGGCCTATGTCGTGCAAAAGCCCGACAATTGCAAGCTCCTCGTTTTCTTTCTCCTTGCTAGGAAATATCCTGCTGGCTATCTCGTCCGTTACTTTCATTGTTCCAAGCGAATGCTCGAACCTTGTGCCAGTTGCACCCATATTGACTATGTATGAGAACCCCATCTGCTTTATGTATTTGAGCCGCTGGAGTATCCTGGTATCTATCAATTTTGACTTTACATCGTCGATCTTTATGTCCTGAAATACTGGGTCTCTTATGTACATAGCATCATTTTGTTTGCGCTGGTTGCTTGTCTGCATTCCAGACTTTTATGGTATTGTAGAATATTATAGCGGAGGACAGTATTAGTATTGCATCCAGGCTCATGCAGTATACGCATATTTTACCTATAAGGTATTGCGATGCGAAAGAATAGAGCACACCTGCCGAGCCTATCATGAACCATATTGTAAGCAAATCCTTGTTTGATATTTTTTGCTCGTATACTGAAATCAGCATTGCGATTATAAACCAGGCAAGGACGATTATTTCCAGTGGAATTCCGAGTATGATTGAATATTTGCTTGTTAAAACAGTCGCGCAGCTTATTATCCCGGTGTTTGGGCATATTAGAACAGATGGCTGGAAGTGCTCTATGGTTAAGTATACAGAAACCAACAGGCCCAGAAACAAAAGGATTATAAGTATATTTCTCCATTTAAACATGTTAAAGGCCCCGATTGGACTAAATAATGATACCTTATTTTCGGTTTTAAGTAATTAATAACTTTGTGATTTTTGTATGTTAAACATAAACCTGTTTAACCCCACTAACGTCGACCTGCTGTCCGCATTAGTAATAGCATTTATCCTCGGCCTCATACACGGAATAACACCAGACGAGCACACTTGGCCGATAACTTTCTCTTACGCAGTAGGAAGTTATAGCACAAAGGGTGGAATGAAGGCTGGTTTCATATTTTCCAGCGGGTTTACAATACAGAGGGCGATAATGTCTGAGGTTGCCTTCTTTGCGCTCGAAGGCATTTTTATAACTGCCGGAGCGTTTGGAGTTACGTACATTTTTGTAGGGGTAGCTATGCTGCTTGCAGGGATGTACATAAAAAACAGGAAGATTTATCCACATTGGCACTTTATAGAGGAAAAAATGGCAGTCTTTACCGGACTGCACAAACACAATAGCAAGTATGAAAAACTGGAGTTTGAGCACAAGATCAACCCGCTGGAATCAAAAGATGCAGATGCTACACTGAAGGCCGTGCCGCTGCGCTTGGCGTTCTTGCACGGGCTTATTGCAGGTTTTGGATTCGGTGCCTTTGCGCTCATAATTTATACGGTGCTTTCGCCTGCCATGCCAAACGCACTCTGGGGATGGGTGCCTGGCGCTTTATTCGGCCTTGGCACTATGACAATGCAGATAATATTTGGCGGGGTGTTCGGCAGGTGGCTCACCAAAGTAAAAAAGTTAACGAACAAAGGAATAGCGTTTGTATCGCGCACCATAAGCTCTGATGTTTTGCTTTACGGGGGAATCGCTTTCGCGGTTGTCGGATCTCTGATACTTGCATTTCCTGGGATTCTCAGTTTTGGAATAATAACTCCGATCAAGATACACAACCTTCATAATCTGGGCGTTGGATTTTTTATAGTTATATTTGTAGTCGTAGTAATAAGCATAATCTCGTATTTGAGGGCGGTAAAGAAAGCCGAAGACCTTGGATATACCCGTTGATAGGGTTCAGTAAAGTGAAACTGTTTCTTGCCGGGGCTTATTTGCGTATTTGCCGATTATTGGAATTGATGCGCCGCAGTTTGGGCAGGTGTTTCCAGATGCTAGGGCCCACTTTCTTACGTGCATATAGTCCCTTTCTATGCATTCCGAGCCGCAGTTTGGGCAGTACGTATTAGAATACGTAGTGTCAGGCACATTTCCGATATATGCAAAGTTGACACCTTCGTCCTTTGCTATGTCATAATGGCGTTTTAAAGTATCAAAACTTGTTGCATTGTAATCTGTCATTTTGTAATCAGGGTGGAACCTGTTGAAGTGCATTGGAATGTCCGGACCTAGATTTCTTACGACCCACCTGGCCAGCTTTCTGCAGGCTTCTTCAGAATCTCCGACTCTAGGTATTATCAGATCTGTTATTTCTACGTGTATACCGGCTGCCTTAAGTTCAAGAAGAGCATCGAATATTGGCTTTTCATCTGCTATCGCTTCAAATTTGTTCGAGAATATTCTTTCGCCGTTGCCCTTGAAATCAACAACAACCGCATCTATGTTGCCCTTCATCAGCCGTATGGATTCTTTGGTAAGATAGCCGTTGCTCACAAACATTGTTGAAATTCCGTTTTTATGGGCGATCTTTGCCACATCTATTGCGTATTCTATGAATATTGTGGGTTCGTTATAGGTAAATGCTATGCCCTCTGCACCGTATTTCATCGCAATAGATACCGCTTCTACTGGCGCAATTTCTACACCGTTGATTTCCCTGTCTTTTGATATATTGTGGTTTTGGCAAAATAGGCAGCCGAAATTGCAGGAGGAAGTGCCAAGGCCCAACACGCTGCTTCCCGGCATGAAATGATAAAAGGGTTTCTTTTCAATAGGGTCGACCTGCAGTGCTGATATCATGCCGTAGCTTAATAGATATAACTTTCCGCCGATATTCCTGCGTATGTAGCAGAATCCGCCTGAGCCCTCGGGTATTTGGCACCTTCTGGCGCATGCGTTGCACACCACTTTAGAGCTTTGTAATTTCTCCCATAATTGCGCAGGTTTTTTCATAATATTGCATTGACATCCAAAATATTTATCCCTTCTGGATTTGGAGACAGAGACGTGGTTATTTGGAGCATACCAAAAGGGTTTTAAAGATAAAATCACATTATTAAGCGCAGTAAAAAAGGCGATCTTAAATTCTATAAAATTAGTTGGTAAAATGGATGAAAATAACTATGGTGCCCGAGACATAATTGTGCTCTCCGGCCCCCAGGGCATAAGGAAAAGGCCTGCAATGTATATAGGCTCTACAGGCAGCTCTGGCTTCATACACTTGCTATACGAAGTTATTGACAATTCGGTAGACGAAGCCATGGCAGGATACTGCAAGAACATATTGGTAAAACTGGGTAGGGAAAACGGGGTTGATTACGCTGAGGTCACTGATGATGGCAGAGGAATACCTGTAGATATAATGCCGAAGGAGGGCAAGCCTGCTGTTGAGGTAATAATGACTTCCATACATGCGGGAGCAAAATTTGAAAACAAGGCGTACAAGGTTTCTGGCGGGCTTCACGGCGTTGGATTAACTGTAGTAAACGCCCTGTCTTCTCATACGGAGGTTATTGTAAAACGCAATTCAAAAGTTTATAGGATAACCTTCAGTCGCGGAGTTCTAACTAGTGGGCTTGAAGAGATAGGCACGTGCGGCAACGAAACGGGAACTACGATAAAATTCGTGCCTGACACCGAAATATTTTCTGTAGACAGGTTTGATACCATACAGTTGACAGAGCGCCTAAGGTACCTTTCCTTCCTGAGCCCGGGACTTAAAATAAAGCTTGTAGATTTGCGCGAAGACAGCTCTGAGGAAACCAACTTTTATTCTGAAAATGGGATTGTTGATTTTATCAATTACCTCAGGGGTGGAAAATCTGATGTCTCCAAGCCTATAATAATATCCAAAAGTGACAATTCCATAAAAGTAGACATAGGACTGCAATATGTGGACGGGTACAACGAGGAGCTGCTTTCCTTCGTCAACAAAATAAAAACTCCTGAAGGCGGTACGCATGTTACTGGATTCAGAGGAGCACTAACTAGGGCCATTACAAATTACGTTCAGAAGAATTCTAAGAAAAAAACTTCTGTTAATATAGAGGGAGAAGATACCAGAGAGGGGCTTATAGCAGTGGTTGCGGTAATGATGCAAAACCCAGAATTTGAAGGGCAAACCAAGGAGAAACTTGGAAATGTCAATATAAAGTCAGTTGTGGAGAACATTGCTTATACTGCGCTTTCCTACTACTTTGAAGAAAATCCCGGAGAAGCCAATAAGGTAATAGAGAAAGTCAGCAGGGCTGCCGAAGCGCGGGAAGCCGCAAAAAGAGCCAGGGAGCTCACAAGAAAGAAGAGCCTTTTTGAGGGCGCGGTCCTTCCGGGAAAACTTGCGGACTGCACAGAGTCTGATCCGGACAAGGCCGAAATTTTCATAGTTGAAGGAGAGAGTGCAGCGGGCTCAAGCAAACAGGGCAGGGATAGATTTTATCAGGCGATACTCCCTCTTAGAGGAAAAATATTGAATGTTGAAAAGGCCACGGACGAGAAAATATTCAACAATGCAGAACTGCACCTTATGGTAACTGCTTTCGGCACAGGGATAAAGGAGGGCTTCAACATAGAAAACCTCAGGTATAAAAAGATAATACTGCTTACTGATGCAGATGTTGACGGCAGCCACATAAAGACCCTGCTTCTCACGTTCTTTTACCGGTATCTCAGGCCGCTCATAGAAAGGGGGTATATTTACATTGCGCAGCCCCCGCTTTACAAGGTCTCGCACGGCCGCGAAGTTAAGTATGCCTATTCTGATTCCGAATTGAGCGCCTTGATGAAGGAGAACAACGGCAAAGGCAACGTACAGAGGTACAAAGGACTTGGGGAGATGAATCCGGAGCAGCTTTGGGAGACCACCATGGACCCGCAAAAACGTATCATTAAGCGCATCAGCATAAAGGACGCCCAGATAGCAGATGCGATATTCAACATATTGATGGGCATGGATGTTGTGCCTAGGAGGAAATTCCTCGAAGAACACTCGACAGAAGTGTCGTTCCTTGATGTGTGAAACAGATGGCTGAAAACATTGTAGAAAATTCCATTGAGAATGAGATGCAGTCAAGCTACATAGATTACGCCATGAGCGTGATTGTAGGTAGAGCGCTGCCTGACGCAAGGGATGGGCTCAAACCTGCTCAGAGAAGGATACTTTATGCAATGTACAGGCTCAACAATCTGCACGATCAGCAAACCAAAAAAAGCGCAAGAGTAGTGGGAGAAGTAATAGGAAAGTACCATCCTCACGGAGATATGGCAGCCTACGAAACCCTGGTCAGGATGGCGCAGGACTTTTCCATGAACCACATGCTTGTAGAAGGCCAGGGCAATATGGGATCTGTAGATGGGGATCCGCCCGCCGCACAGAGGTACACTGAAGTAAGGCTGAGAAAGATAGCCGAGGAGATGCTCGTAGACATGGACAAGGAATCTGTGCCTTTCATGCCGAACTTCGATAACACAGAAACCGAGCCTGTGGTGCTGCCTTCGAAGGTGCCAAATCTCATGATAAACGGCTCGTCCGGCATAGCGGTGGGAGTCGCAACAAACATACTGCCGCACAATCTCAGAGAAGTTTGCAGTGCAATAGCCGCGTATCTGGATAACATGGAGATAACGCCACAGGAGCTTCTTAATTATGTGAAGGGGCCCGATTTCCCTACTGGCGGGATAGTATTTTACGACGGCAGGCTCATAGAATCTTATATAAAAGGCAGAGGGTCGGTAACGATACGCGCCAGGGTTAGCATAGAGAAGGAAAAGAGGGGAGAAAGGATAGTTATAAACGAGATACCATACACGGTAAACAAGGCCAGTCTGATAGAAAAGATAGGCAATCTTGTAAAGGATAGGGTAATAGAAGGAATTTCGGATTTGCGCGATGAGAGCGATAAGAAGGGCATACGCATATCCATAGAGCTCAAGGCCAACACAAATCCAGATTATGTGCTAAACGCCCTTTATAAACACACGCAGCTGCAGATTACAATGCCGGTAATGAATGTTGCGGTGCTTGGGAACAGGCTGCTCAATCTGAACATACGCGACATGATAAAGATTTTTGTTGAACACAGGTTTGGAGTTGTTATAAACAGGACGAATTATGATCTTAGGATAGCAAACCAAAGAAAACACATTGTTGACGGCCTGATTATTGCCACCGGAGACATTGACAATGTGGTGGCAATAATAAGGGGCAGCGCAAACTCTTCCGGAGCTAAAGAGGCTCTCATGGCAAAGTACGGCATAACAGAAGCACAGGCGGCAGCTATACTAGATATGAAGCTTAGCAAGCTCACCAATTTGGAGGTCAATAATCTCAAGGCCGAAAAGGAAGAACTTGAAAACAGCATAAACTACTACAACTCAGTGCTCGGCAGCAAGGAAAAAGTTTACCAGATAATAAAGGATGAGACTAAGGAGATAGCTGAAAAATACGGCATTGATAGGAGGACTGCGATAGAGACGTCAGAGCTTGTTGAAATAGAAAACGAGGATCTTATAAAGGACGAGGACTCCATCATAATACTGACCAAAGACGGATACATGAAGCGTCTGCCAATGGACGTCTACAAAAACCAAGGGCGTGGAGGCAGGGGTGTAATAAGCATTGACTTGAAAGAAGGCGACTTCGTGAAGCAGGTTGTCAGATGCATGACAAAAGACTATCTGCTGGTTATAACAAGCGCAGGCAGAGTTTATTGGCTAAAGGGCTATGTCGTTCCAGAAGGCGGAAGATACGCGCAGGGGAAGGCTGCCGTCAACCTTATAAGCATTGCTGAAGGCGAAAGAATAGAGCAGATAATAAACACCAGGGACTTCTCCGGTAAGAACTTGATATTTGCAACAAGGCGCGGAAGAATCAAGAGCACCAAGGCCGAACTTTTTTCGAGGCCCAGAGCGAACGGCATCAGGGCCATAAAGCTCAACGAGGATGATATTGTCGTTGGAGTATGCCTGTCAACTGGAGGCTCTAACGTATTTTTGGCCACCAGAAACGGAAAGGCCATAAGGTTTATGGAATCGGACCTACGGCACATGGGCAGGGTGGCTTCCGGAGTAAGGGGCATAAGACTAAAGCCTAATGACGAACTTGTGGACGTCGTAGTTGCTGATCCCAAGAAGAACATAATCACAATTACGGAAAGAGGCTACGGAAAGGCCACATTGCTTGAAAGGTACAGGCTGCAAAGAAGGGGAGGAGGCGGAGTCATAAATCTGAAGGTAACCGAGAAAACAGGCAAGGTAGTGAGAGTGCTTGACGGGGAGCAGGATGACAATGTGATAATATTCAACTCCAAAGGGCTGTCGATCAGGTTCAACGCAAATGCCATAAGAGTAACTGGTAGAAATGCGAGTGGAGTAAGGCTTATGAAGCTAGAGGCCGATGCAAAAGTCGTAGACGCACAAATTGTAGGCAAGGAAATGTAGAGCTGAGCATCATTAAAATACCGTGCTTGTGCATAATGGATTGATTAACTATGATAACCGCCATGGCAATAGGTAAATTCAATGAGCAAGAGATTAATGCTATTATTACCTCTTCCAGGGCCTTCGGCGCATCAAACCTCATACTTACGCAGGAAAAGGACAAGGGAATAATAGATTTTTGCAGGAAACTCAACTCGAAGTGGGGGGGCAACTTCCATATTGAATTCACAAAAGACTGGATGTCTGAGATAAAATCCAGAAAGATGTACAAGGTTGTTTACCTGACCCAGTTCGGAATCCAAATTAGCAAGAGGATTAACGTAATACGCACATACCGCAACCTTATACTTATAGTGACTAAGAACGACCCGAATAAAGAAATTATGGAGGTTTCCGATTTCAATGTCAGCATAACAGGGCAGCCGCACACCTGCTCGGCTGCCATATCAATATTTCTGCATGATTTTTATCAGGGGAGGGAGCTGGCGCTGCATTTTGAAAATGCAAAATATAAAGTGGTGCCGCAGGAAAGAGGTTTCAGGATAGACAAAACAGTTTAAAGGTGCGGCCTAGTCCTTTATGCCGGCACTGGTTACCCGTATTATGCATTCTCCATCCGGCATATTTGGCGAGTCAACAAGGCGTATTATGCGCTTGTCCTCTTTGCTTTTCCTTATGTAAAGCCTGAGCGTTGCCGCGTGTGCTATTATGTTACCACCTATTGGTGTGGTTGGGTCGCCGAATAGTATTCCAGGGTTATCCATCACTTGGTTGGTTACATAAACTGCTACGTCATATTTGTCTGCAAGCTGCTGCAGCTTGTGCATGTGAGAGTTCAGCTTCTGCTGCCTTTCGCCCAAGGCGCCCCTTCCGAGGAATTCCGCCCTGAACAACGCAGTAAGAGAGTCTATTATTATCAGTTTTATGCCTTTTTCTCTTATTAGACTGTCGGCCCTTTCGATTGTGAGCATCTGCTTTTCTGACGAAGTTGCCCTTACAACCATTATGTTCTCAAGGGCCGTCTTAGGATCTATTCCCTTCGCCTTGGCAATTTCCTCTATCCTTTCAGGCCTGAAAGTCCCTTCTGTATCTATGAAGAGCACCTTGCCGTCTACGCCGCCTTTGTCCTTTGGCAGCTGCGCGTTGACTGCAAGCTGGAAGGCCAGCTGTGTCTTTCCGCTGGCAAACTTTCCGTATACTTCAGTTATGGCGTTGATTTCTATTCCTCCGCCTATGAGCTCGTCCAGGTCCTTCGAGTTTGTGCTTATCTTTCCGAGTGCCTGCCTTTTTTCAGCTATGTTTGTGCCTGTTTCGAATTCTATTGTAGTTGCTTCCTGCGCTGCCTGTATGGCCTTTTTCGCAGCCTCTACGCTTATTCCGCTCTTTTCAGAGAGGTCGTGCGGCTGCGAGGTGGCAACCTTTTCCAGGGTGTCTATACCTGCAGCCTTTAGCTTTTCAGCGGATGTTTCGCCTATTCCTGGCAAGTCTTCAAGCTTTTTGACAGATTTATCTTTTGCCATTTGAACATCGCAAAAATTTAGAGGCTCTGATTAGGTTTATATATAAATAGGAATAAATAGATTATTATGCATTGAATAGGACTATTAAATTTTATCGTGATTTTTAGAGAATTAGTGCCAGCGTAATTTCTTACGCTGGCAAGGCGACCAGTTCTTCACGACCTTCCTACAGTAGAGAACTCGTAATAAACTATAAAAGGCAAGATTTAAAAGTTTTTCTATATTAGCGGAAGCGTATCAGGGGAATGCAATGGAGTTTTTGACACTGAATGGGTACGGATTCGTTGGCGCAGTTGTATTCGGAGCCTTGATACTGTTCTTTGGGTTGGGTATGGGTCCATATTTTCTTATTTTGATGCTTTATTTTCTGGCGCTCTCGGCCGTGGTTACCGCCATAGGAAAGAGGTATAAAAAGAGCATAAACCAGTACGAGAGATTCAGAACGATACGCAATGTAATTGCCAATGGCGCGTGGCCTCTCATAATGAGCATTGCTTTCTATTTTTCAGCTGGCAGCGGAAGCGTCGTCCTGCAGATTGCAATATTTGTCGGCTTCGTAAGCGCTGTGGCTGGCGTTGCTGCAGACAAGTTCAGCAGCGAAATAGGCATAATGGACGGCAAACCCTTGCAACTTGTTTCATTTAAAAGGGTAAAAAAGGGCATTTCAGGGGGCGTGACGGCCCTAGGTCTCGGTGCAGGGCTGTTTGGGGCATTTTTAATAAGTGCCACGGTGTTTCTTCTGAAATCTGGGCTTGTTTCTAATTCGTCTTTGGCTGTGGTGGCTTTTGCTTGCGCGCTGGTAGGGGGATTTTTGGGTACAATATTTGATTCTGTTCTTGGATATTATGAAAGCAAGGGGATAGGAAATAAGTTTACATCCAACTTTTTCGGCAGTGCGTTTGGAAGCATTGCCGCCATGCTGATTTTTGCTGCAGTTATCTGAATCATATGAAGCCGTACCACAAAAGCAGTATGCCTATGAACTCAGAGTAGTAGAGAAATGCAGGTACCTGAACTATGTATAGCGTGCCGGCTATGCTGACAACTATCACCCCTAGCACTATGCTGATCATTTTGGGCTTTTTCTGCTTGAAGTAGGTCTTTAGGGCAAGCGCAATGATTATTATTGCAGCTGGGAACGTAATTATGCTGGACGCTATAACAACCGGCAGCGGCAGTACGCCGTATACTATGTAGTTCACCAATATGTTACCGATTCTGCTGGTAATAAGTGCGTATGCCAATAGTATTGTGGTTGCTGCGCCGTATGAGTAGTATGCAAGGCTTATCTTTCTCGATTTAAGCATGGAAACTGATCCGAAAGCCAGGAATTCGACAATGAGTGCAACCAGCAGCAGATAGAGCTTGGCCATAGCCTGCGAGTATACAGAGAATGCGAACAGCACTTCTATAGCAACTGAAATCGCAAATATCCATATGCCTGTGCCCCAAAGCAGCAGCGGTTGCTGGCGCGTCCGGAAGTATTTATTTGACATCTTTACAGCAAGGCCCAGGGTGAGCAGCAGTATGACTATTGTTGAAAATTCGACAAATCCTTGTGATACCAGTATCCCAGATATTTTTACACCCGCAATTCACTATAATTCAGGCAGTAGATTTTCCAACTCTGTGAATTTGTATTCCCCTATGGCTTCCCTGAGCTTTCTTGTGTCTGCCCGTGTAAGGCGCTGGTAGCTGGATAGAGGGTTTGGTACGTGCTCTTTGTTGCCTGGGTCTATTAGTTCTGCAATTTTAAGATAGGAGGTGGCCGTCCCGGTGCCTATGTTATACACCCCACTCTCGGCCTTTTTTAGGAGTTTTAGCACTATTTCTGCAACGTCTTTGACATATACAAAATCCCTGGATTGAGATCCGTCTCCGTATATTACTAGCTTTTTGCCAGCATCTTTGTAGGACTTGAATATAGTTATTATGCTGGCGTAGTCACCCTTGTCGTTTTCTCCTGGGCCGTACACGTTGAAGAAGCGCATGCCCACGGTCGGAAGCTTGTAGATGTCCCTATATGACTCCGCATACATCTCGTTTATGAGCTTGCTCTTGGCGTAGTGGTTTCTCTGCTTTTTTATGTCTATTACGAATTCCTCGCTGAATTGACTTTCCTCAGGATAAACAGCGGAGCTAGAAGCGTAAAGGAACTTTTTGCATTTGAACTTTGCCGCGGCATTTATCACATT
The DNA here is from genome assembly GCA_009387755.1 of Candidatus Micrarchaeum acidiphilum ARMAN-2. Taxonomy (NCBI): domain Archaea; kingdom Nanobdellati; phylum Microcaldota; class Candidatus Micrarchaeia; order Candidatus Micrarchaeales; family Candidatus Micrarchaeaceae; genus Candidatus Micrarchaeum; species Candidatus Micrarchaeum acidiphilum. The sequence goes on from GG697241.1 coordinate 141,586, forward strand.
TAAAAAGCCGTTAACGTTGACTTCGTGGGCCATTTCGTAGTCCTTTTCGAATTCTATGTTTGACGTTATTGCGGCCAGGTGTATTACGTAGTCTGCTCTCGAAACGGCATTTTCTACTGCCTGCCTGTCGGTTATACTGCCCGTGATAAACTCTACTTCTGGGTTTTTGCAGTCCTTTACATCCATCCCGATTACATGATAACCCTCAGTTAGTGCATGCTCAGACACATGGCTGCCTATAAATCCGCTGCATCCGGTTACCAGAATGGTTTCTTGCATAAATTTGTATTTTATTAAAAGTTTATAAGGTTTAGTAGTTGCCACGTATTACCAGGTCTTCGAAAAGACTTTCTAGCCAGTGCTTCTTTGATATTTCTTCTGAATTAAGCGCCCTGAATGCCGCGCCTACCTGCGAGTCTGCGTATTCGTTCATGTATATTTCAAACAGGCCTGCATAATCGTCTGCTATTTTTATGGATTTCTGTATTATTATGGCGAGATCCTTTTCTGTGCCTGACAGACCTTCAGAATCTTGGGTTAGGTGGTCGAATACACCGTGTATAACTTCCTCTCCCTCCTTTTCGCTTTTAAATTCAGGGTTTTCAATTATCTTTTTTATTAGGGCTTTCTCGCCTTCCTCTTTTCTTTTCAGTATTTCCACCCATGTAAGCACATTTTCAAGGAGTATGCTTTGTTTAATTTGTTCGTATTTGCTTATGAGCTCATCCTTGCTGCGCAATATTTTGGCGAGGAACTCGTTCCTTAGGTCTACTGGATGTTTGTCTTTGTTTATTTGATTTTCGCTATTATGTTGTGTTTTATCTGCCATTTTTAACACTGCTAATTTTATAAATTTCATGCTTTTTAAGTTTTATGTACAGTTCTTGGTAGAGGATATGGTATCCGTGATTTGGCTTTTTATTATGGATAGTTTAAATTGGAAATTCTTCGGGCAGCCTTTTCTTAATTTTTGGTATTCTTCCGTATTTGAATATTTGGCTTTTACGGCGATAAGTAGCGCCTCCACAAATTTTGGGTTTAGGCTTCGTGCGTTGCTTATCATTTCTACGGTTCCCTTAAAATCTTTGTGGCAAGCGTCATAGCAATTGCACGCTGCGTTTAGCAGTTCGTATTCTATATCTTCCGTTTGCTCACCTGCCCTGATTTATCTTTTTTGCTATATTCTGAGGCACATTTGTTGCCTTCCACGTTCGAGGGTTTATTGCTACCATCTTCAGATATCCGTATGTTGAAATTTCTCTGGTGGTGAGGTTTTTTATCTCAAATGCATATTTTATTACGCTAGGCGATACAAGGGCAACGTCGAGTGAAACCTCAAGCGTATCGCCGGCCCGTACCGGCCTATTGTAATGCGCATTGGACTCTCCAACCACGAACCATACGCTACCTTTTGAAAAGTTGGGCTTTTTTTGGCCTAAAATTTGCTTTTGAAATGCTTCTATACAGTCGGTAAAGAACCTATAGTATGCGGCATAATGGGCTATGCCCTGATAGTCGGTATCGTATACGTGTACTGTTTCCTTTACTTTAAATTTCATTTTACCATTTTGCGCTCTTTATTTTTTGAATTAAAGTATTTATATAGGTAGAGCACATAAAGTATAGGAATGTATTAAGGTGAGCCAATGGCAAGCAGAAACAAGACGCGTTTAGACAACGCAGGAGCGCCAGAAACCTTTAGATTATTAGGTTACAAAAGATCGTCCCTAGGCACTCCTTCGGTTTTCTACCTGCCTGCAAAAAAAATAAATTCAGAACAGAATTCGGCAATACGACGAGGACTGCACGAGTTTTTGCTCAGTGAATTTGGAGGATATACGACAGAGAGAGGAGAAATACACGGGTACTGGATAGATGGGACTGCTATAGAGTACGATGAGAACGTGAAGTACACCGTCGCACTTGGCAATACATCAAAAATGAAGGCGCTGGAGCTGTTTGTCGCAAATGTTGGAAAGAAGCTTGGAGAAAAGGCGATATATTTTGAAACCGGAAAGGATTCCTGGCTAATACACACAGGGATTGCTAATGGATAAGTGCAACATGGGCCTGGAGAGATTTGAACTCTCGACCTACGGCTTTCTTATTATGCAATCGTGCATAATTATAAGACCGCCGCTCTGACCAGGCTGAGCTACAAGCCCATGCAGATAAGATTTGCATATGAAATATTTAAAGACTTTATTCTGAATCGAATAATCATGGAACAGTGTAATTGTTGTGTATATAGCTGGGCTTGGGCGGAATTGCTGGAAGCGAGCCTGTAAAGTTATCTAGCGCAAGTATCCTAAGCGGTATTGTGCCGTTTATCATGTTTATTCCAGAAGTTGTATTTGACGGATATACCTGCCTGAACCCGGTAAGGTTGCCGAAGAAGAATCCTTTGTAGAAGTTTGATTCATAGAATTCGGTTGGCGCATCGGTTATGTTGTCGTTTGGCCCGTTTGGTATATAGATGTTGAGGAATTCGAGGAAAGGTATACCGCTGACGCTGACCTCTCCCATTACGTCAGATACCTGTATCATTGCATTTATCTTTGAGCCGTTTGAATTGTACTCTGGGACTGCACCGGTTGAGGTAGGAACTGATTTTATGCATATAGACTGGTTAGACAGCGAACTTCCAGTCACAAGGAATCCGCGGATGTATTGGACGCTGCTGTTGGATATCGGGCAGTAGAATTCGAGGTTCTGGGTTGTGTTGGAAGACGGTATCAAAGCGGGCAGCGGCAGGAGTACGAACTGGGGGTCGTGCGCTATCTCGCATGGAGAATTGCCTAGCACGAACGGCACTGGCGGGCTCTGGGATTTGCCTTGCGCTATGGCGTAGGCCTCGGACGTCTCGTTTATGTGCACGCATGCCAAAAAGTCAAGGGCCTGCCACTTTTGTATGAGACCCTGGTCGAATATTATGTATTTGGTCTGGTTGGTATTCATCATGTTTGCCAGGACCGATGGGGTATAGCCGTCCTTTGGACCAAGGACGTAATTGGCGGCTACCGCGGTGTCCTCGTTTGGGACTGCGTTGTCGCCCCTTATGACCGCGTTGCTGTTTCCGAACCAGTTTATCCAGTCCCCATAGTCCCACCATGCCAATAGCCTTGGCCCATACGGGCCCACATTCTCTGACATCCACTGCCCGGCAGCAAGCCAATAGCTAGGAACTATGTTGCAGTAAAGGTCTATTCCTATGCTGTTGCCATGATTGGACAAGGTGGTGCATGCTGTAGCCGGGCTGGCCGAGTTTACTGCAGATGCTGAGAAAGCGCTTATTATTGAAGAGCTTTCTCCGTAGATTATGCTTCCCGTGGCAAGCTGCGAACCGAGTTCTATTATTACTATGAGAGCTACCATTGCCCATAATTTAGTGTTGTGCTGGCCGAATTTCTTTGAAAATATTAGTATTAGAAGCAATATGAGGGCAAGCAGCGGAGACACGAAGAACAGGCCAAGCGAAATCGCGCTTATGTAAATCAGGGTGTGACTTTCATAGGCTTCGTTGAATACTGCAGCACGGTCCTTTTCTTTCCTCAGCTTCAGCTGGTCGAATACGTTGAAATTTGAATAGGACAGATATATTATCTCTCCAAGCATTATCGAAAACAGCATTATGAATGCAACGCCAAAGTGTGGCAGGTATTTTACTTCAGAGAATCCAGCCACCATCAGCGGCAAAGCTATTGCCAGGTAGAAAACCCCGCTCTTTTCGTTCCTGAATATTATGTTTATAAGTATAAGGATTATCGCTATCGCAGATATCAGCCACACCATTATTGGCACTCCGGACAGGCTTGCACCTATGAGGCCGAACCCATTGGCACCGAAATTGTAAAGCAGGCCAGTCGGAATGTACTCTTCGACGGTCATGAACAGCGGCGAAGACGGCGTAGTGAATTTTTTGCTCAGGTTTATGTATGCGCGGATTGGGGCGCCGAGCTTCGTGAACGAAACCAGAAGTAGTAGCACTATAAGCAGGAAAAACATCCATTCCAAGTACTCGGTTGAGTTCAGGCGCTTGAATATCAGCTTTTGTTTGTGCAGGAATTTAGGCACGAAGTCAAATATTGCGATTATGATTAGGGCAAATAACGGGCCTGATGTGGTTATAGGTATGCCTAGGACCGAGGGTATCCTGCCTGTGAGGGTCGCATGGTATGGATGGTAGAGTATCAGGAATATTGTTATTACAGCTATGACTATTATATTCATCTTGTAGAAGTACTTTGTCATGTCGCCTCTCAGCACGTCTATTACTCCCTGTATCAGTATGTAGATTACAAGCACCCCGGTATCCACAGTATAGTAGTGGGCGCCGAGGAAAGTTGATGCGAACGCTATGCCGGCAAAGATTGCCAGCCTTGTGCTTTTCATGTTTTTTACCGCGAGTATGTATGCGGCGAAGAAGAAGAACAGGCTGAATATGCCCCACGGCTCGAGCAATTGCTCGCCGGAGACGAATGTTGTGAACAGCACAGGCATCGTTGCGGTAAGCGCAGCGCCTATGAGAGCTATTTTCTCGTCGTATTCGTGGTAAAGCAGCATGAATATTACAAAGACCAGCAGTGCAGCAGTTATTGGGGGGTATATTCCGCCGACGTAGCTTAGCAGGGAATTGTTCAGCGTGGTGTAGTTCGGGCCGAATGCATTTGCCAGGTCATACCAGTAGGCTTCCAAGTATGGAACCAGGGGCTGGATTCTGAATATAGTACCGCTCGGCAGTACGGGCCATGCAGACGGCGAATACAAAATCTGCTGTCCGTAGGTCAGGAGGAACTTTGTGGCCATCATGTCGAAATACGGGTCGAATTCAAAGAATTTGGGGGTTATTCCTACACTCATCATCCTCGTCGCGAACGTGAGCAGCATTAGGAAAAGAAGTATGATCCATACCCATGTCATCTTAGTTATTTGGAAACTCTGGTGCTGCGCAGGCTTCTGCGCTAGGGCCTTTCCGGATTCGTTTTTTAGCTTGTTAAGCAAAAGCATTTCTTCTTGCTCGTGATCGTAGAACAGCCTTTCTTCTTCGTCCTTGTGGAGCTTTTCAATCTTTTGGCGCTCTTCCGGCGTGACGCTGATGTTTGAAAGCTCCTTGGATTGTTTTTCAAATAGAATTTTTTCCTCTTCTGAGTGCTTCTTTATTATCTCTTTTGCTGCTTCGAAGTCTTCAAGTCTAGCCCTCAGCATGCCAACCCTTTTCTTGAAGTCCTTCTCCAGTTTTATTTCCTCTAATTGCGAGTCCTGTTCGAACCTGAGCTTCAGCGACGGCATCTTCAGATTCTTGAAGACGCCCTGCTGCATGCAAAGCAGAAACCCGATTATAGTGAGGATTGCGGCGTTTATTTCGAACAAGCTCAGTGAAAATGCGAAGAAGTGTATGTATGCTATAAGGTAAGATTCAAGCCAGGTGAGTGTTGCCGGGGCTATTAACCCAAATATGAATCCTATCACTATTACTTCGAACATGCTTAGCTTTGTATCCTTCAGCAGCGCAAGCGCGAGTAGTACGCCTGGGACGAACATTGAGACAAATGCAATTATAGATACCAGCAGGACGTCTACCATCATATCACAGCTTTAGTGGGTTACCCATTAAGTATTGACCTTGGTATCTCCACTTTCTTTATTTCCCTATCTGGGAACACGGTTCCGGGCGGAACTATCCTCACCACAACCCCTATGGCACCGTATTTCGGGTAAGCTGTCGCGACACCTTTGTTAACCAGGTTTATCACGTCGCCGGCCTTGGGTATGTAGCCTACGCTTTTCCTTATGCTTTTGGCCCTTGCGCCCTTGGCTGCGAGCTTTCCGCTTATTATTATTTCAGCGCCCAATGCGCCGTTCTCCATTATGCTCTTAAGCGTGAACTGTATTATTTTCCTTGGGTTTATTCCCCTTTCCAGTTTGAATGCTATGTCCTTGGCTACAAGCAGGGGTTCTATCATCTTGTTCTGGACTTCGACTACGCTTATGCGCGGATTGTTGACGTTAAACCTAGACTTTATGGTTTCTGTAAGGTCGTCTATGGCCTTTCCGCCGCGGCCTATGACCCTTCCAGGATTAAGCACGTAAACAGTTATTCTGGTTATTATAGGAGTCTTCTGTATCTCCACCCTTGAGAACCCCGCCTTTGAAAGTTCTGTGCCGAGGAACTTTGAGATGTTAAGCTTGATTATTGCATCGTCTATAAATCTGCGTTCTATTACCATTTATTCACCGTCGTTTTTATCATCTTTCTTTGCTTCATCTGGGGATTTCTTGCCCGGATTAGAGTTTTGAGATGCAGTGTTTGCAGCTTGGCTCTCTACCATTGGCAGATTATTCGACTTCTCTTCAGGTTTTGGGAGGGATTTTTCAGGCTGTTTTTCGGCCTGCACAGGTTTCTCCTGCGGCTTTGGCTTGTCCTCGACCTTCTTGCTTTCCTGCTTTGGTACTTCCTTGTGCGGCTTTCTCTGCGGGGACTGTTTCTTTCCAGAAGCTTTTTTCTTCAGATATCTTTCGTTGTTGGCCTTTATCAACCTTATTTTTTCTGGGCCAAGCTCTATTTGGTCAACTTCTGAAAGGCCTATTTCTACCTTAGCGAGCTCTAGGTCGCTCCTTCTCAGCGATGCGTATCCGTAACCTCCGCTGTGGTACAGTATTCCTTTTGAAGGCGATCTGCTTATTATCTGGGTTTTGTTCGCCGATGCGTGCGATATAACCATGCTTTCTGGATCCTTGCCTTTGGCGGTTGCATTCGCCATTGCGGTGGTAAGTATGTTCTTTATCATTCCTGCGCACTTTTTTGGGAACCTGCCCTTGCGGCCGCCGAGCTCGTGCCTTGATCCCATGTGCTTGTTGTGTCTAAGATAAAGGACCGGCCTGGAACCGCTTTTTATGGCTTCTAGTATTTCCATTGCCTCTGCTGCGTTCCTGTACCTTATCGAGTCGCAGACTGCTGAGAGATCCTTGAAACTCGCGTTAAGATCTTCCCTGCCCGCAAAAACGACTTTTGACTTGTCCTTGTTGTATGAGTATCTCAATTTGTTCACCCATCACTTCTGAGAAAGGAACTTGCTGCCCCTTGTAGCCTTTATTCCTGGGGCGGAGTGCATTACCCTCTTTGTAGAGTATACGAACTCGCCAAGCCTGTGGCCAAGCATTGCTGCAGTTATTTCAAGTTTCTGATATTCCTTGCCGTTGTATACCTCGAACTGCATGCCTATCCACGAAGGCATTATCAGTGCCGATCTTGACTTTACCTTTATGGATTTATTTATGCCTTTCTGCTTGTATCTTGAAATCTTTTCGGAAAGCTGCCTGAGCTGTATCGAATTGCGCTTAAGCCACCTTCTCTGCCTTGACTTTATAAGCTTTGCGTATTCCTCATTTGTGAGCTTTTCCAGTTCGCTTGGAACCTTCCCTCTGAATGCAACTTTCTCTGCCATGTTTTCATCTCTTCTTTCTGCCGATGCGCCTTGCGGCTATATGTCCTACTTTCCTTCCCGGCGAAGCTCCGCGCTTGGTTTCGCTGCTCTTGCCTTTGTGATGCTGTTTGCCGCCGAATGGGTGGTCGACCGGATTCATCTTAACACCCCTGTTCCTGGGCCAAAGCCTGTTCAGGGTGTGATTAATATAATGGCTCTTTCCGGCTTTGAGCAGGGGCTGGTCTTTCAGACCGCCGCCGGATATTACGCCGAGTTGTGCACGGCATTCTCCGCTTAGTGATATTGAGCTTTTTGACGGCATCTGCACAGTTATCCTGCCCTGCTCCCTCGCAGATATCCTTGCGAATGAGCCTGCCGCCCTTATGAGCTTGCCGCCGTCCCCGGGATTTGATTCTATATTGTAGATTGGTATCCCTTCTGGAACGTCCGAGAGCCTTACAACGCTTCCCAGGGAGTAGTTCGGATTCTGCGAGCTTACGTATACCTTATCCCCGATTTTTATGCCTTCTGGGGCTATAAGGTAGCCTTTTGAGAAATCTTCGTATATTATTTCCATTAAAGGGGCGCTATGGCCCGTATGGTTGAATATCGAGGCGACTTCGCCGACAGCGGCGTTAGGGTTTGAGCCGTAGTTCACCATCGCATCGAACGTGCCTGGAAGCTTCCTGTATACGTTGGATCCCTTTCCCCTTCTTTGCTGTCTTAATTTCTTTCCCATTTTTATTCCTCATACTAGCTTAAGTTTCATTGCAACGTCGCTGGCGTTGTAGCCCTTCGCAATGGTTATGAATGCCTTGCGCATGTTTGTAGGCGAATTTATGGTACGGACCTTGCTCACCTTGACCTTGAACAGCGATTCAAACTCTTTTTTTATTTCCTGCTTTGTTGCGCGCAGGTTTACGATATATGTTATCACGTTGTTCTTCGAGATCAGGTTTACGGCCTTTTCCGTTGCAACAGGATATCTTAATACATTCATTTGAGCACCTTTCATTTGAGCGACAGTTTTGCTATTTCATGGTCTATCGATTTCAGGGCGCTTTCGCTCCATATTGGTACGAGCGGGTGTTCTCCGCCGGGAACCAAGTCGTTGACCTTGAGGGCGGATAGCTTTACCGCAGTTATGCCAGGTATGTTCCTTGACGCCCTCACTGCACCATCGTCATTAAGCACGATGATTGCTATCTTCTTTGAAAAAGCTTTGCGCTGCGTGCGCCTTGAGGTTCCCTTTTCCCTCTTGCTTTTGTCGCTTATCAGTTTGTATATATTTATGGCCTTTAGCATTTTTATGATATCCTTGGACTTTTTCACTGACTCCAAGGTGTCTGAAAAGACTATCGGAGTTTCTACTCCGGATGCGAGGTTAGAAGATGCCGAATACGCTATTGCGGATTTTATCGCTGCCTGGTATTCTTTCTTGTTCATTTTCTCTACCAGCTTCTTTTCTATCATGTGCGGGTGTGCTCGCTTTCCTTTTACCGAAGACGGAATTCTTTTTACCTTGCCCTGCACTCCGCCCCCGAGCTTTTCTCTCGGTCTTATCGCCCTTCCCATGTGCCTGCCGGTCCTGTACGACATCATTGCGCCGTAGTATTGCGCTGTGGTCTGCATTCCTGCCAACGGGAAGTGTCCCTGAGGCTGCAGCCCGTACGTGTTCTCCGCTATCGCAGCTCTTCTGATGAGCCACGGCTCTATTTCTGTATCAAAGACCTCTGCTAAATCTAGTTTGTGGTCTTTCTTGCCATCTATGTTTAATACATCTATGCTCTTTGCCATAAAATAATCACACGGCTTTTATATAATTGACTTTAGGTTCCTTTATGCCAGCTGCATTGCGGTTGTTAACCGACTTTTTAAGCCTCACTATCCTTTTGGCCGGGCCTGGAACTGAACCTTCTATAAGTATGTAGTCGCTTTTTACTAATCCGTAGTTCTTTATGCCTGATTTTATGTTGACCTTTTCCGTGTCTGAGGCCGCGCCCAGCACCAGTATCCTTTTGTTGTGTTCTGTCCTGTAATTAAATCCGAGCTGGCCAGGTCTTGGCACGGTATACATTATTTTGCCTGGAGTAAACGCACCTAGTGCACCTATGTGCCTTATTTTCTGGGTTGCTTTGTGGTCAAGCCTCCTGACCCCGTGCCTTTTTATTACGCCTGCCCAGCCTTTGCCTTTCGTAACAGAGACTACGTCTATGAATTCACCGCCTTTGAACACGTCGGCAGGCTTAACCTCCTTGCCTACCAGCTGGGCTGCAAAGTCGAATCTCTGCTCTGCGTTTCCTCCTGTTACGGTGCTTTCATATTTTGTAGGATGGTTCTGCTCTGCGCTGATTGTGTCTGCATGCGCAACAAGCAGCACGCCGATCCTTTTGAAATCTGAAAGTCTTTCTTTGAACTTTGAAATTTTTGACTCGTCGGTCTTTATCTCTTTTATCCCGATTTTGTTTGCTATCGCCTTGTTGTATATTTCGGCGGTGCATTTTAGATACTTTGTAGTCGGATCTACAGAATATAATCTGATTCCATACGCCTCGGTCTTGGGCACTTCGAGTATCGTGCAGCCTCTTAGCACCTCCATGCCCTTGCTTGGAGACTCTGAGTCGTCGATGTAGCTCAGTGATGTCATTCCCGCCTTAAATGCCACGATGTTGGAAAGCGACACAGGATCTTTTTCCGGATTCGGAACATTCCTTACGCGCGGGAGCCTGCGCTGTGCACGACGTCTATGCCAGTATTGTAGAGAGCCTGCCATTTTTAAACACTTTAACTGTCAGATTGATACATTAGAATTCTAGAACTTGAAAATCCAGAACCTTCCAGCAATAAAACTCCGATACGGATATATTGAAATGCTTTATATTTATATATTTTTACTTTTATTTTGGTTTTGTGGAATTGCTGCAACGGCCTCTATTACTTGGAATTCGCGCAACACGGCGTTTGCAGAAGCGCGAAGTGCAGTTATGTCTTTCGCGTCTATGTAGACGTAAACGCAATTTTTATTCTCGGACATCTTTATCTTGCTGCGCTTGTAGGATTTGCCAATGCCTATTATTTTTTTGTATGTGATGCCTTTCTGCTTGTTTATTTTGATCTTTGCGCTGTGGTCCATTTTATCCGTTACTCTAATCCTCTATATTTCTTTCCGGAACTGGTAAGGCCCCTTTCGGCCCTGCCGCCCTTAGATATTATGCCGCGATATGCCGCATCGCTTTTTATTGATGGCGAGGATTTGTCAAGTAAGATTATTTCATAGAACTTTGTGGTTCCGGTTTCGCCTACGAAATAGGAATTCAGCACCTCGCAGTTTGAAAACTTCTTTGACGCCCTCTCTTCTGCTATCGATTGCATGGATTTCGCCCTTGAGAAGAACCTTCCGGTTTTTGACGGCTTTCTGCCTCCCCCCACCGTCGGGCGCTTTCTGTTTCCCTTCTTTACCTTCACTCTTGCTATTATTACTCCCTGCTTGGCCTTGTAGCCGAGCTCTCTTGCCCTAGCTATGTTGGTTGGCTTTTCGACCCTGCGTATGGCAGGATCGTTGCCCCACGCTGCCAGCCTCTCCTTATAGGCTTCTGAGCGTCCCTTATATTCTGATTTAAACGTTTGTTTAATGTTTTTATACATGCTCATGCAATCGACCTGTCCTGAAAAGTATATTGTGTTTGGTAGGTATTATTAAATATTAGAATTAACATAATTAAGCATTGTGTAGTTTTATATTTTATTAGAAAAGGCTTTTAATATTATTTGATTTTGGCATTTGTTTGGGCCGTGCCACATTTGGCCAGTAATTTGCAAAACATCAAATTATTTCAATAATTTTGAGAAAAAAGGATATCATATAAATATGCATAATGGTAAAATCAATATACAGGTGTTCTGATGATATCAAAAAATAACAAGGCTAGGGGCAGGAACATTAAGCATTCAGGTATAAAGGCTAATGTCAAAAACAGCGTGAAGGTTAAAAACAGTAAAGCTTTTGCTAAGATGCATGCGCACGTCAAGGCAAAAAAGCACTCGGCGGCCATTGTTAGGCCTAAAGGCCATGGCAAGAAGGGCAGTACCGTAGCCATAAAAACGGTCAGAAAAGCCACAATGAAAGAGAAGCGTGAAGACTACGCTAGGGAGGCCGCGGTAAAAAATACTGAAAACGTAAGCAAAATAATATCAGAGATTGTGATGGATAATGATATTTCAGAGTACTTGAAGAAAAATGTCAGCAAAAAAGCCATAGAAATAATAGAACTCCTCTCTACGCCGAGGACCGACGAGTATATCACAGATGCGCTTGAGATAAAAATAAACGCAGTAAGAAGGATACTGAACATCCTGCAAGGATATGGAATAACTAATTACAACATATCAAAAAACGTGGACGGGTGGCTTTCTTTTGAATGGTATATAAATGCAGGAAAGGCCGCGCAGTTTTTGGAATTTGTCAAAAATGAGGCAGGCATGAAAAACAAGATTGACGATAGTTGCAACGACTACTTTGTGTGCGATAATTGTTATGCGGACAATAGGCTGATATTCACGTTTGACGCAGCCTACGAAGCCGGATTCAGATGTGTTTGCAATAAATCACTCAGAAGGATAGACAAAACGGAGGCAGAGTCATTAATAAGCAAAAGCAGGGAAACTAATAAATCAGTTGTTGAATTATAAAGAATACTGATTTTGTTTTGAATTTTGAAATTGAAGCGAGGTAGGGTAGTCTGGAGTGCCCGCCGGGCTCATAACCCGGAGATCAGTGGTTCAAATCCACTCCTCGCTAAAAAACTAGTGGACAGAGACCCCACACTTCCGCTAATCGTGCGTTTTATATTATATATGTATGTTGATAAAAAGGTTTAATGTATAATTAATAAAAGCGAAACGGTTAAAAATAATACAGGAAGCGTGGTGGGTGCATGGCCTTGGACGAAATTTATAGCTCTTTGTACATTGCTTATCATAAAGAAAGGCAATCTAACGAGCTGCAGGCAATCAGCAAAGATTTTTTTAATGAAGTGCTTAAAGAAGTGAAAAAATTCGATTCTACAAGCAAAAACGAAGAAAACGAAATACTAAGAGCAAATATAATGAAAATTCTAGAGGGCATTTACGAAAGGCGGAAAACGAAAATATTATTATACATTGCATACAATAAACAAACGGAATATCTTACCACACAGGAAGCCGCGTTTTACGACAAAATCATGTCGATTTTTAAGGAAAACATGCTTAACATCGCAGAAGTAACACAAGAAAAAAACGATATGCTCAAATCGCTTCATGAAATGCCGCAGATAATGCTGCCATCTGGCGCTAAGCTCGGGCCGATAAACAAAGAACAGATAATAAAAATAGAAAACGAGGAAGACGCTGAATTTCTAATTAAGAATTCAATATGCGAACGACTATAAAAGGTGCGAACATGAAAATAACAAGGGAAATGAATGTTTTTTGTCCGAAATGCAACAAGCATACCGACCATAAGGTAAAACTGTATTCCAAAAAGGCGGAAAGCGGACTAAACCTCGGAAAAAGGAGAAGAGCGCGAAAGCTTACTGGATACCACGGAAAGGTAAAGGGTCAGGCAACTGTAGTCAAAATAGCAAAAAGACAAAAGGTTCTACTCGAATGCAAGATATGCAAGTACAACGTGGAAAGGGTCCTAGGCTCAAGGACAAAGAAGAAACTTGAGTTCGCGATCTGAAAAGTTGCATCACACGCCTAAAGGTATTTTATGGAAACCAGAAACTTACCAAAAATAAACAGCCTTGCAATAGCAGAAGTATCTAAGATAACCCGGTTCGGAGCATACTGCAAGCTTCCCGAATACGGAGGGCTGGAGGTTTTCCTGCCGCTGCGAGAGATATCCTCCGGATGGATAAAGAACATACACGAATTCCTGCACCAGAACCAGCGCATAGTCTGCAAAATAATATACATAGACAACGAAAAAAAGACAATAGACGTATCACTAAAAAAGGTAACGCCGAAGGATTCCAAGGAGAAAATAAATACATACAACTTGGAAAGAAGGCTAACGAACCTTTTCAACCAGATTGTCAAAAGGTCAAAGCTTGAAAGCAGTTTGCCAAAGCTAACCGAATACGTCGCGAACGAATTCGGAAGCTATACGAATCTTTTTTACAGCGCTACCAACGATACAGACCAATTCAAAAACTCGGCTTTGCCGGAAAGCGTAAAAAGCGAACTGAAGACAATAATAGAATCAAACAGGAAGAAGAAGAGGTACCCAGTCTCATACATACTATCAATAAACACGCAAAATTTTACATCAGGAATCACAGAGCTAAACAAAGCACTTTCTGAAGCCCAGGCAAAAAAAGGCGTTACAATAACATACATAAGCGCTCCAAAATACCGCATGACCGCAGAAGGCACCGACTATGCGGATGCAGAAAAAAAGATATCCGAAACAATAAAACTGCTCCAATCAAAGCTCAAGGACAGCACGGTCGAAGCCGAGAAGGAGAAACTGAAGAAAGAAAAGGAAGACATAATGAATCTTATATGAACAGATGAAATCAATGGAAAATACCGTAATACATCTAAAAAAAGGCGTCAGGCTGAGAAACCCAATACTGGTTGTGGGCCTGCCTGGAGTAGGCAACGTCGGCAAGCTGGTCGCAGAGCAACTAATCAAAGAATTCAACGGCGAAAGAATAGCAACCCTGCATTCCCCGCACCTACCCCACGAGGCAATCATGCTGAAAAGCGGTGGGATAAGGCTGATAAATAACAGGTTCTACCTGCTCAAACCAGGCGGAAAGTCGCAAAGACAAAATGATATTGTAGTACTCACTGGAGACTCGCAGGCAATAACCCCAGAGGGCCAGTACGAGATGAATTCTCATATAGTAGATTTCTTCAAGAAAAAGATGGGCGGCAAATTCATATATACAATAGGCGGATACAACGCATCAGGCAGCAGTGTTGCAACTCCTAGAGTTTTCGCAAACGCGTCAAGCAAAAAGGTAATTGAAAGCTTCAAGAACAGCGGAATAACGTTTGGCGTCTCACGCGGAGCGATACTCGGTTCTGCCGGCATGATAGTCGCATTTTCAAAGATAAAAAAAATCGACGCAATATGCCTTATGGGCGAATCTGCGCTCATAGACTTCGATCCAATGGCTGCAAAGGCCGTCCTAACGGTGCTGTCAAAACGCCTAAACCTTCCAATAAAGACGGATAACATAGATTCAATGGTGGAAAAAACAGCCAAAGCTCTCAAAGAGCTTGAAAGCCAGCTGTCCGGATCTGCAACGCTTCCGCACGACAGCGGGGAGAACAAGACCTCTTACATAAGATAAATAGCAAAAGTTGCATTTAATTTACTGGCCCGCGCCAGTAATCTAGCCTGGTAGGATATCAGCTTCCCATTTTGATGAAAGGAAAGAGCTGAATGCCCGGGTTCAAATCCCGGCTGGCGCACTTCACTGCGTGGCCCAATCTCAAATAAGGTTCTTTTTAACAAAATCTGTTATTATCGGTATCTCTACATCTACTCCGTTATACGCTTTGAACCCTATGTAGAGCCCGTAAACCCATATCAGCAAGCCAAGCAGGGCGCTCAGTATGGGCACCGTAAAGCCGAATATTATGCTTACGGCAATTGCGCAAACTCCGAGGACAATGGCCTGCATGGCATGCAGCCTTTCCCTTTTGTTACCTTCGGCCAGCACGTAAACTATTATTCCAGAAAGCCATTCGAAAAGATATGCAAATATGAAAATGGCGTTCCTAACATTATTTTGCCCACCATCCTTGCTCTTTTTAGAAGCCATTCAACCACATTCTGTTAGATAATTGCAATAATCAATTAAAAACCTTTATGATTCCGCACAAAAAGCTATTTATAACTAATCCGCAGAAATAAATCTGGGTAGATGTTCAGCCAAGCTGCGCTAGTGGAAAAAAGTAGGCCTGAAGCTGAGGACCTTTTGCCCAAAATTTTCGGATTTGACAAAAAACCCGAAAACATTTCTGCTTCTGACGTGCATCTTACTGATCACGCGGTCAAGATGATGTTGCGAAGAGAGGTCAATTCAAGGGATCTCATCGAAGCAATATACAATCCAAGCGAAGTCTGCGCCGGCCGCGGCCCCAACGTAAAAATATGCAGGGCAACGGTAGGATCCAGAAACGTAGAAGTCGTCTACAGCCCCATAGAAGGCAAGAACAGCAAGTATACAATACGCGTGATAACTGTCCACACACAGGACAAGTTATAACATACCCTAAATATCTTTTTGGCCCCGACCTGCAAGCAGCATTATCGCAGCCGCAGAAATCGCAAGTAGCCCAGCATAAGCATATGCATAGACTGGGCTTATGAAGTACACAAGGCCCATTACTGCATTCGCAGCGAAGATGCCCAGGCTGCGTGCGGCTCCCAGCGAACCCATACTCCTGCCTATTGTCCTGCTCTTCGATATAAGCGAAATTATGGTCGGTTCCAATGTCTCTATGACTCCGGCCGATAAACCAAGTACACCAACTCCAATGTACATGAAAAATACTCCTGCGCCAACTGCGTATGAAACCCCAATGACTGCCGATCCGATTCCGGCTGCGAAATATCCGAGAAGCGCGAGCTTCATAAGCCTGTTTTTGCGTCCGCGCCCTATCACATACCCGATTATGGCCGCCACAAGAAGAAAAACCACATATGAAGCTATGCCAGCTATTGCGTCAGAACTTTCAGCTATAGTTATAATAGGAAAACCAAGGCTGTAAAAGGCCAGGCCGTAAAGCATGGTAGCCGCAAGCATTCCGAAATACGTTTTCCTGTTACGCAGCGCAGTGGATCTCTCTTTAAGTTTCATTGCGCCGGGGCCGCGTGCGTCTCTATACTTAAGTGCAATCAGGCAAAGAGTAGAAGCCACTATCGGAATCAAAGTCAGGAGAAAAATGTACCTAAGGCTCATTCCATAGCCAAGGAGCACAGCCAAGTACGCCACTGCCAGAACCCCTCCACCTACATCGAGCGCGTTCAAGAAGCCAAACGCCTTTCCCCTGTCGGATTTTGAAGACACCTCTGACATTATACCTCTCCTTGCCGGACTGCGGAAATTCCTTGCCCACCAGCCCGCCGAGAAAAGACCTATGGCTGCCGCCACTCCTGAAACCATGCCGCTAAACGACAGTATGGGTATGAGCGAGTTGCCAAGAATTGCAATTTTCCTTTTCCCATACCTGTCTCCAAGCACACCCCCAAAATAAGAGAACAGCGACCCTATCCCGAACGCTATCGCCATTGCAAGGCCGTAGTCATATACCGGAGCCCCAAGGTAAAAAACGATGAATATTGGGAACCCTGCAATCAGCGCCTGGTAACCTGCATCTGCAAAAAAGGCGGACAGGGCTATAAGAAAAACATCTCTTGTCAACCATCTCATAGCGACCATTCTGTGTTTGTAATATCTGCAAACGATATACGAGCAGTAAAATATATATTGGTACACAGCCATATTTAGTGCGCGCGCCAAAGCCCAGTCAAACATCGAGCAAGATGATAAAGTGGCCCAAATACCAGAACTGCTAGAGGCGAAAATGAAGAAGCAGGGCTACCACTTCGTAGGTAAACACTCTGCGGTAAAGATATGCGAATATACTGCTAACGGGCTCAGGGGAGGAACTCTGTGCTACAAGTATTCCTTTTACGGCATAAAGAGCTGGCAGTGCATACAGAGCACGCCTGCAATAGGCTGCGACCTTGGCTGCAGATTCTGCTGGAGGCTAATACCAGAAGAAATAGGCGTAAACTGGAATGAACTCAATGCCGTAGACAAATGGGACAATCCAGAATACATAATAGACAACATGATAATTGAGCAAAGGAGGATAGTGAGCGGATACAAGTCAAACGCAGACACTCCGCTAAGGATGAAAAGGTGGGCAGAGGCAAACAATCCAAAACATGTTGCCATAAGCCTTACTGGGGAACCAACCTTTTATCCGAAGCTTTCCAAGCTCATAGAAGGCTTCCACAAGCGCGGAATAAGCACCTTCCTTGTTACCAACGGAACACTGCCGGAAGCTATAGAGCGGCTGACCACTCTGCCAACGCAGCTTTACGTTTCAGTAGAGGCACCAGACGAGGAAACTTACAACAAGGTGGTAAGGCCCAAAATAAAGGACACTTGGAACAGGTACCTAAAAACACTCGGAATGCTTAAACACCTTGGCACTAGGACTGTTCTAAGGATGACATTGGTAAAAGGGCTAAACATGAACAATCCGGACGGCTACGCCGATCTGATAAAACTTGCGATGCCGAACTATGTCGAGGTAAAGGGCTTCTCATATGTTGGCGGGGCAAGGGAAGATGCAAGAGGGCTGTCTCTTTCAAGCATGCCCAACCACCAGGAGATCAAGGAGTTTGCAAAGGTGCTCGCAGAAAAGACCTCCTTCATAACAACGGCAGAGCACATGCCGAGCAGGATCGTGCTGCTTTCCAGGGACCAGGAATCTGCAGCCAACAGAATAATAGACTTCAGCAAGATATGCTAATTCTTGCCTTTGCTGTAGTCTGCAAGCCCTTGCGCATAAAGCTCGCTTGCCAGCTTAAATCTTGATACCGAATGCGCGACTACCTTGCCCCTTCCCTCAAACTTTGCAAGAAAAAGCCCCACGCCGCCGAACATGGCAGTCCTTATGTTGTCTACAAATGTTATCTTGTATTTCAGCGAGCTGTCGAAGCCTGCAATATGGCCAGGGTCTATTTCGAGTGGATTGTTGCCATCCAGGTCGTATTCGATGATGTCTCCCGTAACATGTATGAACACGGCTCCGGGCCCTACAAACTTCTGGAGCACTAGGCCGGCTCCACCAAAGAACGCAGCTCCGATTCCTACTGTTTCTATTGAAAATTTCACTGACTCCTGCGCGGCCACGAAGGCGTAATGTTCCGCAACGAATTCTTCTCCCTCATTAAGGTTAATCATGTAAATCTTACCCGGTATTACTCCAGACATGGACGCACTGCCTTCCGCACCATCCGCCTCAAATTCGGTGACCATGGCTGTGGCTCCGGTCATCTTCCTTTCTATTGCGCCTACCAGCCCGCCTGCAAGCCGTGGAGTCATCTTTATGGTTTTGCTTTTGCTTATGAGCTTGCCAGAATCAGAATAGATCTTCTCGCCAGGCTCCAAAGTTATCCTCAATGCCTGCATGCTCCCCCCGATTATCTCATAGCGCATATTATCACTGAAACAGATTGCGTGCAAAAAAATAACTACTTTTCTTTATTCGTCGCAATTTCAAAACTTACCAATTTGGCACTCCCGCAGTTCAGGCACTTATATGCAAACGCCCTTTTTTTACCGATTACACGTATAGAAAGCGTTTTGCCAGGGACTAGGACTGAGTGGCATTTCCTACATATCGAATCGTTAATCCTCTTTGGCAGCCTTATCCTGTGGTGCATGCTGAGCCTCTCAAGATGTGCAACGTAAGCTGAGGAAAGCTTCCTGTCCTCAAAGTTCTGCATCGCGTAGCCAAAAAGAATCTCTATCCTTTGCGATGCAATGCTTGAAACAAGCGCCCGCGGGTGCCTCATCCCGTCACCTCACTCCAAGGTAAGATACTGCCTTGTCAAGCTTTTCCTCTATGCCCTCTGAACTGCCTATGGTTATCAGGTTGTCAGAGCTCTCGACAGGCTCCTTGGACAGCACGCCTCTGAAAAGCTGGACGGCCTTCCTTGCGTCTTCTTCCCTTGGCGCGGATACCTTCTTATCCCTGATTATGTTGGCCCTTGAAATTATCTTTATGGCGTTGTCTATGCCGATTATGTACTTCTTCTGCGTGTTGAATCCAACAAGCAGGTCCAGCAGAGGCCTGAACTCGTACAGCTTGTAGTCCTCTATTCCAGGTCCGTCAGCCAGCACTATGCCATCGTAGTTCTCTGGGCTTGCCGAGCTAGTATTCAGGTCCGGCCTGTAGGTTGCGCCGTGCTTACCGACGCATTCCTTGGAAGTGTAGCTGGACATCGCGCAATCTATATCCCATCTACCGAAAAGCAACTTTATTGCCGACACGGTTTCGTCCCTGAACCCCTTAGGAGGCATGAACACAAGGAACTTCATTAGAATCTGTATTATATGCCAGGCAAAATATTTAGATTATTTGATTGCAGGACAATCGCGGTCAGCCTATCTTCCTTGACATCCTGGCGAGCTTGTGCCCCTTTGCCCTAAGCTCTATCTCATAAAATATGCCGAAAGAAAGCCGGTACACCTCGAATTTCCTGTCCCTGAGCCTTTCTGCAAGCTTCTCGATCATCTCCGCTCCGAATTGCGGGCTGGAGAGCTCTCCAAAAAGATGCGCGAACGGATTCAGTATTATCGTATGCTCGTTCAGCTGCGCAGCTATGCTGCCTATCTCGCTTACTGCCCTGTCAAGCACGTCCTCCGCAGAAGATTCATCGCTTTTCTCAAAGCTTATGAAAAGCAGCATAGCGCTTTTCTCGATGTCTACCGCTTCTCCCTCCTCTACTACAGTGGACCTTCCTCTGCCTGCCGGCTTTGCCCTGAAATAGTCTACGTGCCAGCACAAAAACCTCATTTTCTCATCCTTATAGATTCCACTGCAAGCTGGTTGAGCAGGCCCTTGACGGGCTCCTCACCACCCTGCTTCGTAAGTGCGCTTATGTCAACCCCATAACTTGTCGGAGTTATGTCCAAAATCCTCATTTCAAGATTCAAGACGCTGTTCCTGGCTTCGCGGCTGCGCTTAAGCAGTTTGGCGAAATCCGCCTTAAATTCTGAGAAATCCTTCTTTATTGCTATTTCAACATGCACGGAAACGTTCTTCATCTTGGTACGCCTGTGATTTATGACAAGCGCTCCTATCACAACATTGTTGGGCAGATAAATCGGAGTTCCATCCTCTTCTATTATCTCAGTATATATAACGCCGATCTTATTCACCTTGCCGGTAAATGCCGGGAGTATCTCTCCGTGCTGGTAGGTCGGGCCTATCAAACCATATTGCCAGGTGGATATCGTGACCATGTCTCCTACTGAGAAAGGCCTGCTTGACATAAGTTGCAGCCCGGCAAGTATGCCGCTGAGGCTGTTCTGTGCTGCAAGGCCTATCACTATGCCAGCGAAGCCCGCTCCGACAAGCAGCCCGGTCACATTGACTTTCAATATGCCAAGTACCACTATCAGTAGCACTACGTATGCGAACACCCGGAAAAGGTCCTTTATGGCATTTATCTCGTTTCCGAAACGCCTGCCATACATTACTATGATGTCGGATATTAGCTTTATGACAAGCACTCCAAATATTGCAGTCAGCGCAGCATCTATGATAAAGACGTCGCCCAGCCCAAAATAATTGTAGTGCCTTGCAAGAAGAAATACTGCAGAAAATAGCAATAGAACCGCAATAAGTAAAATTACGCTGCCTCCATGCTTACTTTTCAAACCGCATCACATCAGCTTTCCATATACGGGGCCAAGTAATAGGCAACCTCGGCGTCTCCTATCTTGTAGTTCACCCGTATCGGCTCTTCGCTTTTAAGCGAAAGCGATATCTGGCTGTTTGAAGGGCATGCGCTTATTATCCTTTCAAGATAATCAAGGTTGAAAGTTGCCGATGAGGCCTTGGAAACTTCGAGTTTCTTTATCGATTCTGCGTTGCCCAGGTGCTCTTCCTCAAGCTCCCCCGCGTCGCCCTTTGCCATGACAACGAACGAGTCCTTGTCTGTCTTGAAGCCCACATATGTTGAAAGAAGGTTGGCGTCCTTGAGTATGTCCTTTAGCGAGTCGCTTCTTACATCCACCAGCGATTCGAACTCTATCTTTGGCTCCTTCTCTGCGCCCTTCCTCGCCTCTATTATTGGCAGCTTGTAACGCCTCTTGCTGCTCTGGCTTATGAATTCTATAGAAAATTTGTTGTTCTGCTCCTTCATCACGAGCTGCTCTCCCTGCCTTGAGCTGGAAAGTATCTTGCTCAGATTCTCCAGGTTCAGGCCGATGCTCACAGGCTTTTCGACCTCGTACTTGGAAAATGCCTTGTTGGGTATAAAGAAGGAAATCATGCTAATTCCGCTGGGATCCATGGCCTTTAAGGATATGCCCTCCTTTGCTATGGAAAACGTGCCCTCATCTACGAGGCTCACAATCGAATCAACGCAATTCTTCCAGTATCTAGCATCGTCAATTTTTATCTCGAACATAAAATCAACCCACAGTAATTCAGAATATGCTGCAAATAAATATAAAAGTTATTGCAATTTTATTGTGTATGGAGTAGCATCTCAAAATTACGCAGTGCATGGGCGCGAAGGGATCGCAAAACAGCGCAAAACCCACAAAACCGCAAAATAAAAACAAAAACAAAGACTTTTATATCTTATACCTTCCCAATATATGCATAGAATCGAGCCAATTGCTCTATTTCTAAGTAAAAGGAAGTGAATTGAATGGACTATGAAGAAGACACAGGTAGCGGATACGAAGGCCGCGGAAGGTTTGGAGGAAGAGGAGGCAGCAGATACGGAGGCCCGTCAACACCGAAACCGGTAAAGACCGGAGACGAGTTGGAGGTCAAAGTCGAAGAAGTTGCATCCAAAGGTGACGGAATAGCAAAGAAAGATGGCTTTGTTATATTTGTCAAAGGTGCGAAAAAGGGAGACACTGTAAAAGTAAGAATTACAGACGTCAAGGAAAGATACGCGCAGGGCGAAATAATAGCGTAATCTCTCAAACCCAGGATTTCTTATTTTATTTTTCATATTTTCTCTTTACAGTAATAAAAGGCCCAGCGGCGGCTATTCCCACATAATATTAAATTTTTATCTAATCATTATACAACTATCAAACAAAAAGAGTGATGTCATGAAGATAGCAATAATAGGAACAGGCAACGTGGCCAAGAGCATAGGGGAATCGGTGTCAAAAAACAACGAGGTAGTATACGGTTCAAGAAATCCGGAAGAAGCTAAGCAGAAGATACCCGGAGCAAACATAACCACGATAGAAGAAGCCGCAAAATCTGCCGATATGATAGTGCTTGCAGTTCCATACCTGGCGGCAAAGGAAGCAATCCATGAAATGAAAAAGGCGGAGGAAGGCAAGATACTAATAGACGTTACAAATCCGCTGGGCAAGGATTCCAGATGGGAGAAGGGCTTCAGCGAATCCGGCGCAGAGGAGATTTCAAAGCACGCCAAGGGCGCGAAAGTGGTAAAGGCATTTAATACGATATTCGCAGAGAATATGAAGTCCGGCCAGCTCGGCAGCAACAAACTAACAACATTCATAGCCGGGGACGACGAAGATGCAAAGGCCAAGGTAATGGAGCTTGCCAGGTCAATGAACATGGAGCCTGTCGACGTAGGGCCTCTTGAGAAGGCGAGGTACATAGAGCCTGCCGGCCTTCTGCTCATAGAGCTTGGATACGGAAAGAAGCTCGGCACAGGGATAGGAATAAACCTAGTCGGGGCACCGCAGGCCCCTGCGCAGGCAGAAGCGCAGAGCCCGGAGCAACCGCAGCAATAAATTCAAACCAAGTAATACAAAATTGCTGTAGCCACTATGATTGCCAAGCCCAGAATTTCGCTTTTATAGAACCTGTCCTTGAATACCACAACCGAAAGCAGCGGCACTGCCACAACGCTGAAGTTCAGCATCATTGACGACACTACCGGGCTTGCAGAAAATGCGAATGAGAAGGATGAAGTTCCTACTCCAAGCGAAACTCCTACAACAGCCGTGGCAACTGCAGTTCTAGGGCTGCCAAAAATCGCTATTTTCTTGCGCAGCTTTACCATAAAAGCCAACATTATAGGACAAGCGGCAATAAAGGCAAAAGCCGCCAGCCAGAAGAAATCTCCGATGGCACTGCTACCTACTGGCAGCGTGTAAAAGCCCACCCACATAAACACCCATATGAGAGTGCCTACCACGGCCGCAAAGACGCTTTTGAAATCTCGTTCCTCGGACGTATTTTTACCCTTTGGGATAATTAAAAGCAGCCCGATTCCGATAAACGCCGCGGCAACAAATGTCTTTGGCAGCAATCCCCTGGCGAAGAAAAGACTGCTAAAAAAGGCTATTAGGATACCCTGCGCTGCAACTACTGTGTTTATTATCCCAACACGGCTTTTTAGGCGCGCGTAAGCCCAAAAAACAAAATACGACGCCACGCAATACATTATTCCCAAAACTAATAGTTTCGGCATCTGCGTGTAATAAACCGCAACCATCCCGTTCACAAGTATATCAAACAGCCCAGCTCCAAGTAAAAAGAAGAACAGCATTACAAGCACAAAAGACCTGTAATCCGTCTGGCCAATGAATTTCTTAGACAGCAGCGGATAAAGCACAAATAGGGCAACTGCAACCACGATTGCAGTGGAAAAATTGTACATCATATCTCATATATTAATTTAAACATTTAAAGCATTAATTAGCATATGCCAGATTACGAAGTCGTAGAGCACAGGCCAAATCCGTCCGATGCGGGCAAATTCGTGATTGCCTGCATATCATTTCCAGAGCCTCTTTATATCAAGGCGATATCCTCCAAGGACCTGCAGAATGGCAGCAAAGTTGTCACGGATTCCGGAAAGCTTTTTATCGGCCAAGAAGAGGTGGGCCAGGTAATAAATTCAAAATCAGCAAAAGACGTCTCTGTAAGCTACGAATACGATATAAAATACGCCGGCGGCTATTCAATAGATGGAAAAAAGATTTACGTTTCAAGGAGCATGCCCAAAAATTTGGATATCGACGGCAAGGAGATTGACATGCTGGAATGCATAGGGCTGCACCACGAGCTAGTAGAAAAATGGCTGGTTGATGATGCATACGAATACCAATACGCGCATCTAATTGCAACCAAAGCCGAGCGCATTTTTATAGAGTCCAAAGGCATAGTCTGGGACCACTACACTGCTGCATCGGACCGGCTACTGCACGAAAACTACACCAAAAAACTACAACTAAGTCCAAAGGATATAGATCTGACCCCCTACCTATGCTCAAACGACAACGATGCAATCAAGGAGATAAGGGCAACAATGGAGCCATAAATACAAGCCATCCAATCTTCATTCTACTTCTAACCCGCCCAGCCCCCGTGATTCTATGTCTATGTAGAACTCTGCAAGGCTGGCAATGCGGTCTAGAAGTTGTCCATAAATGTATCTTTCCATGCTGTCTATTCTTTTATCTAAAATAGCCTTGCCCAGCCTTTTCCTTGAAGCTGCAACGTCTTCAAGGTCGTCTATGGTCCTAGCATTAGTCGAAGCCTCAAAGAAATTTTTAAGTGTTGCCACCAAGTCTGTCTTAATACTCCCGGAATGCAGCAACATGAGCTTGTCAGATATGTCTTCCATGAGATTCAGCCTGCCCAAATAGGTATAAATCGATTTTGGCTGGACAATGTTCACGCAGTGCATTCCAAGCATGTAGAACCTGTTGACAAGGCGCTCTGTCATGTCTATTGTGCTGTAGTTCCCTGTAGCCAGCTCTTCAAGCTCTTGCTGCAAAAGCGAGTGCAGCCTGTAAATTATCTTGTCGATATCTATATCGCTTATGCTGTTGAGGTCTTCGATATCTATCTCTTTTGAAGACTGCTTGGTCATCTCGAAACCAGGGCAATCCTCTGCCAAAGCCTTGTCTATTGTTTTGACCTGCTGCTCCTCAAAAGCATTCTTGGCGTAAATCTTCAGCTTTCTGAAGCCATTAATATAATACAGGCCTATGGCCCTTGCTATAAAGTCTGGGGTTGAAGTATGTGAAGTCATAAATTCTCCAGACCTTTCTGTCTTTATCCCAGAATAAACTATAAGCTCTCCACTGTCACCTTCAGATACTGAGACAGCCGATCCTCCAGACAGGCCGCTTTTTTTAGCCCACTTTTTAGGCACGATGAAGGCGAAGCTGCTGTTGCCAAACTTGAATATATGCCTTTCCATTCAATCACAAAGCAAATTTAACAAAAACATATATTAACATATACTATTTATCTAAAACTTATATATACGGCCCCAAGCCATTGCTTCATAAAGTGATTTTATGGAGCAAACCGATATTGGCGCTACAAACGAAAACCTGATTCTTTTGACGGACAGCTATAAGCTGACCCACTGGAAGCAGTATCCACCCGGAACGCAAAGAATATTCTCATATTTCGAGTCGCGTGGAGGCAAGTTCGACAGCGTGGTGTTTTTCGGCCTTCAGTATATAATAAAAAAATACCTCGAAGGGCAGGTTATTACAAAGGAAAAGATAGACGAGGCAGAAGCGATCTCTGCAATGCACTTCGGATCAAACACGATCTTCAACAGGGCAGGCTGGGAGCACATATTAAAAGACCACGGCGGCAGACTCCCAATTAGCATAAGGGCGGTGCAGGAAGGCACCGAAGTGCCTGCCCACAACGCTCTAATAACTGTAGAAAATACGTGCGACAAGTGCTACTGGCTTACTAACTACATCGAAACATTGCTTGTGCAGTCTTGGTATCCCACCACCGTAGCAACGATTTCGCACAGGATAAAGGGGCTTATTGGAGAATATCTGGAACGGACCGGCACCCCGGAGCTCATAGATTTCAAGCTCCACGATTTCGGCTTCAGGGGCGTATCCTCCGTCGAGTCTGCCGGAATCGGAGGCGCCGCCCACCTAATAAATTTCAAAGGCACCGACACAGTGGCAGGCATAACCACTCTCCGCAGATATTACCATGCAGGAATGCCCGGGTTTTCTATACCTGCAGCTGAGCATTCGACAATAACGTCATGGGGCAGGGAAAACGAAGCCGAGGCTATGAAAAACATGCTAAGGCAGTTCCCAAGCGGCACGGTTGCAGTAGTTTCTGATTCGTATGACATATTCAAGGCGTGCGACGAGATCTGGGGGTCCAAGCTCAGGGACATGGTGCTTTCAAGGGACGGTCAGGTGGTAGTAAGGCCGGATTCGGGTTATCCTCCTGAAGTGGTGGTGAAGGTGCTTGACATTCTCGGAAATAGGTTCGGGTACAAGATAAACTCCAAGGGCTACAAAGTGCTGAACGACAAGATACGCGTAATACAGGGTGACGGAATAAACCTGGAAATGATCGAAAAAATACTAAGCAACATGGAAGCAAACGGATGGTCAGCGGACAACATCGCATTTGGAATGGGTGGGGCGCTCCTGCAAAAGATGGACCGAGATACACAGAAATTCGCATTCAAGTGCTCAAGCGCAAGGATAAACGGGATTGATAGAGACGTATTCAAGAAGCCCGTAACGGACCCGGGCAAGGATTCGAAGGCAGGTCGGCTCAAGCTCATAGAAGAAAACGGCTCCTACAAGACAGTGATAGAAGATCATCAAGGCCAAAACCTTCTGGTTGAGGTATTCAGGGACGGCAGGATATTGAGGGAATATACGCTAGATCAAATACGCGACAATGTCGAAACTCAAAAACAAAAGGAAGCCGGAAAGGCCACTTTACTAAGAGTAAAAGAGAGCAGGGTCAAATCCGTAAATAGATAGCGCCACTGCCATACTAATGCAAACATTTATAAAGTTTCAAAGTTCTAGAAATATGATCAGTATGGTATTTGTAGACCTGTTAACTTCACAGCTTTTTACAACAGGCATAGCCGGGCTGCTGCTGCTTTACGGCACAACAAAGGCATACCTAATATTTAGAAAAGCGGGAAAGAAGCTCTCTTCATCGGTTCCGGACATAATCTCGGAAATGTCCAACAGCGCAATACCGCTCGGCTTTTTGGGGCTGTACGGCCTCATTACTGCGCTCTACGGACAGTTTACATGGCCGCTCCCTGGCAGCTACAACATACTGTACTACGACATATTTGCACTATTCAACGTGCTTATACTGAGCCTGGCATACGCCCTGCTCAAAAAGAACACGTTCGAACTGGAATACATAAGCCTGTTCGCGCTCATATTTGGATTTGTTGCAATACTGTACGGGGCTAACGCGTACTCTCTTAGCCTCTCAACAGAACCTCTTGCCGTCCTAGGACTATACACGTCCTTCGGGCTTGCTGGCATATTCAGCTATCCTTTTGCACTCATAGTAAAGAAAATAACAAGGGCCGGAGGCACCAAAATAACAAATCCACAGCTTCTTCTTATTGCTCTATTCTGGATATTCTTGCTGCTCGGCAGCGCGCTTGCCATTTTCATAGGCGGAGCTGCGGTCGGCCCGCATCTGCTAAAAGCGCCCTAAACGTTCTTGCTTGACAGTCCATAAACCAAAAGCAAAAGTCCTACGAATACGAGGAACACAGCGAGCCAGCTCGAAATCTGGTGCGGCCCAACCTGCGAATTTATAGAAGGAAACGCACCATAGGAAAGAAATGCGATCGCCCCCAAGACTATCAGTATCAGTCCAAGCGGAATCATCATTCCGATATTTTTTTCGAGTTTCATATGGAACTACCTACAAGAAGCAAATAAGCTAACACATACATGATTACAGGCAGCATCACTGTCCGCCTGGAAAGTATAACTCCGTCTCTCCTTGCAAATATTATCGAGACGGCAAAAACAAGCAGCGAAGCGGTGACTATTGCAACCGAGGATAAGAACAGGTATCCAAGGAAAGCCGAGTAATTGCCTACCACCGGAGAAACCATCTGGGCTATATCTTCGTGGTAGTATCCTGCCACTGGCACCACTATAAGCGAATACAGGACAAAGAACACTGCGCCGAAGACGTATATAAGCATCGACAAGTAATAACTCTTTGCGAATCTTCCCACTACATCACCTCATAAACTGTTTCATTGCCCCGTACAAAATCACCGATACAAGGATTAACTCGGCACCGAACATGGCTGCCCACGCCTGCTGGTATCCTATCGGGTCATCCGCAGAAATGTACCACATGATAACCGCAATGGCAAGCTGCACCAAGACAATGCTATACAGTTTTGCTTTTAATTTCATTCTTGATCACGTCATCCCTTGCAAATTTCATCGCATATGTCGCAGCGAATGCTACAAACGCTATTCCAGCGAACATTATTAGCGTAAAAAGCCTAGTCTGCGAGAGCCCCGGCTGTATATAGCCCCAAAAAGCCATTATAACAAAAAACAATATTATGAATATGCCAATGGCGGTTATTGCCGGCCTTTCAAGCGGAGTGTCTCCCTTGTATTTGTCTATGAAGGGCAGCAGCACCATGAAACCGCCCAGCGCTACGAGCAGCGGAACCCCCCCAGTCGAAAGACCTAGCCCACCAACGTCCATAAGCTTGTACATCGGCATCATGTACCAATCCGGGAACGGTAGCGAATTGTATCCTACAAATCCGTATTCCTGGACTAGCTGCTGCGGGGCGAGAGCGGATGCGAGCATTACAATCCCTATCAAAACAAATGCTAGAAACAGCGTATAAAGCAGGTTGGTGGGAAACCACGGAACGTACTCCTCCTTCGACCTTTTCTTCTTCAACCCGGCGGGCTCGTAAGGGCCGGAACGCTCGTAAAGATAAAAATGTATCGGGAATACTAGGAAGACAAGTCCGGTGAGTATGGCAACGTGCATGATGAACACGTGCTGGAAGGTCAGTGCAGTGGTCCCATTTCCGACAAGCGCCGTAATCAGCCAATTTGCCAGGGCCGGGAAAAGTCTTCCTATAACGCTTCTCTGCATCAGCACCTCGCCAACATGAAGGCCAAGTATCCCGACGTAGGTATACGAAAGCATGTAGCCCAAGGTTGCTATCAAATAAACAAGCCCGAATAGCACAAGACCCAGAAGCCACTGCGCCCAACGCCACGCGCCGCGGTAAGCCCCTATAAAGTATTGCCTAAACATGTGCACGAACAGCAAGGCAACCATGAAATACGCCATATAAAGGTGCGATGTAAGGAGCATGAGGCCAAACGGCACATTCGATATTATAAAGATGGTAGAGTTGTACGGGTTTCCGGCCTGGTAATAGAACGCAAGGAATATCCCAGAAATTACCTGGTACACCAATGCTGCGGCAAGCAAGCCTCCAGTCCAATAGTCTATGCCATATTCCCCTCTTGTTATGGCACGCAATGAGATGTTAAATGAACCTTTCGGAGCCTGCTCCTGCTCTGCAAGCTTTTTAAGGTCAAAATAATTCTCATCCGCCATGCTACTACCTAGTACAGGCCAGGCCATGGCCCGTTCGAGCTTGTTGCGACAATGCTTTTATAAACCGGTTGCTTTATCTTCGAGGTAATCGAAAGGGGCGTAGTCCCATTGTAAAGCGGCAAGGCTGTTCCATTAGACAAATTTTCGTCCATGACCTCGGACCCGTGAACCTCTCCGCCCGGTTCGTACAGGTGTGTCCTTATAACAGCACTTTCCGGATTCATTCCCAGGGCGTACACGAAATCGTCGTCCGGGTCAACGTACAAAGTAACCTGTGGCAAAGAGTGGTTCGCTGGACTGGGTGCAGGACCCGAGTTATAAAGATTCTGCGGTCCGTTCACAGGATTATACTGGCTGCCGTGGCACTTGCAAAAAATCAGCCCGTACTCGGGCCAGTTGGATTCGTTATATCCTATGAGTTTGGCTTCGAACGGGATGCTGCTGTGTGTATGGTAATCTAACAGCGGCACTACGCACCCCAGGTGCTGGCATATGCCGCTAAGTGCCACTATATTGCTTCCGGATCCAACCCCGCCCGGTATTGTTACTCCGTTTATCTTCATAAGGATGTTGGGTTCGTCCTGCAGTGGATAATTGAAAACCATTATCGGGTAAGAATTGCTGCTCTGGTCGGCTCCGGGGATGCTGCTTGCGGTTATCGGCGTCCCAGATCCATCGACAAGTACGCTAACAGGGTAAGATTCCATTACCGGCACATTACGGTCTGCAGGAGTAATGTAATTTTCAAATGAAATTCCACCCAAGGCCATTGCCCCTAAAGAGGCGCCCAAGGCTTTTATGAAAGTCCTCTTTTTAAAATCAATCTCTTCAGAATCCTCATCGCCCATGAAGCATACTGTTAATTTAATTTATAAAAATCTAATGGTTTCTATCAGCAAACTTTGCAGCAACTAGCCCTATGGCATAGAGTCCTGAGAGCAGCAATCCAAGCCCCAATTCTATGAGCCCTCCTGTTGCCCCAGGAGATATAAGCAGCGCTATGAAAAACGCCCCGACAACAGCATATCTCCAATTATCAAAGTATACCCTGCTGTCAACCACCCCTGCATATGAAGTTCCTGCCATGAAGACCGGAAGCTCGAAAGATATTCCAAAGGCGAGCATGAAGGCAAACACTGTATTTATAAAAGAACGCACACCCAGATATGGCTCTATATGCATCCCAACCATGAAATTGTAGAAGATGCCAAAAACCAGTGGCAGAAAAACGAAAAATGAGAAAACAACGCCCAAAACAAACATAACGAATGCCGGTATTACGAAAATCTTGAGCGCCTTTCGTTCGGATCGCTTGAGAGCAGGTGCGGAAAACATGAACGCCTCATAAATAATGAAGGGCATTGTTATGAAAAGCGCAATAAGAAGGCTAGTCATCACCGACGCGCCTACAGCGTCGAAAGCGTTAACATTTATTACGTGCATTCCGCCTGGGAGTAGATAAGATTCCAAGAAGGCTACCGCCTTTATTCCGAAGCTAGAAAATATGTCGAAATATGGGTAGTAAATCCTAATGCCGAACAGGACTCCTGCCTTCGCAGAGAACGCAAAGGCAAAGAAAAAAAGTGCAAGGAACGGAACTAGGACCTTTATTATCCTGCCTCTGGCTTCGTCAAGTATTGCAAGGTAACGGTATCCTCCGTCATTTCCAATGTCTTTTTTTGCCATCACAATTTATTGGTGCAATAAAAATAAATAGCCAGAACTGCCTATTGCTCGGGAACCTTCGCAGCCTCAGCTTCGAGTTTAGTCTCTGAAGCAATCTCCTTCTCTATCTCCTTCTGGCCCTTCTTAAACTCGCCCATGGCCCTGCCCAGGCTTCTTGCCAGTTCTGGTATCTTCTTCGATCCACCGAAGAGTATTATTGCAACCAAGGCAAGCACAACCCAATCGGTTATATTCCCTATCACGAAAACACTCAATAGCTAATCGTGTATAAAATTTATAAACCTATTGATGCATTACACATGATGGGTGCCTGCCCTAGCAAAGCGGCATCACTAAATAATTGCATTCCTAAAATGTAAAATTGGCCATGCAATCATGTCCAAACTTGCGGTGTTAAGATGCTGACCCAAAACGAACTTTCGGAACTAGTGCATAAGAATGCAGGCAACCTGTTTAGCATAACGCATATTGCAGATTTTGACGGCATCTGCAGCGCGGCCATGTTGGTTCACTACTCAAAAATAAGCAAAGAGCACGTAATGTTCGGGAACTACTCTGGAGAGGAGCTCGCAAGCTTGATGGCAGAGGTTGAAAAGGCATCCCCTAAAAACAGCCTAGTGGTATTCAGCGACCTGGCTCTGAACGACTCAAAAATAGACACAGTAACGGACCTTCTCAAGCAGTTGAAGGCATCAGGCAACCAGATTGCGTGGATAGACCATCATCCATGGAGCGAAGCTGCGATAGCGGCGGCATCAGAGCACTGCGATTTCATTATTGCCGGCGAAAACAAGGACTTCTGTGCGACGGAGCTTGTTTTCAAGTACCTTTATGAGCCGTTCGGCGAAGACCTGGAATACGGAAAAAGGGTTTCTGAAATAGCACATCTTGGAGATTTTAACCTCAAATCGGAAAAATACGATAAACTGCTGCATTCTTTGGCCGGAGCCATAGCCTATATGAACTATTCTAGGGATATTCCTGGCCTGAGAGAAATGGTTGCAATCGCTGCAACAGGTGATCTGGAAAGCGAATTTATATCGAAGAAATATTCCTACTATTTAGCAGAATTAGAAAAGAACATGCAGTCCTTTAGGGAAAGCATGCGCCTTTATTATGCAAACGGCATCAAAATAGGCGTTGCATACGGCAAGCGCATACAGAGCACGCACGCATGCGGCATAATATCTGAAACGCTCGACTCTGACATAAGCATATACATAGATACAGAACGGGGCAAGCTGCATTTCAGGAGCAAGCCTGGAATAGACTGTTCAAAACTGGCTGCGACTCTTGGCGGAGGCGGTCATCCGCAAGCTTCCGGAGCCGAAATAGAAGGTGTGGTATTGGATGAAACGGAAATCAAAAGAACAGTAGACCGGCTTATTGAATCGGCTAAAGGGATATATGCAAAGCCCTCCGGCCCCTCAGCATAAAAATAAAAGATTACGAAACTATGCGTTTTTGTATGATGCAGATGCAGCTTCAGACAGCATCTTCTTGGCTGTACTTCGTGCATCCTCGTTGAGCTTTTCAAGCCTGTCGTAATAATTGCTCAAGAATTTCTTATAGGAATCCTTTTCTACACCTTTTACAAGACCAAAGCTGCTACGAAACTCGTCATTAAGCAATTTATATGCCGAATCCATAAGCTGCTTTTCGGATTCTAGCTTACTTTGAGTTTCTTTTGGTGAATACTCCCTTGAAAACTTTGCAACCTTTCTAATTGCATCATCGAATTTAAGCCTGCTAGCCAGTACCTGTTCTCCGAATTCTGCCAAATCTTTATACCTCTTCTCAACAACCTTATCCTTAACTGCCATCACAACACCATATATTAATACGCAGTCCAATATATTTATATGTTTTGAGGCAGCCAAAAGCAGCATCTATCTCCTCAAAAGCGCCGATTTTATCTTTTTTGAAACATCCATTACTATGGCCCTTATCTCTTCATGGTAGTCCTCGTGCGGGTAGCAATCAACCCCGATCTCAAGAATGCCCCCGTTGCCTAAAGTGTAGTAGGTCGCTTTTAAAAGATACGGCTTTGCCGAATCCCTAGCTTCGATGTTGGCATCACTGATCAGCTCCTGCAAGGTGCTGCTGATCTTCTGGTATTCGTTCTCGCGCAGATCTATCCTGCTGTACATGCTGCCGAATGTCATGTACTTCAAGTAAAGCTCTGAGCAAACAGATTCCCTGATTTTGGGCATGCGTAGGTCCGCCTGCAATATCATTGTCCGTCTGCCATATTTCTTCATCACACCGTCAATAACTTCAAGCTTTTTGGAGTCAAAAAGCATGTCAAGTTGCTCCTCAGAATACAATATCTTGGTACGCATGCCTGAACCTCCATGATAGTCATAAATTGCATTATTCACGCGATTTAGAAACTTGCCCTCCTTGATCATCCTTGCTTTTACCCTTTTGGCGAACCAATCCAGCCTCTCTGCAAAATCCAAAACGTCATTTTGGAGGCCGTTCGCCTTAGTTTCATAATATTCGGCGCGCAAGCTCCTGAGCATGTCCTTGTAGCCTGCGATGTCATCCGCAACGCCTTTATTAGAGACGAGTTCCCCTATGCCAAGATAGTCCTCTAAAGCATCGCCGTCTATGGCCTTAAGCAATCCTATAATCAAGTTTCTCCTCGCATAAAGCCTTGAGATATCTTGGCTGGCTTCGTACAGCTTTGCCTTTAAGCGTTTCATCTCAGCGCCGTTTTCGGCATCATTTTGCATTGATCTGTCAACGCTTATAATATCCTTACCAGAAACGCCTTTTCCATCGCCGCTTGTCTTTTTAGGCATATTAAAACTCTGACCCATCCTAATATTTAAACATGTCTATGCACTCATTTCCTGATTCTAGCCTTTTCCAGCCTTTCCATTATGGCCGCCCAGGCTCCTGTGCTCTTGAGTATTTTCTGCGCCACTTCACCTGCCAGCCTAACGTTCTTGTCTCCTACTGCCTCTCTGATTTTTGCCACATCCACATCTCCAAGTTTCCATCCCGACGCGCCAGCGTCGTCTATAATGTGCGTTTCGTTTTCAGCCTTCGGTATTGCGACTACACCCTCCTGCCTTATAAGATAATTAAGGGCTATCTGCGCCACAGTCTTTTTATAAGTTTTTGCCATCTCTTCAACCAACCTGCCAACCATGTTTGCCCTGTCGAATACCTCTCCCCTGGCCAGGGGGCTGTACGCTATCACAGTGACATGCTCCTTCTTGCAAAATTCGAGGAGGCCGTCATGCTCTATGCTTCTCGACATTATGCTATATTCTACCTGGTTCGAAACTATGGCATAGTGGCTCATTGCAGCCTGCGCTTCAACAAGCTCGTCTACGCTAAAATTGCTGACCCCTATATTGTCTATAAGTCCATCAG
Source organism: Candidatus Micrarchaeum acidiphilum ARMAN-2 (assembly GCA_009387755.1). Lineage (NCBI taxonomy): Archaea > Nanobdellati > Microcaldota > Candidatus Micrarchaeia > Candidatus Micrarchaeales > Candidatus Micrarchaeaceae > Candidatus Micrarchaeum > Candidatus Micrarchaeum acidiphilum. Next base: position 176,229 of record GG697241.1, read on the forward strand.
AGCAAAGCCTTTCCATAGCCTTCATCGTTTCACCTATGTCGACCCTATGGTTGGGCCAGTGAAGTTGATAAAGATCTATTTTTTTTACCTTAAGGCGCTTTATGCTTTCCTTGCAGGCCCTTATAACATCATCATAATGAAAATGGTGGGGCGAAACCTTTGTAGCTAAAAAAACGTCGTAGCCGCGTATGGCATTGCCGACTATGTCTTCGTTCTGATACATTTCCGCAGTGTCAACGAATCTCATACCGTGGTCTATGCCTGCACGTATGGACCTATAAGCGGCTTCCCTATCTGCGCCAAGCTTCCACGTCCCTATGCCAAGTTCTGGTATCTTTATTTTGGTATTTCCGAGCCTCTTGTATTCCATCCTCACAGCACCACAATTAAAGTATTTGCATCAATAAATTAAAATACCTGATTAAATGGCAGACTACTACCTAAAAGGAGAAGAGAAATTTGGCCCAATAACCTCAAGAATATATTCGCTGTTCGCTTCAAGGATACACGACATACTGAAATTCTACGAATTTGTTGTCTCTGACATATCATCATCAAAGGCCAAGGCCCTACTAGATATAGGTACAGGCCCAGGCGAAATTCCGATAAGGCTTGCAAGAATGAACCGGTTTGAAGTTTACGCAGTTGATCCGTCGCCTGCCATGTTGTCTATAGCAAGGGGCAATTCCACAGGCCTAAAACGCGTGCATTTTGCATTAGGAAGCAGCAGAAGCATTCCATTCAAAATTAAATTTGACATGATAATAAGCTCTCTATCGATGCATCACTGGAAAGAAAAGGAAGAATCGCTGCGCTACCTATCCAAGTTCCTGTCAAAAAACGGCGAAATAAGAATATACGAATTCGAGCGCGAAGCGCCAAAGAGTGGTCCAATCGGGGCGATTAAAGGCACTGTAGTTGGTCATCATTCGCTAAGCTTGAAAGAATTCAAACACATAGCCTATGGCTCAGGGCTAAAGGTGCGTTCGGTTCATAGAGCAAATGGCTTCATACGCGTAACATATGCGCAGTCCTAGGAGATGCCCGCGCCTTTTAAGATCCTTCCGCCGACTATTACTGTATTCACGTTTTCCGGGCCTGCAGAATACACTAAATTACCCACAACATTGTCTACTGTCGTCGGGGCCATGTTTGGCATTGTTGCATCAAGCAGGACAATGTCCGCTTTGCAACCTTCTTCTATCCTTCCAATGTCTTTGCGCTCTAGGGCATTGGCCGCATTGACCGTTGCAGAGTCTAGCAGTGCCTGTGCGCCCATAAATGTGGGATCCTTAGTTAAGCCTTTTGCAAGAAGCCCGGAAAACTTCATAGATTGAAAAAGGTCCAATGAATTGTTGCTGGAGCTCCCGTCCGTGCCAAGCGTCAAGTTTATTCCGCTGCGGACGAAGCCCTCTATATCTGCAAATCCGTTGCCCAGCTTGGCATTGCTTATTGCGTTCCAAGAAACGCTGGCGCCATCGCCTGCAATAGTGTCAATGTCCTTTTTAGAGGCATAAACCAAATGCGCTGCAACAAGATTCCTGCCCAGAAAACCTATCCTATGCAGATGTTCTACGGGACTATGGCCGTATTTCCTTTTGAAGTTATCCACTTCTGCGGCACTTTCTGCCAGATGCGTATGGAGGAGAGTCCCGTACCTTTCAGAAATCTCCTTTGCTTTAAGGTATGTTTCGTCTCCTGCCACGTAGACTCCCTGCACTCCTATTGATGGGATGACCATGTCAAGGCCCCTATAGCTTCTTATAAAACGCTCTGCATTTTTCAGCGGGTCCCCTTTCTGTGTTGTATACATGGAATCCAGGGTGTTCCAGGAAAGAAAGGCTCTAATCCCGATAGATTCTGCCGCGCTTGCAATTATGTCCTCAGAATAATAAAGATCCAGAAAAGAGGTGGTCCCGGAAGAAATCATCTCCTGCATGCCAAGCTTTGCTGACTCATATATGTCGCTTTTAGATCTTTCTGCATCGTACTCAGAGGTGCTTTCAAGAAACTTTTCCAAGCCAATATCGTCGAACTTCCCCTTGACCGAAGCCATGGCGACATGGGTGTGGGTATTGATCAGTCCCGGAATGGCCACATAGCCTTTTGCATCGATAATGCGCTCGGCGCGGAAGGACCCTCTGCCTACTGCCGCAATCTTACCGTCTTCGATAAGAATGCCCCCTCTAAAAACCGCTCTGCTGGCATTCTGGGTTACAACTAGTCCTCCGTTTATCGCTATGCTGGCAGGCTCCTTCGCTTTCATAATGGGTTAATGGAATAAAAGCTATAAATCACTTCATTATGAAAGGTTTCTTCAAGCCTGAATACACTCCCCAAGGGAAGAATATTATCCCAGCTACAAGCACTACCACTACTGTAGCAACATAGAAGTTTAATATGCTCAGTGCGCCAACATCGCCAATGTACGTCATCAAAAGTATGAAGGCGATGAAGAAAATGTACCACAGCGAATTGATGAAATGCTCTTTTACCTTAAACGCTATAGCAAATATTATAAGGGCGATTGTAAGTATCAGCACCGCGTACGGTACAGATGGCCACCCGCTCCAGAAAGCAATCAGCGCAGCCGATATGAAAGCTATTGGAGCTATTATGTTTGCAAACTTGTATCTGTGCTCTACCGAATTCTGCCTTCTTGAAACTATAAGTGCTACAGGATTTACCGCGAAGCCCAGGTATCCGCCTACTACTGCATCGGTTATGAGCCCATATATTGAAGGCAACGGAGCAGCAATAAAAGCAACTATCGCACCGACAATTGCGAATATTATTATTGACCAGTAAGGTATTGAATGTCTCGTTATGTCCGTCACTATGTTATTCATGATCTTGGACCTGCCCATTGCAAAAAGTATCCTGCTTCCGCCTCCTATGTAAACGTATCCTGTGACAAAAGGCCCGATTATTCCGACTATAAGGACTAGGACAAGCAACACGCTGTTGTGCAATGCGTTAGAAAGTATTATGAACGGGTTTCCCACAATCTGGCCCACGCCTACCCAGTTGCCTGCGGCCGGCAACCCGTTGACACCCCAGGTTATCCCACCTATAAGAGCCATGGAGAACAGTATGTATATAAGGGTCTGGCCCAGGACTGTGTAGCCTATGGCCTTTGGCAATATGTTCTTGTTCTTTACCTCCTCGGCATAATCCGGCACCACCCTTATACCTCCGTATGCGAACATTGCAAGCGGTATTGCTAGGAAAAGCCCGGCTGCGCCAAACGGAGCGAATCCGCCACTATATCCAAAGAAGTTCTTGGCGTTGAAGAATATTGCAATGATACCGAATCCCACCAGGAGATAGAACACAAGTTTTATTATGCCGAATATGCTTGTGGATTTTCCAAATGCCCTTACGCCGAAATAGTTGAAAGGTATGAAAAACATAAGAAGTATTACGCCAAGCACCGCACCAAGAAGCGTCGGCGCTCCGCTTGCAGCTATCAAGGTAGGAAAAAGAAAGTTAAGCCCTTCAACAACCGCCAAAGCCTCTACCGGCGGAATAAAAAGATACCATATGAGATCATTGAACGCATTTATGAGGTTGGTAAATCTGCCGTGAGTGTAAAGGGAATATCTGGTTGGTCCTCCTGCCTCGGGCCAAGTGCGCGACAGTTCAACGTAAGTGTAACCAACGCTTGCATACATAAGCCCTCCTATTATCCATGAAATAACACTGGCAGGTCCGGCATCACCTGCCATTCCGGCTGCGCTGAATAGTACCCCTGTGCCCACTGCGCCGACGATTCCGATTATCGTAAGCTGTAAAAGACTAAGCTCCTTTTTCAAACCACTACCAGTCCCATTCTTTTTAGCAGCCATCCAACCATCCAAATAATATTAAATAGAAATGTCTTTAAATATTACACATAATACAAAAGCTTGTCAAAAAGTCAAACTAAATATATAAAAGTAAAAAAACAGAATCAGTAAATCAGTCAAGAATTGCGGATTAGTCTAGAAGGTGCGCTAATACGGACAGTCGCAGAGTGGTTATCGTAGGTGGCGGCAATGCGGGGCTGTGCGCCGCAATAGCAGCAATAGAATCTGGTTCTGAAGTTACTCTTGTGGAATCTGCAAGCAGATTCTATCGGGGCGGCAATAGCAAGTATACCAGAGACATTCGCTATGCGCATGCAAAGAGCAAATACGCATCAGGCACGTATTCGAGGGCGGAACTGCTCTCTGACCTAGAATCCGTTTCTGGAGGGAAGGTCAACCGCAAAATGGCAGAGCTTGTTATCGCGCGCTCAGAAGAAATCCCTGAATGGATGGAGGCGCATGGAATCATATTCAAGAACGAGATAAGGGGAACGCTGAACCTTTCCAGGACAAACGCATTTTTTCTTGGAGGAGGAAAGGCCCTTGTTAATACCTACTATGACTATCTTTCAAGAAAAGGCGCCAGGGTGCTGTACGGAACACAGGCCATAGGGATATCGCTTAAAGATGGGGAGTTCGCCGCGCTGAAGGTGGCAAGAAGCGGGAAAAGAACTCTAATAGAAGGAGACGCTTTGGTGGTAGCGTCAGGAGGGTTCGAAGCAAACCTTGCATGGCTGAAGAAATACTGGGGCTCAAAGACAAAAAACTTCATAATACGGGGAAGCAGGGAAAACACGGGCATCATGCTGCGCGAGCTGATTCGCCTAGGCGCCGCAACCGCCGGAGAGAAGACGGGCATGCACGCAATAGCTGTAGATTCAAGGTCTCCGCAGTTCGATGGGGGCATAGTGACGCGCATAGACTCAATACCGATAGGCGTTGTGGTAAATAGGAATTCAAAAAGATTCTATGACGAGGGTGAAGACATATGGCCCAAGAGGTATGCCATATGGGGCCACCTAATCGCGCACCAGCCAGGCCAGATTGCATATTCAATCTTCGATTCTACCATGACGGGCAGTTTTCTCCCTCCAATATATCCCCCCTACTCGGCAGACACTATACGAGGACTTGCCGGCAAGCTTGGCCTCGATGCAGACGCGCTGAGCCTTACAATAGAAGCTTACAACAAAGCTGCCATTCCGCTCACAGGCAAGCCCAAAAGCGACTTTGATCTTCACACTAAAGGAATCCTACCTGCAAAATCTCACTGGGCAAGGCCCATATCCAAAAGCCCTTTTTACGCTATACCTCTCAAGCCAGGCATAACATTTACTTACATGGGCGTCAAAATAGACAGAGAATGCCATGTCCTAAAAGCAAACGGCGGGAGGTTCGACAGCATATTCGCTGCCGGCGAGATAGCCTCCGGAAACATACTAGAATCCGGCTATCTTGCTGGATTCGGCCTTACCATAGGCACGGCTACCGGAAGAATAGCCGGAAAGGTGTCCTCAAATGGCTGACAACCACGTAAAGGAAGCTGCCCGGCAGCTTACAATATGCAACGCGTGCAGGTACTGCGAAGGATACTGCGCAGTATGGGATGCAATGGAAAGGAGGACAGAATTCTACAAGAAGGACGTCGACTACATGGCCAACCTGTGCCACGACTGCAGGGAATGCCTTTACGTATGCCCATTTACCGAGCCGCACGAATTCAGCCTTAACATACCAAAAGTCCTTGCCGAGGTCAGATACGACACGTACAAGGAGAACACAAAACCCTCTTTTGCGGCGCTGGCGTTTGACAACAGCTGGGCCCTGTCGCTGGCCGTTGTATTCGCTTCAGTGCTCGGAATACTTGCAATAGCATACGAGAATGGGGCCATGTCCCTATTGGTCCTGCCAGTCTCGAATTTTTCAGGAATAATGAGCGCGGCATTTGTAAGATACTCCAGTCTTTTGGTGTACGCGTTTGTGATAATCCTATGGTCTATTGAGGGTCTGTCATATTGGAAATCAATCGGGGAAAGTTACCACGGTGCATTAAATGTAAGGGCCACATACGCGGCCCTGAAAGACGTTTTTCTGCACAGGTTCTTCAGGGGAGGGGGCGCCGGCTGCAACTATCCCGGCGAAAAAGCCGGCAGGGCAAGGCTGCTTGCCCATCCTCTAGTGATTTTCGGATTCCTTATAGCACTGTTTTCGTTCCTGCCATATCCAAACCTAACCACATATATAGAAATAGCCTATGGGACCGGATGCGCCATGCTCTTTGCAGGCACGGCCATGCTGCTGTACATGAAACTGGTTTCAAACAAGGTTCCGTCTTACAAACGCATGAATTCTCTGGATTACCCTTTTACAATAATGCTGAACCTGACTGGAATTACCGGGGTAGCTATGGTTCTGGACACCGGCCATCCGTTTGCAGGGCTGATATTCGCAATACATATGGCCATAATATTCACGGTATTCGTTACCGCGCCATATGGTAAGTTTGTGCACCTCGTATTCAGGTACGAAGCCTTACTGAAAAACAGAATCGAGGAGCAGATGACGTGATGACTAGTCTACTGCGCTTTCCAGCATCTCTATGGTCCTGTTAACCGAGTTAAGTTCAACCTTTACCCCAAGCGGAACTGTAGTTATGTGCCTGCCATGGCAGCAGGTAAACTCAAGAAACGAAGGCAGCTTTTCTATCTTCTTTGCCATTATGTCGTATATTATGTCCTGTATTGCGGACAGCATGTAGTCCTCTATCATAAGGTTCTTGAAAAGGAAAGACGAAGCGTCAAGGCTGTTTGCGAGTTCTTCAAGCCCCTCGTGTGGAAATCCCCCGAAAACAACACCTGCGCACTTCTGTATGAGCCCCTTTAGTATTATCGAATTGAGGAGGTTGTCCACCATCCACGGCTCAACATTCACATCCTCAAGGAAAAGTATCCTGTTCTCTATTTCTGGCATGTATTCTGTCCCGGCTATCAACGTGAACATTGTCATGTTGCCTCCTACAATGCGGCCCTTGGCGGTTCCTTCGACTATGGTCTTTGAAGTCCTAGCGCCTATCGGGTTTTTTAGCAGTGCCTTGTCGCCACGCTGGACAACCGAAAGAAAGGTCGACCAGTTATAATTCAGTATGGCATCGTCCTTTTCCGTCATTATGTCTATGAACATCGGCCCCTGGAATGTTACGAGGTTTGCCTTCTTCATGAATGCGAGCTGCAGAAGCGTAATGTCGCTGCTCCCTACAAAGATTTTGGGATGGTCCTTAATAACGTCGTAGTCTATCATGTTAAGCAGGTCTATTGCTCCGGCGCCCCCTCTGAATGCCATGATGGCATCCACCTCATCGTTCTTGAAAGCCGCCTCTATCTCATTTTTCCTCAGCCTGTCTCCTGAAGTGTAATAACGTGTTCCGGCCGCATGCGTCATTCCGGTGGACGTGCTGACCCTGAAACCCTGCTTCTTAAGGAATTCGATGGCGCGGGGCACGTTCGTTTCGTTGCTCACCGCAAAAGAAGGCGCAATTATCTTTATCAGTGAGCCTGGTTTGAGTGCCGCGGGCTTGACGATCGGTTCATGCATATTTAGGTTTCCAAGCCAAAAAATTTAGAGGTTTGCAATTTCACTGCGCGAAATAGATGCACGAGCATTTTCGGGTGCTATGCAAAAGCTTCGGGCATTCCGTGCTCTACACTATTTTAATACTTTATTTTATAAATTAAAACATGGCAAAACGGGTCAACACAAACAAAAGCAGTACAGTTCCATACTACACAGCAATTTCAATATTGCTAATAATACTTGTGGTTTTGCTTGCGTATATTTTTTCCAACTCCAACCAAAAAACTGTGCAAAAAACAGAAATTGTGTACCTTTACCATAATTATTCTGCAGCCATCGCCATATCAATCCACTACAGTCCATACATGCACACCGTTGCAGTTGCCAGGCTCTACGGCCCCGGCGCAAATGCGTCCCTACCCCTTGTTCTTGGATACGATGCCTCGTATGTGCAGCTGCCTGCAAATTCAACGTCCTCGAACCAGACTCTGCCCAGGCTTCCGCTGCTCCAAGCTGTGCCCGCAGATCTGTTTTTTGGAGATCTAAAACCTTTTTCTAACTACACCTTTACAATATCTGGATCCTCGGCTCCGATATGCCTGCCGGGCGAGGTATGCCCCATGGCCGTAGGGGCGAACTCAACACAATTGCCGTCCTTTGTGCTAAGAGTATACGAAAACGAAACTATTAAGACCGGTGCGAATGGCACGCAAATAAGTACTTCTATAAACGTGGACTAAAAGGTTACAGAAAGCACTACTATGTCCTCAAAAAAATAATGCGCTCTGGCTTCAATCAAAGCGCGCATAGACCTAACCTCGCGCATGTAATCATTGTCCGAGTTCTCCACTAAAAGCACGGTATTGTCTGGCAGCAGGAACTCCTTTACGCCGCTCAAAAACCTGTCTATGAGCTCGCGGCCAAGTACGCCTCCATCAAGGTCTGCATAACGTATTTCCTTTCCCGATTCCAAATATGGCGGGTTAAATATTATTGTATTGAACCTACCCTTAACTTTTGAGAAAAGGTCGCTCCTGAGAAACCGACCATGCACGCCGTTCAGCTCAGCATTCTTTTCTGCGCATTGCAATGCGTTTTCCGAGATGTCTGAAAAGTAGACTTCACACCCTGCCTTTGCCGCAACTATCCCCTGGATACCTGTACCAGTGCCTAAATCCAATACTTTGCCGAATGCCTTCCTTTCTACAATCTTTGCAAGCATATAAGAATCTTCCGCGGGATAGTAAACGCCTCGGCAGCCAGTTATCTTCACAGATTCGTAAATCATAATTTTAATTAAATGCCAAAAAATAAAAACGGACCGCAACAGAGAAAAAAAGAAAAAGGAAAACAACACCAGTCGTATTACTTCTGTCCTTGCTGCAGTTCATACTCAAAGGAATCTCCGCCTACCGTTACTGTCATCTGGTACTCTCTTTCCGTAAGCTCGGTTCCAAGAACATGCTCAGCGAGCTTCTTGTAGCTTACGATATCGTCGATCAGTCTAAGGACCTTGCCCGAAAACACCGTATTTGCCCTATCCTGATTGTCCATATCAGCCACAATATCTCCTATTGCATACGCCCGGTCCGTCTCATTTACCAGATTCATTATGGCATTGCGGAGCCTCTGCTCTGCTCTTTTGCTGCATCTGCTTTTCATACACCTACCCCAAAATCAGCGCCTTCACACAAGGCCCAGCCTGTTTATATAGCTTAGGCAAGCTTTCCTTGGTGTTTTTATAACTGTTAAACTATTTATACTTTACTAAAATAAATTTACTTTAATATATAAATATATACAAATAGAAACATTTATATAATTTGTATTAGATAATAACATGAGCCAGTTTTGGCTTGCCCCAGAATCGGCCTGTGCTTTTTGCACAGGCCCACATATCCTTTTTTATTTGTTTTCTGAGAATAGCAAAAGATTCGGATGGAATTCAGCGAATACGTTGCAAAGCGCCGCAACGCGATATACAGTAAGATTACGGACTACATACCCTTACAGGAGCCCGAAGAGCACTACAAGATAGTAAGAGAATACATAGACCGGCAGGGCAATTACCGAAGACCAATACTGCTAATGCTTACTGGAGAGATGTTCGGTGCCCCAATAGAAAAGCTCGTACAGCTCGCTGCGGCCCAGCAACTTTCCGAAGAATGGCTGCTCATTCAGGACGATGCCATGGACGACTCCGAGTTCCGAAGGGGCGGACCCACACTTCATAAAATGTACGGGTGGATACATGCTATAAACGCAAGCGATACCATAAACGTAACGATGTGGAAGATACTCAAGGACTACATTATGAAATTCGACCCCAAAAACGGTAATGCAATATATGACAAGTTCTACGATATGATAAAATACACTATAGAGGGCCAGTATATAGAGAACAAGTTTATAAACAACACAAAAGACTTGAGCAAGGCATCCGAAAGCATGTATTTTAGGATCGCCGATGGCAAAACGTGCTACTACACAATATACGGACCTATGCAAATAGGGGCGATGGCAGCTGGAGCTCCTGAAAAGGCCATCTCGGCATTCAAGGAAATCGGCACCAACACCGGCATCGCGTTCCAAATAATGGACGACATTCTTGACATGGCAGGAGACGAAAAGACCTTCGGAAAGAAGAGGTATGGAGACCTTTATGAGGGGAAGCTAACCCTAATAGTGCTACACGCGTACGGGAAGGCGTCTCCAGAAGAAAGAAAAAAGATAGACGCCATATACCGCAAGAGTAGGAGCGACAAAACCGAAGAAGAAATAAACTGGCTAGTCGAAATCATAAAAAAATACGGCGGGATAGAATACGCAATGAAGGTAGCAGACCATTACGGCGAACTTGCAGAGAAAGCACTTCAGGACAACATGGATCTTTTTCCAGACAACGAATATAAAAATATACTTAAATCGGCGATCCAGGCGCAATACAAGCGCAAAAGTTAGCAAAATACTCCGGAAACTTCTGCGCCATCCATGGACGGGGTTGTTAAGGCTAAACGTTTCTGTTTATCAGCGTGGATGCAAGCATCCTCATCATGTTCTTGCCCTTGGAATCCGGGAGCGACTTGTCAAGCAGGCGCAACGCCTCATCAACAATGGATTTGCTTACACTCCTGGCATATTCGATTGAACCGGATTTTTCCATTATGGAGATTGCCTCTTTTATCTCAATTTTGCTTTTGGTGTGCGATTTAAGTATCTCTATAAGCCTGTCCCTGTCCTTTTTGCCTGCATGGTTCAATGCGTGCACGACAATGAGCGTTACCTTGCCTTCCTGTATGTCGTCTCCTATCCCTCCTTTGTTGTCAGAAAGCTCTGATTTTGTTATGTTAAGAATATCATCTTCTATCTGGAATGCGACGCCTATCATGGACGCGAATTTCCCAAGCCTCTCCACATCGGCGTCTTCGGCCCCTCCGATTATCGCCCCGAGCTCAGCTGCAAATCCGAGGAGTACTCCGGTCTTGTCAAAGGCTACACGCATGTAGTTCTCTTCAGTAATTTTGCCTATGTCTGTGAGTGCCCTGTGCCAAGCTATGTCTGTGGCCTGGCCCAAACCTATCCGTATCATATGCTTCTCATGCGCTTTCAATATGCGGTACTTTACCGCATCGTCAAGCTTCTTGCTGTCCAGGAGCACCTTTATCGGGAAGAAAAATAAGAAATCTCCAAGGTTGAGCGCTATGTCCATCCCATATTTTTTGTAAACACTCTGCGCTCCCCTTCTGGTCTCAGATCCATCCTCTATGTCGTCATGCATCAACGTGGCAGTGTGCAGTATCTCAGGTATCATGGAAAATTCTATATAGTCCATGGGGTCCTTCCCAAGCGCCTCTATCACTAAAAGGGTTATTATCGGCCTTATCCTCTTGCCCCCTTTCTCAACAAGGTACCAAGAAGGCTCTATAATGCTCTTCTGTATAGCTTCAGAATCGTATTCAAACCCGCCCCTTCCGAGCAACCTCTTTATATTGCGATCAGAGCGTTCGTTGCTCATATACTCCCAGAGCGCCTTGTTTATACTGGCCGAGACGCTCCCAATAAAATCTGCAAATTCCTCAGAAGTAACTTCGTTTTTTGCCGCCATTTTGCATTACCACCAGAATCCACGCAACTTAGACATTTAACTATTAGTACAGACAGTTTAAATATATTTTCAGGCAATCAAAAGTGGATGGGAATAGTGTTGTTGGGCAAGAACCCCGAAACAAAAAGGTGTAGCAATCAGGCTGCAGGGAGTTCAAGCGACGCAAGTGGGTATCTGCGGAACGATGCCGGTTCAAAGCAGTTCAAGGCCGGAAATGCGGTGGAAGACGAAGAAGACGACGGGTCAGAACTTACAAATACGATAAAGTACCAGAGCATGGAGGACATACTGGAATACTACTACGAGCCCGAAAAGCTGGCCGAATTCGACGGCGTAAGCTATCTGGCTTCACCGCTTGAAAACATGCTTCTTAAAAAGGAGGACGTCGAATACCTGCTGCATGAAATAATGAACGACGAAACCGCTCCGCAGGAAGTGGCTGAACTTTCTGAAAAATCTACTGCAATACTCGAATCCTTCAAAAAATGCGAAGAGTTTGTCTCGGGCCATCAGGATGCAGATGCGGGCGATGCAATCGAAAAGGCCGCGAGAGACATTTCAGAACGCATAAATGACGAGCTGGGCGAGATGGGTCCCAACACTGCAAGATGGTTTACGGAAGACCTATACTACAAGATGATAATTCTAGACCGCGCATACGGTTGCGATACGCACAAGATGGCAATCGAGCTAAATACGATGTCGGAGCCATACATAGCACAGAAGGCTGAAGCACTAAGGTCGGCACAAAAAGCGGCGCTATATGACAACGACAACTTTAATTCATCAGGATCTCAGTTCTCTTTTTACAAGACTCCGCCAGCATGATTGCGCTGCCGCCTAAACTGTAAAGCTCCTCAAAACAGCAGAGATTTCCGCTCATTCCAGTTGCATATTCATATGATTCATCTTCTAAGAAGCAGCTTAACGTCAATTGCGCATACATCTCCATTCTCATAATTGAGGTCCTTGTACTTTATTGGAGCTCCGTTTCGGTCCTTCGCCCACCCGTTTTTACCAAGAAGTGGTCCTTTATATACGTTTTCGAACGTGGTCCTTAACATGTCAAAGCCCGCTATCCTGTTCGAGTAGACCATGGCCGTGAGTTCATTTTTAAGCGTGCGTTCCACTATCGGATTTTGTGTCGTGACCCTGATGAATTTGCAACCATCAAGCACCGCCTTTTCCAACCTTATCCTGTCAAGGGCTGCATATAAGCCGCGGCCTCTGTCCTCCATGCGCACGAAGCCCAATGTAAAATGGCCTGCCGGATGGCAGCAATTGTAGTTCATTCCTGCAGCTGCGACCGGTTCTTCATGCACGTCGGTAATAACAAAAAGCGTTTCCTTGCGCTTTATTGCGGCCTCTATCAGATCCGGATACAAATCTGAAAAAGTGCTGTTTGACAATTCCGACAGCTTTTCTACAAGCTTGGCATCGATGGGCTTTCCATGCTCAAAAACAGACATGCAGTATCCTATCGGAAGAAGAGCCGTGGCATGCTCTACGATACTTGTTTCGGACTGTGCACTGCTTTTTATATGCGTTTTGTTCAAGCGCATCCACCACAGCAAATTATAAATCCACCCAAATATTTATAGGTTAATGGCGCTGCAAAACCAGCAGTTGCACTATATAAAATTATACTATATTAAAACGTCCCAAATTAAACATATATAAATTTTACCTTTCATATTATAAACTGCCAAACGGTAACAGTGGCCGGGAAACGCCCGATCCCTTTCCGAACTCGGAAGCTAAGCCGGCCAACGATATGCATTACTGCCTTAGGGCGGGAAAACATATTGCTGTTTGGCACTTAAAGCGGTGGATATAATGTCGAATTATGCATCATATAATACTGGTAAGTACGCCTTGGCGCTGCTTGTTTTTGCTACGTTGATAGGAACATCTTTCGCAGGAGGCCTTGGAACCTCTTCCATAAGCATGACATCTTCGAGCAGTTCTGTAAGTCCGGGGTCTAGCACCACAGCATCCTACACTGTAAACCTAGCCAGCGGAAACACATGGGGCACAACCCTAAGCGTTGTAAATGCATCTACCCTAAAGAGCGACGGAATAAGCGTGTCACTTAGCAATACCTACGCAGATCCACCCTATTCTGGCACAATGTCAATAAGCACTTCCTCAAGCACAAAGGCAGGAATTTACTACATAACCCTCGCAGCCACTGGGGACGATCCTTCAACCAGCCCAGCAAACTTCGTGCTTAACGTGACAAGCTTCACGGCCCCAAGGACTACAGCACCTTCAACAAGCACAGTTCCAGTAACCCCTGAGATGAAGCTTTACAGCAGCAACACAATAGCATTCAGTTCAATAAACGGCACAAGGAACGTTTCCGTAGTTGCACCTGACGGCGTAACGATAATCGCAACTATATCTAACGGAACCTATGCAGAGGTAAACAGCACAATGCTCAAAAACTTCAACTTCACACTTGCCACCTTCACGCTTACGCAAGGAATTACTAGTCCGCCGAACGAAAGCAACGAAGTCCCAGCATACGCTTATGCATTTGAGGTAAACGGCAAGATAAGCCCGGCAATAAGCTTTGTAAACAGCTCAGGAAAGCCGATGCCGGTGGTAACAAACGCAAAGTATCCGCCGTCGTGGGGTTCATGGACGTTCCTGGGCGGCACATTCAACGGCACAGAATACGTGGGCGGAGCATACGCTTTCCATGACACATGGTCGTATAACAGCACTACCGGCCTAATAACAAACACGCAGTTCTACAAGCCAGTGATGTGGGTATTTACAATAACGCAGAACAAGACAACCGCATCTACAACCGCCCCAACAACGCAGCCGACAACCCTGCCGACAACAACAGTGCCAGTCACAACGCCGCCAAGTTCATCTCCGCCATACGCAATAATTGCTGTAGTAATAATCATTATAGTGGCAGTTGCGGCGTTTCTCCTGATGAAAAAGAAATAGCCGAGGCGTCAGAATCATGGGTAGCAAGCTTAAATACACATTCTATACGTCGCTGATACTGGAGATACTGTCTGGAATGTACCTTCTGCTGTTCGATCAGCTTCTGCAGCAGACCGCATTCATACACTGGGCAGCCCTGCTTTTGTACCTTGCAATTGTGATAGTGCTGGCCATGGCATACTACACAAGGCAGTCGAAGAAAGCGCTTCTTGGCATTACTGTGTTTTCAATATTGGCCATCATAGTCATGCTTCTGGATGCGGCTCTGGGCCTTCCACTAAGCCAGGATTATGCGCCAGGCACTGGATGGTCGTACCTGTTCGGCTTCGGAATAGTGCCAGGCTCATTTTTCGGCACATCCCTTGCATTTACCTTGATGCTGATTTTTTCAATAATACTGGCAGCAGCCTCATACTTGTTATATAAAAAGGACTTTTAAAATTCATCAAAATATTTCAGCAATATTTCAAAAAAAGCAAACAGTATTTAAGCTTAACTATGCACTATATATCTCAAGGTGTTAAGCAATAGGTGTTAACCCATTCCCCACCTACACCTCTTAACTTAACACCTTAATTGACCTTTTTCTTTTTTCAATAATTTTCAATAATATAACACCCAGTGCCTCTGCACTAGATGTACGAAAAAGGCACCTACAAGCCTAAACCCTGCCCCTCTTGCAGCTTTTGCAAAGCCCGGTAGCCATATCAAAGTCGTCGTTGCAGATCCGCCTGCCGCAAAGCTTGCACACGTTTTTTGCAATCCTTTTTTTGCAAATGTCGCACAAAACCTCAAATTCACTCATTTTCTCACCCGGCTTAGCCTGAGCTAAGCTATTCAAGTTCTACAAGACCGCCAAGCAGCTCCTTGGCCTTTTGAAGGGCCAGTGGCCGCATGCCTCGCTTCTTTGCGTAATTGCACTGGTACCTTATATACTGTTCCCCTATTTTGGTATCTGGGTTTACCTTTTTGCAGCGCTCTATGTAATCGTTTATCACCTTAAATGCATCTTCGGGAGACATGTTGCGCACGTTTACAAGATATGGCGCAAGTATGAGGTTAACCGTCCTGTGCCTGACATCCGGTATTGGGGTCTGAAGAAGCCTTTCTATCCATCTAAAAGTTTTCTGGCCCTTCTCCGGCAGTCTTATGCCAGACATGCTGGCAGGAAGCTTTATCTCGGCAGCAGCCTTTATTATCTCCTTTGGTATCTCCTGCCTTGGTATGGGCAGGCCGGCCATTATCTTCTTCTTGGCAGAACTCTTTACTATCTCTATAAAGGCATTAACCCCAATAGAAACCTGCCCACCCTTTAGGTCTGCATTAACCAGCCTGAAGGAATCTGCCTCTGGAGCCTTTGCCACATACTCCTCAAAAGGCACTTTCACGTCGCTGCCAAATATCGAGTACCTTATCCCAAGTGCGTTTGCAACCATTTTGAGGTTCTCCGTGCTGTCTTTCTTTAGCGCCTGCGCTGACCTCTCGGCTTCGCCTTCTGCAAAAGGTTCAATGACAAAAGGCCCTGCCGCGCTGGCTACTAGCCTTGCGTAGGCGTAGCTCACGACATAGTTCAGCTTTATGCTGTCCATTTCAATGTCAAAATAAGTCGCCTTTCCTGAAATATCCTGCGCAACCCTATCTTTGCCGAGTTCAACATACTTGTAGTCTATTGCAGGCGAGCTGGCTTCTCCGACCACCCTCTTTGCCTCCTCGGAAAATGGATATTTGTATGCGATATCGAGTTCGAGTGGCGTATACATAATAATATTTAGTTTTTAAAGATTAAATAATTGTCCCTTGAAATGCGGGGCTGTACGCTAACCTGGCAGACTTCCAGCCTCGGGCGCTGGATATCCGAGTTCAAATCTCGGCAGCCCCATGCTTTGCTTCAAATAGAAGGGAAAGGGTTCGGATATCGCACATTGTACCATATGGCTAGAACTACTGCCTTTGTTCAAATATCCGACACACATTGGTCTTTCGAGCTGGCAAACCAGCCAGTTGCGCCAGTGCAGCATAAACTTCTTATGTGCCTGTTCAAAATTGAGATGTTTATTATCCTTATCCTTTCAAATAATCCTGTCTATGCTATAGGTGATTTGCATGGAGGATTTGGTGGAGCTTAGGAAAGAAATAGATGAGGTAGACGCTAGCATAATAGGGCTTGTGGCAAAGCGTTTTACAATAACAAACGAGATAGGCAATATAAAAAGAGCTTCTGGGCTAAACGTGCACGATCCCGAAAGGGAAGCATACCTACTAAAAAGGTGGGCAGGGCTCGGGAAGAAATACGGGCTTGAAAAAGATATATCCATACCAATATTGGAACATTTGCTCAAATTCTCCAAAGCAAAAGAGGCAGAGCAAATAGATCCAAAGAATATAGTTGTGCTTGGGACAGGAAGCATGGCCGCGGCGCTCGGAATGCTAGCAAGAAGCGCCGGGCACAACGTATACGTAAAGGGCAGGAACCGCGAAAAAGAAAAGAAGCTTGCCGAACTCATAGGTGCAAATGTATTGCCTGCGAGAGAAATTAATACAGATTACATAATACTGTGCGTGCCCCCCACCGCATTCACCAAAGAGACGATCAAGCTGGTATCAAACTGCCATGGCGGCGCCCTAATGGACATATCCTCTTCAAAGACCGAATACTTCAAAAAGGCGATAAAATTCGCTTCCGAATCAGGAATGAAAATGATATCAACACACCCTTTATTTGGGTTAGAAGATGCAAAGCGCGGCTCAGGCATTGCAATAATAACTGATGGCAAGACTGCAAAGGACGTGGAAGATGCTGCAAGCTTCTGGACATCAACAGGGTTAGTTGCAATAAAGATGAGTATGGATGAGCATGAAAAGGCAATGGCGGTATCACAAGTTCTAAGGCATGCTTATGCGCTCGGCTTTTATGACAGCGTATCGGAGCTTTCGAATATGCTTAAAGTGGATTACGAGAAGGCATGCACCGCCAAGTTCATGCAGATGCTTGAAAACGCAAAGGCGATAAAGTCGGAGGAGTGGGTTGCCGCAGAGATAGCCAAAAGCAACCCCTATTCAAAGCTGGTATATGAGATAGCCGAAAGGAATCTTCGAAAGCATGCAAGCAGCTTGATTTTTTAGCGCCTTCAGTTTCAAACCTGTTTTGAGCAGATTCTTAGCGAAACATGGCAAACCTAATTATCTATACGAAGCCTGTTAAAATGTAATCATATACCCTTATCAAGAAGCACAAGCCAAAACGCATATAACTTAATAAAGCTAATTAAACAACTGCGCTAAAAACTAACAAAATCACAAATACTTACAAAACGTGATATGGTGCCTCTTAATCATCAAAATCGCAAACCTATGTCTTTTGGGGATTCACTAGAGCTAATAAACGGAACTATCGTACTAAATGACAAGGTAGATAATTGCAATTTATTTATAAAAAATGGAGTCATAACAAAAATCGGAGTAGATGTGGGCGAGCATAATAAAATAGATGCTTCTGGTATGTTCGTACTTCCTGGTTTAATAAATTCCCACACGCATTTGGGCGAGACAGTATTTAAGAATCTTATATCCTTTAAGGGACTCTATGAATACATACGAAAAACAGATGATATAAACACCAAGTTACGATCAAACACAAGTTTTGTAAGAGCAGCTTCTGGCTATAAGTCAATTGTGGATTTTATAAAAGAAGGCATAACTACAATATGTGCCGCCCGCTGTGCAACTGAATGTGATAATGCGGGACTAAGATCCTTTTCAGGATATATTTTTATGAAAAGCAAGAAGCTACAACATTTTATTGATGAATTTAACGAAGCATTCTATGACTATATTAACAATATAAAAACCTCAAAACTTTCAAAACCAATCCTTTTTCTACATTCTATAGAATATGTAGACTCAGATACGTTGGAATTGATAAGTAAATTACACAAAACATACAAACTGCCATTTACTGTGCACTTGTCTGAAACCAAATATGGAGAAGCAAAAGTAAGAAAAAATTTTGGGTGCAGTAGCACCGAATTATTAAATTCCTATGGTTTGATAAATGAAAGCGCTTTACTTGTGCATTGCTGTTACACCTCAGAAACCGACTTGCAACTTATTAAAAAAAAGAAGGCAAATGTAATACTTTGTCCTACATCAAATAAACGACTGAATAATCGTACACCATCCTTAAAAACATTGCTTAAACTCGGAATTAACACATCTATAGCTACAGATGGACTGGCAACAAATCTGTCTCCGAGTTTGCTTGCAGAATATAAATATTTAGCTAAAATAGAAAATATAAATATGGAAAACAAATCATTTGCAATGTTGACTACTAATCCGGCAAAGGCACTTGGAATTAAAGCCGGGGCTATCCAAAAAGGCAATCTTTCCGATCTTATACTGCTCCAACCAGAAAAAGGTTATAAATTTAATGGCAATATACCGAGTTTATTTTGGCATTCAAAAATAAAATACGTTATAGTGGGCGGAAAACCAATTTTACTAATGGATAAGTATACTACTTTAAATTTAAGTGAAGTTAAAGCTAAATTCGACTTAGCGCGTACCATGGTCTTTAAAGCAGTATGATTTTTCATCAAAAGACTGATGTTTAATACACTTCCAATCCTCAAAAGTTTTTAAATCATCTAAGGCGTATCTGTTTTGGTAACAACCTTCGGAGTTAGGTTTGTAGACTAATTCGAGAAATAATACTAATTTAAACTATCTATCTAACACATCACTAACCACAAAATAAATATATATTTGAAAGGTATATTATTAATCGCAATTGGAGCGAAGATAAAATAATCCGAAGTTATGTTAGAAACATTCTAATAACTAAAAATGAATAGCGGGCATGCCAAATGTTAGAATACACAAATAACGCACCTGAAATAAGCTACAAAGAATATGATCCATTGGAACACTACAAAGGAAGTGTCGGCCCTACAAACGAATTCGGTGACGCAATCGAAACGCAACCAGACATAAAAAATGTAGGTTGGACTATCGGAAACGAATGTCCATATAGATGCAAACACTGTTATAGCATGTCTGCAAGACAAAAAGGAAAAGATTTGTCAAAAGAAATGGTCGATCGAATAGTAGATCAGCTTGCAATAAACCATATAAAAACCGTTAACTTGGGTGGCAACGAACCACTTTTTACAAACGGGTTAAATCCTCAAAAAACAATGCTGCCTTACATCATAAATGAATTAGTATCTCACGGTATGATTGTCGGACTGACTACTAGCGGAATTACCCTAACATACCTATACAAGCACTATAAAAAGGCATTCGAGCAGCTAAACGATGTTGATGTCTCACTTGATTCTCCCATACCCACAGAACATAATTTCAATAGGGGCGCAAAACTTTTTGATACTGCCATAGAAGCAATAAAAATATGTCAGGATGCTGGCAAGCCCCATTCTTTTATAATGGCCGGAATGAAATGGAACTTCACTATAGATAGGCTTGAAATGTTGGTGGATCTTGCCAAAAAATACGATGCAGATGTTAGAATAAATCCAATCAAACCCGTGGAACCAAAACACCGTAATATTGCATTGCCCCCAGAAATGTACTACGCCGGATTCTCCTACTTAATGAGTGTCTGCAAGCCCATTGATCTAGGCGAACCGCCACTGGCCGCATTGACTGACTATCAAGGTGCAAATCGCTGCCCGTGCGGTAGAACCTCATTTAGGATTCATTCAATAACACCAGATGGAAAGATTTACGTGAGTCCCTGTGTATATCTACATGATTACAAATCCACGTATGACTTGTTAAAACATGATCTTATTGAAATAATAAATTCACCACAATTTAAAGTTTTTAGGCAGCGACATGCGAATCCACAAATGATTGAAGATTGTAAAGATTGCCTCTTTTTGGAAAAATGTGGAGGCGGCTGTATTTCACGAGCTTATTTAGAAAATTTGCATAATACTGGCAAAAGAAGCATGCTTACCAAGGATCCCTATTGCCCATTGAAGATAGCACCAAACGACAAATTTCCTAAAAGGCCACGCATTGAAACAAGCGAATGCCTAGTTCATATGGACTACCTTTGCACATGGATAGGTAAACCAAAGTAGAAATGGGAATGCCACATGAAAAACGGCATAATTGTATTAGCTACCCCTGCTCCAATATCTCATCGTACACCAGAAGAGAATTTAGGTTTGGGTTATTTAGCAGCGGTATTACGTCAAAAAGGTTATAATACTATCATAGTTGATGGCTGGCTTTCTAATATGTCCTATAGTGAAATAGCGTCAAATATACTCAATTACAAAAATATAATATGGGTGGGCTTCTCTTCCTACAGATCAAATATGGCCCAAACAATGAAAAGCGTAGAAATAATAAAGGCAGCCGATAAGTCGATTCCAATAGTTGTTGGCGGTTATGGTCCAACTTTCGACGCCGAAATCTTCTTAAAACGTGGAGCAGATGTGGCAGTAAGGGGCGAAGCAGAAAATATCGTTACGAAACTGACTGAACACTTCATATCTGGATTACCTTCGCTTAGCAATATAGAAGGGATAAGTTTTTTTGACGGGCATTCAATAGTGAATAACAAACCACTGCAAAAAATATCCAATCTAGATTCTTTACCGTTTCCTGCTAGAGACACAATGGGCAGTGTATTAAAGCGAAGAATCCCAGTTCATGTTTTGAGCGCAAGGGGTTGCATGGCCAACTGCATATTTTGCTCTATAACATCGTTCTGGCACCTGTCAAGCGGGCCGCAATGGAGGCAAAGATCTATAAAAAATTTTGTAGATGAACTGGAGTTCCTTTCAAAACAGGGAGTACGCCATTTTAAAGTTGTAGACGACAGTATGTTGGAACCTCCCAGGGGCTTGAAATGGTGCCGCGAACTAGCTGATGAAATTATAGCCAGAAACCTTTCTATAAGACTTCGCAGTTCTGTTAGGGCGGATAGGGTAAATGAAGATATAGTCAGAGAATTATCAAGAGCAGGTTTTTTTTCATTTTCTTGCGGCATAGAAAACTTTTCCAATTCCGCACTCAAACGCATGAATAAGACAGCCACACTTGAGCAGAATCTAACGGCCCTAAATGCTTTTAAGAAATATAAAATATATGTCCAGGCTGGCCATATCTTATTTGACTACGGAACTACATTGGATGAACTTTGGGAAAATTTAAGATATATGGAAAAGTACATATGGATAATAAGCAAAGGTGTTTTCACAGAAATGTACGCAGCAGATAATACCCCATACACGAGGTTACTACAAAAAAAAGGTCTGTTTGTGCGCGATGAAAGTGGCCTAGGCAACAATAAATATTTTGTACAGGATCAGAGCGCGCGTAATGTCTACGACGCACTTAAAGAGTGGCACAAGAACCACATGAAATTATATGATAAGGCTATAGACCCCCTTTCAAGTCCAAAAGCATTAGAAGAGGACGAACTCGCATCCATATACCAACTTTACATAAAGTTACATAAAAAAGACATTGAAATATTTAAAGCTCTCATGAAAATGGCCAATTACAACGAAAAACGTGAAATTTTGTTGGACTTTGTAAAAAACGAAATAGTGCAAAGCGCGGAATGGTACAATAACATAGATGCTGCAGTAAACCGTCTATATGAAAAATTCGGGTTGATCTATGACGCAATGGAAAATCCTTTTATATATTAATATCTTAAAGAATTCTACCGACTTCGTAGGTAGTTAAAATATCTATCTATTTTTACATAAATATTCTTGGCAGCAGCATTGCCATGGTTTAACACGACCTGATATTCTGCCTCCGAAGTGTAAACATGTCTAGTGCGAACTATAAACGGTTGGTGAAAGGTGGTGTTTCGAACATCAACAATCAAACCATTTATTCAATTAAGACGTTCAAGGATATCGCCTACTTTGTCTGTGGAGAGGATTCGAACGAAAAGGTTTATAAGGGCAAGGCCCCTATATCATTCTCTCCATATAAGCTTAGCTTTCATACCACCAAAGTTTAAAAAAGACTCAACCATTTTTGCCTCGCTGATACTCATGTTCCAAAGTATTTTAATCTCGGTATCGTGCTTTACTGAATCTACTGTTTTTATAATCCCAACAACTCCTTTACCCTCTTTACCTACGAAAACATCAATTTCTTCGCCGTCTGTTCCAATAGTATTTTTTATATAGCCGTAATCCATAGGATAAATCCTATTGCTGTATCGCGGATGTGGTGTACCTCTTGGGCGGTCTATAAAAATACCATTTTTTTGGATCAATTCTTCAAATTTCTGCCAATCTATAGTTTCGCTCATTTATTCACCCTGTTATTGTTATTTTATCCGAATTTGATTATAAATGTATCTATGCAGTAAAATCTTGGAACTATTCAGTCTTAAGGAATTCTATCGGTTTCGTTGGCAGTTTAAATATCCCTATGATGATCGTGCGCACAATATCCCTTGTTGATACTCGCTAGAGAAGTGTAAACATAAATAGTCCGACAACTATTTTTGGGAGATAAAAGTGCTTATATCGGCAGGTGCCCTAATAACTATCTGTTATTATCCCGTAGCAGCTTTGAACTATCATAGTCTGTATGCGCACCGTTCTTAAGATACTGCTTTATGCTCCTTGCTATTTCGGGCAACCTCCCTTCAATGTATATTACTGGCTTTGAGGCTAGAAACTGATTTGAAAAATATAATCGCTTTTTCTTTAGAGTATAAGAAACTTCATCAGGATAGGGAATCAAAGCACTCATTAAAATGGCTGGCATGCGTTCACTATATTCAGACAAAGCGGTATAAAATGCCAATAATTCAGAATCTGTTTTTCCTTTTTTCTCTAGCACACACAAGTTGCTGTCCATTTTTCTAAGAATAATTACAGCTTTAACTCTAAGTGGATAACCAGATTCACATATACCCAGTTGGCTTGGCCATACTGAAATACGGTTTACTTGAACCGCACTATCGGTGTCAAGATTACCGCTTTTAATAGATTCTTTGGTTTGTAGGTTCTGAAATTCGTTAAATTCATTCCGTATAGATCCCAGTCTGAGTGACGATTTCTTAACACCACCTATCACCCTCATATCTTTACTGTCCACAAAGATTCTGTTTCCTGCTGCGTATGCCAACTCTTTATCTAGCATGCACGTGTATACTGCCGTGGTAGTTTTACCTGCTCCTGACGGACCTATAATAAGTACACATTCATCGCCGTAAGATACTGCGCTACCATGTATTGAGAATATCCCTTTTTTATTGAGTTTCATTTCTATTAATCTCGACGTTATAAGTACTGCATCTATTACAATTCGATCCAAGTCTGCTGGAGCCGAAAAACGTACGCTATAGCCATTTACTTTTAACGATCTAGGTCCATATGCAATATTAATATCTATATCTATACTTAATTTTTTACCTGCAATAAACTGGACTTCCGGTAAAAATTGAGTGAATGTAGATTGAAACTTTTGATACATGTCCTCCGGAAGTTTTAGATGTACTCCCACACCAAATAAATCAAAACCAGCATCAATTAGTCTTTGCTTAGTTTTATTTTTTGGCATTAACCTGTCAATCATTCTTAACACCTTAGTAAAATCTGTGCTTATTATATATATAACCGTTTCTATAGCCGAATTTCTAAAAGGTGTCTTACTACTATAAAAACGCTATGGCATAACAACACAACGGATTATAATCATTAAAATATCTTTCGTCGATATTTTAACATTAATAATATAAAATCTATTTTCAAAGCAAGTTAAGCTCAATACCTGCTCTGCTGCTCGCACTTATCCAGAAAAGACTATATACCTATAAAAATAAACCCATCCGGTGTAAAAATGCCGTACATTCCTGCCGAGGACCGACCTGTGCTTGACAAGGCAGTCGATGCGCTTTCAGAATCCATTGTCAACGAGCTTGTTGGGGGAAATGACACAACAGACATTTCCGTATTGTACCGCCACAAAATAAGCGAAATACTAGTTAACCTATGTAGCATGGAAACTGGCGGATGGCCGCAAAAACTCGATACGCCTGCTGGAAAGCTTGGCGAAGAGATATTCAAAATTTCTGAAAAGTATAATTACAAGGGAGCATGGTTGGGCGAGCTGAATTACGCACTTACTAGGCTAATACAAGAAGTTCCGAAGAAGATGGTCGAATCAGGGCGCTGGAAGGAGGAGTTCAGGTATTGGATTTATGCGCAGACTGCTGGTGCGCTCGAAAGATCCGCGCTGCACTGGAACGAAATTTCGATGCCTCCTGGCGCAAAATGGGTTGCGGACGGTTTTGTGGGTGTGCTTTTTGACGTAAAGGATGAATACAAAAGAAGAGTAAATGCGGCATATGAAGCATTCCAGATACGCAAGTCAGGAGATGTTTACACGACTCCTTACAAGACCGAACTGGTAGAAAACAAGGGCGGATTTCAAGAGATTATGAAGCAAAACAAAAAAGAAGAAACAGTGATTGACGCCAAAAAAACACCGGAAGGCCTAATAAGGGCGCCTGATTCATCTAAAAATACCGACAACCTTAACACTTCCAGCTCAAAACCAGGGCTTTCAAAATCTAAGGGCTAGAGGCCATTCATGCCTCGTTCTTGTCCTCACTTCTATGTATCCTGGCTAGCAGGCGCAGGTTGTTCGTCTGAACCATCCTGCCAATCCAATACGCCCTTATTTCTGCATCTGTTGCAAGAGGCGTCAAATATACTGCTCCTATGCTGTCAAGCTTTTGCGATTCGGCAAGCGCGTTATTTTCGTATTCTTTGCCTTCCCACTTCCAATTGCTCTCAATAAGCTCCATGATCCTTTCGGCTTCGGTTTCATTGCGCAGCAGACGACTGCTACCTGAGCATACTTCTTTCTGCTCCCTCCTTTTATAAGATCCACGCTTTTCGGATTTATTATTTACCATAAAATCATCCATATGCAAATAATTCTAATGGAGCCAATAAATAAATCACCATAAGCGCTAAAAACCAACTTTTATAAACTTTTATGCGATAAAATACTTAATGGGAAAATTCAAGGACAAATATTATTCGGCTCCTCCCGCCTTCAACTTTGAAGACGTAATGCTGCTTCCGGGGCTTGCCAAGACCGAGCCCAAAAACATAGACATCACGAGCAGGTTCTCTAAAGGCATAAAGCTGAAGGTCCCGCTTATATCTTCTCCTATGGACTCTGTAACCGAATCCAGCATGGCTGTAGCCATTGCCAGGGAAGGCGGAATCGGCGTAATACACAGGAACTGCAGCCTAGAAGAGGAACTTGCCATGGTCAAGTCTGTAAAAAGGGCAGAATCGTTCATAATAAGAGACGTTGTAACTATAGGCAAGACTGCGAAGGTAAGCGAAGCCGACGAACTGATGCAGAAGCACGGCATATCCGGCTTGCCGGTGGTTGATTCTGGGAAACTGATAGGAATAATAACGGGCAGGGATGTGCGCTCCAACGAGCCTGGTTCTACTGTAGAAGAAGCTATGACCAAGGATGTAATAAGCGCCTCTGAAGGCATAACCGAAGCTGAGGCAATATCGCTACTTAAGCAGCACAGGATAGAGAAGCTACCAGTGGTAGATTCAAAGGGCAATCTAAAAGGGCTTATAACCTACAAGGACGTGACGCTAAGGGACACCTACAAGAATGCCTTGCGCGACGAAGAGGGCAGGCTTAGGGTGGCAGCCGCGGTATCTCCTTTCGACTTGGAGCGTGCCAAAGTCCTTGCCAAACACGCAGACGCGTTGATCGTAGATGTTGCGCACTTCCACAACAATGCTGTAATCGAAGCTACAAAAAAGATAATTGTCGCAACGGGTGCAGAAGTCATAATAGGAAACCTCGGCACAATAAACGGAGTCAGGGAGTCAATAGACAGACTAGGCGATGGAGTTGCCGGGTTAAGGATGGGTATAGGCAGCGGTTCAATATGCATAACCAGCGATGTGACCAAGGCAGGCTCGCCAACGCTGTTCGCAGTATCACAGGCGGCAGATGCTCTGGACGAAATAGGCATGAAAATACCCATAATAGCAGACGGGGGCATAAGGACTGCTGGTGACGTGGCGCTTGCATTCGCTTTCGGCGCCTCCGCCGCAATGCTTGGCTATGGTTTTGCCGGCTGCGATGAAAGCCCCGCCCCAAAAATAAGCCTAGACGGGAAATACTACAAAATCCACAGAGGAATGGGTAGCGCCGCAGCAAAAGCAAAGAGGGCAGCTGTGGACAGGTACGCTGATTCTGGAGGCAAAAACGTAGACGAGGGCATAGAAATCCTGGTTCCGTACCGCGGCAGCGTTTCTGAAGTGGTAAACTGGTACGTTGCAGGCATAAGGGCTGCAATGGGCTATGCTGGTGTCTCTAACATACCAGAAATGGCTGACGCAAAAGTAGCTCAACATCACGAAAAGCCAAAAGACGTCATAAAGAAGCTTTGATGCTAAAGTGTAGCAGCATGCCGCGCAGACATATTTACAAAACCTCAAATAAAACCTACTGATTTTTAAATAAAAACAGAGTTTAAATATCTTGTTGAAAGTAGGAATATTTGGTGTAACCATGGAGGTCGCTCCAGATAGGCAGAACGATAAAAAGCTCAGCGAAGCTGTAAAGAATTTGGAAAGAAGGAGCAAAGAAGAGTTCCCTGACAGGGTAAATCAAGCTGCCGAAGATCTTGTAAAAATATTTAGTAAAAGGCCAGACGCATATGAAAGGTTTAAAGCACTGGCTTCTTTAAGGCTAAAAATAAAATCCGAAAGTAAAGAAAATCAAGGCATGAAGGTATCGGATTTTCTTTCTGGCCAAGAAAGAATATTAAAAGTTGAGCTTGCGCTCAATGATTATGAAGCAAATTGGAAAATAAGCTCAATAGAAGCAGAAGAGATACTAAACCAGTCTTTAGACGCAACGATTGGTATATACGAAGAAAATGTATTCTTTTATCCAAAGCTTGAAAGAAACCTTGCTGGAGAAAAACTCTCTGACGGAATATACTACGAAGACGAAATGTACGACCTACAAAAAGAAAAATACGATTTATTTAAAAACTACCCCGGAAACATACTTACGGCTGCAGTAAACAAAATAGTGGACGAGATAATTCTAGCCAATGCGCTACTTCGCCACGACGAAAAGTAAATCCTCTATAGCCCCAGAAACATGCTGAATAAATTGTAATGGGGTAAAAAACCCCGCAGTAAACAATTTTAAAATCTGCATCAGGATCTAAACTATGCCAAACAAAAAGCCTTCTGGAAAGATTGCAGTAAAACGGCTCATAAACTGCTTCGAGACAGCCAACAAGGAGATAAACGAAGCTCTCGGCCAAAAAGTGCCTGAAAAAGAACTGAGAGCCCGGGTCCAGCTTTTTGTCGGAGACGCGTTCAAGAAATGCGATGTAGATGTAAACAACCCGACCAAAGACGGCCTCAGGCAGGCCATGGAGCTCTGCAAGATCAATACCGAAAAGATGCTCGGAGCTAAGGCAGAACCGATAATAAAGAAGCATTACAAGGAAATGAGCGAGATAATAGAAAAGCTTCCGGAATAGCTTGCACTGTCAATCGTTGTCTATCCCTGTGGGGTACCCTCCCCTCTTGCTGAATGCAAACTCTTTCTTTAAGTATCCTAGCACGTATCCGGGCACATATCCTGACACTATTTTCTCCCAGCCGCTGTTTCCAACTAGTCCCTTTACAAGGCTTGAGCTTACTGCGCTAAGCTTTGCAGGCGGCATCAGAAAAACGGTCAAGACATCCCTATTTATGTCTTCGTTAACGCTCCTTATGTTCTTCTCATATTCGAAGTCCTTTGAGTCACGGATGCCACGGACTATAAATCCGGCTCTAACACCCTTCGCAAAATCGACCAAGAAAGTATCTTTGAAACTTGTTACAGATATGTTGCTCATCCCCTTTGTAATCTCCTTTATCATCGCCTTTCTTTGGTCTAAAGTAAAAGTATAGCTCTTTTCCGAATTTACGCCTATAGCTACAATAAGTTTGTCAAATATCTTGGCGCTTTGCTTTATCATCCAGAGGTGCCCATTTGTAGGCGGGTCAAAGCTTCCCGCATATACCCCTATCTTTTCAGTTGCCATTCAATCCGTAGGAAATTGCGCATTCATCTTTAAATATTATAGTTTACGCAATCACTTCTCCAATTTTTCAGCAATCTTTTTATTTAATCTAAGTACTGGTGTAACAATCACGTCTACCTTGTCATTCTTCCCACGTTTGCCACGGAGTAAACCAAGTTTATCTACTTCATCTTTCCTAAGTTCGATCTTTGACACATACTTATTTCCCTGCTCATCATTAATTAGGCTACCGCTCAGCGAAACTTCCTCTTTGGCCATTGCCTCCATCACGTTTTCCATCAATCTTAGCTCCGTTTCTGCTGCCGCCTCTTTATCCTTGTATCCAAAAGTACTTACAAACTGGTGTATAATTACTGGAAGCAGAAGGCCCGCCAACATCTTATTTTGCAGGCATACAAATGCTTATTTATTCTTGTAGCCAAACCAATACGGTGATTTTTTGGCACTAGAAGAGATAAAGGAATTTGATTCTGAGCTGCACGATGCAATGAAGCAAGAGCTTTCAAGGCAAAGGAAATCAATAGAGCTAATACCTTCGGAGAACTTTGCAAGCGCGAGGGTGCTCGCAGCTTCGGGCTCGGTGCTGACAAACAAATACTCGGAAGGATATCCTGGAAAGCGCTACTATGGAGGCAACGAATTCATAGACAAGGTAGAGAGGCTCGCAATAGAAAGGGCCAAGGCACTTTTTGGAGTTCCACATGCGAATGTACAGCCTTACTCCGGATCTCCTGCAAACTTCGCAATTTATTTCTCAATATGCAATCCGGGAGACACGATAATGGGTCAGAATCTTACAGACGGAGGCCATCTTACCCACGGCTGGAAGACCAGCATGAGCGGCCAGATATTCAAAAGCGTACCCTACCACGTTACCCAAGCAGGCTACATTGACATAGAGGAAGCAAGAAGCCTGGCCGAAGCCAACCGGCCAAGGCTCATATGGATAGGCGCCTCCGCTTATCCAAGGGCCCTGCCCTTTAAGGAATTCTCAGAAATAGCAGATTCGGTCGGAGCTTACCTTGTCGCAGACATATCCCACATAGCAGGTCTTGTGGTGGCAGGCATGCACGAGAGCCCTGCAAAATATGTGCACATAATAATGACGACAACCCAAAAGACCATGCGCGGTCCGCGTGGAGCCATTATAATGGCAACAAAAAAAGGGTTGGAAAAAGATCCAGAGCTGGCAGACAAAATAGACAAAACAGTATTTCCAGGCATGCAGGGGGGGCCGCACGACCACACCACTGCAGCCATGGCGATCGCATTCAAGGAAGCAATGTCGCAGGAGTTCAAAGATTATGCTAAGCAGATGCTGCTCAATTCAAAGGCCCTTGCAGAGGCAATGAAAAAGCGCGGGTTCAAGCTTGTAACCGATGGCACCGACAACCACATGGTTCTGGTGGACCTGACCAATTACGGAAAGGGTTTCGGGGTATTTGCCCAGGACGCACTTGACAGCATAGGCATAACAGTCAACAAGAATACAATACCTAAGGACCCCTCATCACCCTTTTATCCGAGTGGAATACGCATGGGCACTCCTGCAGTAACAACAAGGGGCATGAAGGAGGCCCAGATGTCAGAGATAGCAGAGCTGATAAGCATGTGCATAAGCGAGGTAAAAGACTCTAAACTGCCAGAAAATAAGGATGAGCGGCAAGAATACCTGAAAAGCTTCAAGAAGAGTCTGGAAGAAAACAAAGCGCTTGAAAACTTAAGGGAAAAGGTGATGGCACTTTGCGAAAGGTTTCCACTCTATCCTGGGCTAGAATACTGACCAAAAATTAACAAAAATGGGAATAAGAAAAAGAAAAAGCGCCGCAAAATTTACAGTCTGTAGCCAACCATCGCTCCTACCAAGGACAGTATGAAACCGCCTATCGCAAGAACCATATATCCGGTTCCAGTGGTCATAGCCACAAATGTAACACCCGTTATTACGGCTAGGTCCAGGCCCAAGTTCTTGGTATGCTCTCCTGATATTATCGCAGGCTCAGATAGATAAGTAAAGCTGAATATGAAAAGCCCAATTGCAGATACTACTGCAACGCCTGCAAACAAGGGCAGCCAGAACGCTCCCGAGCCTGTAAATACCACACTAACCGGCATCTCGTCAGCAGCTATCATGTAGGCAAGTATCAGGTAAAAAATACTGCCTATGAACTCGAGTCCGAACACTCTTGCATCGGTCTGTCCTTTTGACATCATGGAATGTTTTGCCATTTTACCACATTTATATACTCAATTACAAGCCTTTTAAACCTTTGCCTATACTTTGTAAAGAAGCCAAATTCAGCATAACTAAGTTTTCAGGGCTTTGCGCTTCTGCGCTATGCGAATCTCGGCTCCCAGCCTGCCGAGCTGTTTGTCTGACATGTCCACGAACGACATGTATCTTGTAATAGAAGGGTGCACCTTCTCAACCATCCTGAAAGATTCCTGCATGAGCTTCCTGTAGTCGGGATGGCCGCTCGGGGTTGTCCTGAGCTCCACCACGTGGTAAAGCTCCCTGGCATTCATCCTGTAATACCATCTGGTCTTGAAGCCGAATGTGACAACGTACTGCGCCTGCCATGGCATGCTTTCCCTAAGCTTTCCATACAAATCTACGACTTCTGACATTTTCGACTTGTAGTCATCTGTTATGCCTATGCTGTCATATTCCTTCCTAGTATCATATCCGTAATCAACGGTAAAGTTTTGCCTTTCCTGAGTTCCTATCCTGTGCCTCTGAAGGTCCCTGTAGATCCCTATCCTGCCTATGAAGTCGAACAGATATTCGACATTTTCAAATGCCCTGCCAGGCCTGTGCCTCCTATTTCCTCTGTGTCCCACATACTTGGCTATTAGCGCATTCCTTTGTTCCGCAGGCATTGCCTCTGCCGCAGCCTGCGCTTCATGCATAGAAATGCGGCTTCCGTACTTGTAAAGCACCGCCGCGGCAACCTCCACCGCCGCACTCTTGTCAGGATCTTTGCTTCCCATTCCTGTATATTCAACAAGCTCAGATATGCCATTGCCACCTTTTCCATTCGCTCCAGTGGCCCTAACGCTTTCAAGTACTGTGCTATCCCTACCGCGCAGAAATGAGACGAACTCATCTCCATGCTTGTCGCGCACCCTTCTTACCAAAGATGGCACTATCTTGTAAAGCTCTTCGTAAAGCCTGTTGCCGACATGCCTAGCTTCGGCAAGCTCTGAAGACAGCAGCCGTATCGCAAGTGCCTCGTACGCCCTGGCGTTGGCGCTTATGCCTACGTGGGTCAGAGTCGCCATGGGCAAATAGTCACGCATAAGGTCGAGCGCGTTGGCCCTGACAGAATTCTCATAGGCCCTAGTCAGGTCTTTCTCCGAGATTCCAAGGCGCTCTTCGGCCTTGCCGTCAAGTTCTACAATGCCTATCGAAGCATCCCCTACTCTAAACTTCTGGTCCTCTATTGGATTTATCTCGCCTATATACCTGACCATCTTATCCATGTGCTTAGAATAGGAATCAAAAAGCCCATTCATAAGTTCAATGTACAGGTCCGCAAATCCTGAATCCATGATATCCTTGTCCTTATAGAACATGTAGCTTCCATCCGAAAGCTTTTTGTCAAAAGAGACATACCTGGTAGATTTCTCTATATATGATGCAAACCTGCCATCCTCAATAATCTTTGCAAGCAGGTTCGAAACGAATTCGCACGATACCGGAAGGCCTCCGGCCATCTCTTGTATCGAGTCGTCTCCGTAGTCTACCAGCCAAGATTCAAAGAACTCCCGCCCGCGGTTGACATTAGGTAGGAACTCCCTCAAGAGTAGCTCGCGTCCGGTAAATGACGTTCTGCTATACCTGGAAAGAAGCGCTCCTGATTGTTCGGGGGTAAATAAATCCCCAAGCTTCCAAGCAAATATGTTGTCATCAGTATTTGTTACAAATTTGGCTAGCTTTGCTTCTTCATCATCTGAATGTTCGCCAACAACAACTCCATTGTGGCCATCGTAAAATCTCAGAAAAGTTTTTGTTGGCATAAGGCATCAGATATATTTGAAGGTGCAGTTTTAATTGCTTTTACCTATCAGATAGGCCTAATTTTGCAAAATACAAAAGCTTAAATAAACTTTATGTTTAAGCGTGCTTGACGAAGGATTTTAGGGTGATATTATTACGGCAGCACCGGAGAAGATGTGGCTTTTAGAGGAAAAAGAAAGCAATTACAAGGAAGATGGCAAACAAAATGTTATTTCAAAGCTAAAAAAGATGCTCAGATTAAGCCACAGCAAGATGGAAAGCTCTAGCGGCAACTTATCTTTGACAATCGATTCGAAAGGACATGTAAAGAACATTGGAATTGGTGATTCAAATTTCAAAGTTGATGGTAAAAGAAAAGTCAAATTATACTGAATACCAACAAAATATCAATAGGAACTAGCAAAATAATTTCGATGAGGGGCTTATAGGCTTCTGCCAAGAAATTAATTGCCCTTGCTGCCCAATAATGAACGGTATCCGCCTGAACTTCCTAGGGTTTAACCCCAAATCTGATTTTAGCGTATCCTAACCTATTCAGGCGATCCTCTATGTCAGAATAGGATTTGCCGCACAAGGTTCCTCCTGCAAGAAACTCCTCCTGCGTGACATCTGCAAGGCAAAACTCTGGAATTTCAAACGATTGCATGCCATTTTCATTCTTAAATTCAAAGTCCACAAGAATCAGGCCCTTAAGGCTTCCGGAAAAGACATCTATCTCTGCACGCATGCCTTCATATGGGTAGAAGTACCTGGTTTTATGCACCCTTTTGCCCTCTAATAAGGCAAATTCGTCATATTCTTCCTTGGTCAGTCGGATCGTCTGCTCCAGCTGCTTTGACGAATCTCTGCCTAAAACAGGCTCCTTTTTGGTTATTTCGTACCTGTTTCCAGCCTTCCTTATTCTGATGTGTGGGTGGCTAGAAGACCTAGGTATGTAAATGTCAAGCATTTCTTCATGATCGCAGTCGTTTAGTCCTTCAGGTATGTACTTTATCAGGAAAGTCCTTTCCAGTTCAATAGAGTCCACCATAATAAAACCCCCAGGCCATAAATCTATTTAAAACTATGTAAATGCGCCGGCGCGATACATACATCATAAAGATTTGCGCATGCAACTTTAAAAAGCTAAACGAATCAATAATAAGAACTTTGCTTGTAGCATCAAAAAAGGATACAAAAAGTATCACCGGTTGATAAACTATGGCTGCTAAGCATGCACTGTGGCGAATGAAATGGAGCAAGAGATAAGGTTGATAGTAAATGACTTCAAGGATGTAAAAAACCGTATTGTAAGTGCTGGTGCAGTTCTTGAATCTTCCAAAACGCAGTACGATACATACTACGGCAGCATTAGAGCAATGAGGGCTCTCGGAAAGTCCTTCATTCTTAGGGTAAGGAAGTCCGGAAGCTCCAACTTCCTGACATTCAAAGGTGCAACTGGGAAAGAAGGTTATTATGAGGAATACGAAACTAGGATAGCGAATGGTAAAAGCGCGGCAAAAATAATTGAGAGATCCGGCTTCGAAAAGATAATTTTTGTAAAAAAACATAGGGAGCTGTACAGATATAAGAACAGCACAATAAACTTGGATTCTGTAGACGAGCTTGGAAATTTTGTCGAAATAGAAATAATTTCTGAAAAGAACGCAGACAAAAGACTCAATTCAATAATCAAGGAACTGAGACTGGAAGAGTACAAAAGCATAAGGAAGGGTTATGTCTCTTTGCTGCTTGAGAAAAACGGGTCCAAATACCATAAATACATAAAAGAGTAATAATACTGCTCTGGCTTCTCGGCATCCACCAAATAAATTTTAGTACTTAATACAATTTGAACGTTTAATCCTGCAATATTCGCCAGGGCAAGACTGGCATTATCGAGATTAACACCTACGGCTTTGAAAAGGTAAGGGAAAACAAGGGCAAGCTTTGTCAAGAACTTGCTAAGTAAAAATAAAGTGAAGATGCCTGAATATTGCTGCTTTGAGTCTCTTAATAATAAGCGATTTCAATAAAGCCTTACTTTGCTTGGAAATTTAAGCTATGGGCTTTAAGCGTGTAGTCCACGACTTAATATAGAAAATCAGCTTAAACCATTTCCGTGTTTTCATCCTGAGAGTAGTATCTCTGCGGCACCACAGGAGCCACCTCCACCGCCAGTTGAGATCTGCACCCTGTAGTTCTGCGCAGGCAGATAAATGCTACCCCTGCTGGTAGCGCATCTGCTGTTAGTGTAGTTGCTAACATATACCACTCCATTGGCCCCGATTATCTTGAAGGAGACGAAGCCGCTGTTTCCTCCCCCCGCAAATATGTTTACTATGCCACCCTTCCATGTGCATATTGCAAAGCTTGTACTTCTGGTGCTAGAGCTGGAGAGGTTGAGAGTGCCGCAGTTACCAGAGAAGACCTGACCAGACGAACTTGTGATGGTGCTTGTTGATATTGGTATGGTTGTCGTGTAGTGCTGCGACGGCGCAGATCCTAAGAGCGCAATGGTGCTACCATTTATGTAGTGGCAGTATGGGCCGCTGTTATTTGTCTCAAGTACTAGGCATGAATACATGCTGTGGACTGGCGCAAGCCACGCTAGAAGCAGAACGATTATAGCAGCAACCGCAAACGAAACCACGGAATTTCTGAACTCTTTCTTGGAAAGCGTGCTCTTCTGGCCTTCAACC
Source organism: Candidatus Micrarchaeum acidiphilum ARMAN-2 (assembly GCA_009387755.1). NCBI lineage: Archaea > Nanobdellati > Microcaldota > Candidatus Micrarchaeia > Candidatus Micrarchaeales > Candidatus Micrarchaeaceae > Candidatus Micrarchaeum > Candidatus Micrarchaeum acidiphilum. The sequence goes on from GG697241.1 coordinate 211,534, forward strand.
ATTGAGAAAAGATTTGTGTTGCTTGTATCTCGTATCATCACATTAACTGGCTTGCCGCGCAGCGTTTCGTCCGTATGTTCCAGGTAACCCGCAGTCGCATAGCTCTGGTCAACTGGTAGGTAAGACTCTATAATGTAATAGTAACCTGCTTTCAGGGCACTCTTTTTGCTGCCTATCGGCACAAAACTGATTCCTGTGCTGCCAGTTATCGCATCAAGGCTTAGGTCTGTTCCGGAGTTTCTGGCATCTTCTAGCATTTTGCGAAGAGAGGCAACGTTATCTGGTACCGCAAGTTTGCTATACTGCGTGGGTCCTATTCCCATATGCTTAATTTTAATTGGCTCCCCGCTATTATCGTATAGCATGTAGGTATTTGCTTTTGGAAGGAAGCCATCCACCTTCTCAAACGGCAGAGCAGTATAGCCCGTGCCGTCTGTAAGATAGGTTGCTTCACCTTTCCAATCCGAGTCCAGAAAATATGTTACTGTGCTCGAATAACTGCCTTGATGCATCGTATAATAGGCAAACAAGGAAACGTCGTAGAATGTACATTTTGCCTTGGCCAGCGGGGCGCTTATCGTGTTTCCACTCTCAGATTCGAGCTTTGCTTCGAGTATGCCTAAGCCTGTTGATGCCGCTTCCATCTTTACGATAGGCGTATTGGCTACCATCATATGAACTGCAAAATACGAGAAACCTAGATATAAAACTCCAATCACTATCATTATCGCAGCGAGGATTAGTACTGGGGGATATAGGAACGTAGTTGAGTTGATTGAATTAGAGTCGCCGCCGCTGAACACCATGCTGCCAATGAATAGAACTATGCCCACAACTATCAGGATTCCAGATATGGTTGCAAAAGCGGAGCTCTTTCTTTTGGCTGTTGGTGCATCGATATGCTCTTGCTGGCCTAAAACCTTCGGATCGGCATTGGCAAAATCCGCGCGCACTATGGCAATAGGTTTTTTTGCGGTGTTTACGTACCTGTTCCAGCCGCCACTAAGCTTCACTATGATAACACCTACTGAGTCATGTCAAAATTTATCTTGACATCTGCCTTTGCCTCATTTGGCACTTGGAACAGAGGCATTGCAGAGAAGCCCATTGCTCTGGCAAGCAGATTATATGGAAACTGCTGTATCCGTATGTTCAGGTCAGTAACTGATTGGTTGTAGAACTCCCTCCTGTCGGCTATCTGAGATTCGATGGTCAGTATGCTCTGCTGCAATTGTATGAAGCTGTTGTTTGCCTTGAGGTCAGGATAGTTCTCTGCTACTGCAAATACGCTCTTGAGTGCGGAGGATACTTGATTAGATGCATTCATTTTTGCCTGAACGTCTTCCTGAGGCAGATTCATCCATTGGCTTCTCAATTGCGTAAGCTGCGTCATAAGTCCCTTCTCGTACTTCATGTAGCCGCTTACTGTATCGATCAGCTTGCCAAGGGCGTCATGCCTCTTCTCGAGGAGCACGTCTATGTCAGCCCAGGCCTTCTTCGCGTTGTTCTTCAATGCAACTAAAGAGTTGTATATTACTATTACCAACCCTGCTATTATTACCACAACAAGGCCAACTATGGCATACAGTAAGAGACTCATTTAATCACACAATGTTATGCAATAACAATAATATAAAAACATTTGTTATAAAAACTCTGCGGATACCGTTCGCCAGGGCAGGCCTGCATTCGCCGATATTAACACCCACAGCTTTGAAATGGTAAGGGAAAACAAGGGCAAGTTCTAAGCAAGTGCTTCGGGGAGACATAAACGGGAGAAGCCTCAATATTACGGCTTGCTGCCTCTTAATAATAAGCGATTTTAATTCCAGCCGTGCTTTGCTTCGAAAATTCTTCAAGCGAGCTTATTATCTGTTCAGGCTATTCATTCAAAATCTACATATAATGGCAGATGGTCTGACACAACATCATTTAGAACATTGAATTTGTTGATTTTTATTTTATCTGAGGCAAAGATATAATCTGCAAACCTGCCTTTACTTGATGGTGCGAGGGCACTGCGAGTAGAATTTATCTTGAACTCTTTTACTAAATTTACCGTCTCTTGCTCCAGCATGTGCACACTTTCTGTAGATATGTCAAGATTAAAATCTCCGCATAATATCTTGCGCTCGCCAAAACTGGACATTATCCTTAAAATGTTCCTTGACTGTTCGATCCTTTCTGGTGTATCTTCCTTTCCTCCGCCTTGCCAAAGCCCGTGCACGTTTGCTATAAAACATGTACCATTATCATTCGAAATTTTTGCATATTGCATAATGCTGCCTACCTCGAAGGGTTTTCCCCCATATAATACTCTGATCTGCTTGTGTGCCCAAGCGGTTCGCACATCTGCTTCTATTCCGTTCCTTACAAACATCGCCAGCTTCTCAGAACCTTCACTATAAGACGCTGACAGGAAACCCCTGAAGCCCGTTAGCACGTTTTCTAATCTGCCGTATAGATCCTGAACCTCTTCAAACTCGGTTCCTTGATATGACTGTTTGGTAGCTTTGGCTTCGTTTCCGGTTTTGGAATTGGCGTCTAAAACCTCCTGGAAACAGAAGATGTCTACACCCGTTTTCTTACCCTCAAGAAATTCGGCAAGTTTGCTATATACCCTTCCGCCCCATACATTCAAAGAAACTATTCTCATATATTATCGTCCGTTCGTAACTTCATCCAAGTTTCACACTACTTACTGAAATTTGCCTATACTGCATTCGCCAGGGTAGGGATTTGAACCCTAAAGCCCTTGCGGGCACCGGTTTGCCTGTTTCGCATCACTGATCAGCTCTTGAGCCGAAAACTCAAGACCGGCGCATTACCGGATTCTGCCACCCTGGCACCTGAATATTTTAAACCACAAAAATTTATAACGATTCTCAATTTATTGTGTGCTGCAAAGCGCCGTGTTCAATCCGCCGTAAATGCACTTAGATCAATGCATTCCTTTATAGCAAGATATAAGATTGTTTACACGCATAAAAGGATTGAAAGACGCGCGGGCTGCGCTTTATAAATAGCCGATCTTTGGAACTCCTGTAAAATCTGCATCTGCAGTGCGCAGACCCTATTTGTCGATGTAAAAATTGGTGGTTGAAATGAATAATATTTCTATAATAGTGGACACTATAAAGAAATTTGGAATGGGATTAAAATGCAAACTGACATTTTTATTTAAGGCGCCATCCAGACTGGACTGCGGCAAACGCAAAGCACCCTCATTCTATATAGGCGAAAAGAAAAGACGCCTATGCAGAATTCGCAGCATTTCCGCCACATTGTCCGGCAAGCTAATTGTGGCAAAGGAAATGCATAAAACTGTTTGGCGGCGTTCGCATGGTAAACTTGCCATATTCCCTGCAAAGGAGCCCAACCCGCATATCATAATAACGGGCGCTTCTGGCTTCGGAAAGAGCACGCTTCTCAAAAGCATACTCCGTGAAATAAGCGGCAACGGCCTTCCTGCGCTGCTCTTCGACCCCCAAAACGAGCACGAGCCCCTTGTGCGCGAGATAGGCGGCAAAATATACAATGCAAGATTTAATTCCATAAACCTGCTGGCCCTGGACGGGCTTTCAATACGGGAAAGGATAGCGGAACTCTCAGATACGCTCTGCGAGGTGTATTCTCTGGGCCAGATACAAAGGGCAAAGCTGTCAAAGTGCCTCTGGTACTGCTATATGAACAGAGGCGCTATGGGCATGGACCAGCGCATACTCGAAGGCGAACCATCGTTGAGAGACCTGCAGCACGAGCTTTCAGTATTCATAAAAAATTCAAAAAGCGCGGCCGAGCGCAACAGTCTTATACCAATACTTGAAAGGGTCCGCCTGCTTGCGACTCCAGAGCCAAGGCAGTGCCTGAAAATTGGCGATATCAGGTCTGGTATAAACTCCATTTCATTCGCCTCCATCGGCACCAGGGAGGAGCGCCTGATATACATAACCGAGATCGCGAAGAGGCTCTACTATCTAATGCACACCTCTGAGGTCGTGCATAGTCCAAAGTTTTACATAGTAATAGACGAAGCACAGGCCATAATGGGAGAATCCGGAAGGAACAGCGGCATGATATCAAGCATCATAGAGGAGGGCAGAAAGTACGGCTTCGGCACAATAATGGTGGTGCACGGCCTGTCGCAGTTAGACAAAGCAATCCCGGCAAATGCATCCACTATAATTGCGTTTCACAGCTCTGAGCCAACCGAACTTGCCTATATTTCGAGACTGCTTTCCGGAGGCGACGCGGAAGCCGCAAGGCTTTTGGGATACAAAATATCCACTCTAAGAATAAACCGGGCCCTTATCAAGACCAGTTCAATGGAAATAAGCGAGTTCGAACTGAGCCCAAAGAGGCTTGGGCGTCCTATTGCCATGCGGGAGTCGAATTCCTTGGGAAAAGTGACCGAGTCGTTGAAATATCCAATAAAAGAAAGCGAGATTGCCATTCTGGAAAGCCCAGGTGCAGAGGAGCTGCCTAAGATTGGCAGCACAATAGACTGCTACTACGGCTTCGGGGCAAAATGGTTCATGCTCAGGAAAAATCCGAGCATAGAGCATCAGGTATGTGTGCGCCAAATCTCCAGGATCCTGTCAGCCAGCGGCATAGCAAACAGGATAATGGGCGGCCCGCTGCGCCCGGATCTAGCAGCATCAATGTTCGGGGTGCGCATAGCAATAGAATACGAAACCGGAAAAAAGAAATTTCTCGAATCAAGGGCGATGGTGCTCTCCAGGCTCCTCAAATACGACATAGTTGTGGTCGTAGTAAACGATTTTGCAGAAGAGCGCTACGGGCGCATAAGAAGCAAAAAAGTAATCGTCCTGCCTGCCGGCAGGATGGCAGAAATGCCCGGCACGCTTGCAACAGCATGCGGGCATACGCAACAATCCGAATCCCCCCGCAAGGAATAAAAATACAGCAACCGATTTACTATTATGAAACAGGACAAACTTGACAATTACACGTCTGATTCGGATATAGTGAATGACCTGGCATCAGGAAAAAGGAAGCCACATGATTTGTATGCGACACTGCAGGACAAGTCCAGGGCCGCCCGCATACTGCGCATGTATCTGGAGTCCTCAACAGGCTCAAAGCTGGAACATATAGGCTCGGCCACCATAGACTACAAGGACACCCTGTCAAGAAACGCGGAAAACGTCATAGGGGCAGCCCAAGTGCCTCTCGGCTATGCCGGCAGGCTCAAGGTCGAAGGCGACTATGCGAAAGGCACATATCCCATACTGTTTGCAACTACTGAAGGCAGGCTGGTAGCAGGCGCCTCCAGGGCCCTGGCTGCAACGCTGAAGTTCGGAAGGATGACGACCAGGGTAATAAGAGACGGAATGGCAAGAGATATACTTGTAAGATGTGAAGACCTGTCAGAGGCTGCGGCTCTCAATGCCTTCGTAAACGGCGCCGAAGGCTTTAAGCTGCTGCAAGACGAGTTCTCAAAACACACTAGGCACGGCAGCCTATCATCTGTGGAGTGCTATCCTGCAGGGCGCGACGTGCATCTGCGCTTTATCGCGACCACAGGCGCGGCCATGGGCATGAATATGGTGACAATAGCCTCGTCAAGCGCTGCAAGAGCCCTAGTGTCCTTCATGAACGAAAGCAGGAAAATGCATCTCGAAGTGCTCGGAGAGTCCGGCAACATGTGCGCCGACAAAAAGCCTTCCTACATAGACGTGCTGCGTGGCAGAGGGGTTTCCGTGATCGCCGAGGTCAGGATACCTGTAGAACGACTAAAACAGGCATTCGGCTGCGATCCTAACGCAATGCTCGAGCTTGAGAAGGCAAAGAATCATATAGGATCCGAGCTTGCCGGCTCCAACGCATTCAATGCGCACGTTGCAAACACCCTGGCAGCGATGTACATTGCATACGGCCAGGATCCCGCCCAGATAGTCGAAGGCTCACAGGCCATAACAGACGTTGCAATAAAAAGCGGATTTTTCTACCTTTGGCTTTATATGCCTGCAATAGAGGTTGGCACCATTGGCGGCGGAACTGCAAGGGAAACACAAAAAGAGGCACTGGGGCTGCTAAACCTTGGCGATCTTGGTTCAGATGCCTCGCGAAAGGCCTTTGCAGAAATAGTTGCAGCTACGTGTGCTGCAAACGAGCTGAATCTTCTTGCCGTCGAAGCATCGTCAACGCTGGCAAAAAGCCATTCAGAGCTGAAGAGGGGCTAGCCGAGTATTGATTCCCGCCTAAAGCTCCTTATGCCGAAATATACTATAAGCGCGTCGGCTATTGTAAGCCCCATTATGACATATACGAAGAACAGCGGATCAAGGCTGACAATCCCTATTATTGATGCGAAAGGCAGCACCAGTATCGGCAGCACAAGAAGCGTGCTTATCTGCTGCGCCTCCTTTATGCCCTTTACGTGCGAAGATACTATTACTACCATGCCTATGGCAGCTATGGAAAAGAACGGTGCGCTCAGCAGCATGAGAAGCCAGGTGGTATTCGGCAGTATGTAGGTATGAAAGGTGCCTGCCGCCAGGTAGTTAACCACACCCCCGTATATGCCGAATATGGCTATTGTGAGGAACACCGCAGGCAGGAACGAGGCAAGCATCTTTCCCACCATAAGCTCGGATTTGGTCACTGGCGTTGCAAGCAGCGCCTCTGAAGTCTTCCTTTCCTTCTCACCTGCAAAGCTGTCAGCAGCTATGACTGAGGCCGTGAATATCGGCATTGTCAGGAATATCGGACCGAGCACGTTTACCGAGAAGAATATCATGAACGCTACGCTTTTCAGGTTGTTTGCAGCACCGGGCGCAGCAGACGCAAAAGGCAGTATCCTGCTTGCCAGGCCCGGCCCAGCGTAAAGCGCTACATAGAAGGTCAGCAGGGGCAGCGTCACAGCAAAGAACAGCGGCACCCCTATCATAGGCCCGTAAATCGATATGCTGCTGAAGACTTCTTTCAGGTCTTTTACCCCTATTGCGCGCGCTTTTGCAAAGTTCATTCAATCAACCAAAGAAAAGATTTTCTATAAGGGGTTCTGCATAGTCTATGCTTATCACGTACGCTCCCTTAGCTGACAGGTAGTCTGTGCACTCCTTTATCTCCCTGTAGTCTCCAACCCTTACCTTAAGGAAGGTTCTGTTCTCGAGCTCGAACCCCATGAAGCCTCTTATACCTTTGGCTACTGAATTGCTTATGGGGTTTGCAAGCCTTATCCTAACTTCCATGCCCTTGAGCTCAGCCTTGTAAAGGCTCGAAGTGTCAGTGTCCTTTATCAGCTTTCCTTCCCTTATGACAACTATCCTGCCCCCAAACATTGTAGCTTCTTCTATGCGCTGCGTGACGAACACAACTATCCTGCCCTCCTTGGCGTACCTGAGCAGGATACTCCGTATGAGCTGCGCCGCATGCGCATCCAGAAACGCTGTAGGTTCGTCCAACAGGATAATCTGCGGCTCGTTTATCGTTGCCCTGCAAAATGCGATCTTCTGCTTAGTTCCCCTGCTCAACGTGTATATCCTGGAGTTGATGTACTGGTAGGCATCAAGCTCCTTGAGGAATTCTGACGCCTTTTCCATGGTGGCGCTGTCTTCCAGGCCGTATAACCTTCCAAAGAACTTGAGGTTGTCCGCCACGGTAAGCTGGTCGTAGAGCGCGTAGTTCTCAGTGAGGAGCGACATGGAAACGCGCAGGTTGTCATCAAGATACGGATTCCTAGAATTAACAAGCACGGTGCCGCTGTCGGGCGCATACTGGCCGTCTATGCACTTGAGCAGCGTGCTCTTTCCGGCTCCATTGGGCCCCAGCACGGTGTTCACGCCGGGCCCGAAGCTGACCGTTATACCATTTATGGCGTACAGCTTGTCAAATCTCTTAACCAGTTTGTCAAGCTTTATGCTGTTCTCGGGCATGCCTCACCACTATTTATTTTAAAGCAACGCAAATTATATAGAGATAGCACGGCAATCGATAGAAGCCAGGAAAAGCCGAAAGTAACTCCAGAGCACCTGCAGCCGACCGCAATGGTATTTATTTATTGGGCACTATAATAAAGCGCATGAGAAATGCAGACCTGGTAACCGTTATCCGTACCATTATGATACTGGCATCGGCTTATCTAATAATATACAAGTTCAATCCCTTTGCAATAATCCTAATTATCGCAGTGGCCATGCTCCTAGACAGCGTGGACGGCTACTTTGCGGTCAGGGAGGTAAGCGAAAAAAAGGTCTCATTCCTGACCTATTCAAAATCAATAATGGGAAACCAAAAGGCCAGGGAGCAGATTTCCGAGCTCAAGCACAAGGTTTCAAAGGCTGCAAGATTCGGCCCAAGAATCGACATTGCCGGAGATCGCATAGCAGAATACGTCATGTGGATTGTATTCACATACCTGAACGTAATACCCTTGTTTGTAATATTCATAATCGTAATAAGGCATTCACTTGCCGACGCCTTGCTTGCATCCAAGGGAACATCATCCAAGATGAAGTCCAAGCTGGCAAGAAGCCTGTACGCATCCAATTCGAGCAGGGCAGGCATACAAATACTAAAGTTCGTGACCTTCTCATACCTGGTATTGGTCTACATATCTGATTATCCAGTCATTCTGGGATATATACTGACCGCAGCATTGGTGACATTTATACTTGTCAGGGGCGCCGCAGAAATATACGAAAGCGTATACAAAGAATAGCAGCAGCTTCGGGCAAGCGGTTAGACCAAAAAGCTATATATATTTGAACAGCCGAAATGTAATTCAATGGAAGAGAGTAATAACTGGCTAAAAGGACTATTTAGGAAAGCAGATTCTTATACAGGCGCCAAAGATACTGAAAGCAAAGATTCTATCCCGCAGCCGCCTGTGCAGATACCCTGGTCGCCAAACGTAATATCAAACCTAGAGTCAGGCATAACTCCAGAAGAGCACTCAATGGCGCTGATGGCAAAATACTCTGGCCTGGGAAGCATGGAGCGCGGAAAGGCAGCTGGGAAAGCGTTCAATCCTCACGATCTAAGCAATTACCATATATTCAAATCTAGAGAAGTCAATCGTGCACTCAAAAAGAGCAAGAGCCCCAAAATCTTAAAGCCAAAGGGCATAATTAGCCAGACAACAGAGTAGAACAGGTGTGGGTGTAAACGTTCAAGTTTAAATCTAAAGATTTTGAGCCCAACGATTTCCACAAAGGCATAATGGATAAGCTCTCTAACAACGAAAGAGCGGCTATTGCGCAAAAGGCCAAATTTGTATATTCAAATTTCTTCAGCTTGCTATACGATTACGATGAAAAATACCTGCGCAAGAGGGGCGTAATCGACGATGCAATAATACAGTTTGTTTACAAGCATCTTACGGACAGGCTGATGGAAAAGCCAACAGGTATAGCCGTTTTAGACCACAGGGCATATCATAACTGCGATACGGGCTTCATATTCATGGCAGACAAGATTGCAAAGCTCGGAAAGCAGGGCAGGCAGGACGAGATAACCGCGATATTCGAAGATCCGGCAAGCACCACCGAAATAAAGGAGCTCTGCATAGCCCAAATGGACGATTTCGAGAAGCTGAGCAGCATACTCAGACGTTACGACAACCACTACATCAGTGTGGCCGTACTGTTAAATCAAAATTTTCTATTTGGTCCAAAGGACGAAGTGGCAAGAATATTGAAAGACCTGACCTCAGGTCCAAGAAAAACCCAGGCATTCTACGTGCAGCTCGCTCTGGCATCCCTGTATCTGGATAAGAACACGCTCGGAGAGTTGATCGAAGACCCTGCGGTAGAACTGCAGCGCGAAATACTCTACCACAACTACGATTACGATGTTATAAAGTGGCTCTCCGAGAATTCTAAAGAGCTAGAAATAAAACTCGTTGCAAGCTCCAAGCTAAGCCAAATGTCAAATATAATGCGCAAGTACGACAAGGACTAACTTGCTGTGACATTGGCTTGCGCATAAGCTCCTTCTGTGCCTATAACCCTTATGGTATACGTCTGATTTACTAGTGGCACTATAACCGGGCCCTTTCCGAAGTATGACGCTATGGGCTGCCTAGCCCCAAGGAGCGCAACGCTGTCGTATGTGAGGGTAACCTCGCTGCCTGCTGTAAGGTTATAGCCATTCGGGCCCTCAGCCTCGTTTTCAGCAAACGGCAGGCTGAGTGTTCCATTCGACATCACTACAAATGTCAGTACGTTGTGGAATCTGCGGTAGAACTCGTTGACATCGCCAACCTCGTGCAGCAGGCTCCTGTTAGACATGTTAAACGAATGGAAATCCTCGAAAACAGAATAGTTCATTCTGCTCCTTAGTTCGTTCTGTATGTGCAGCAGCTCTGAGCTGTTAACTTTTTCGTGGAAGAAAGTCGAAGCCTCGCTAAGCCCCTCTGCGCTGTCATTAGAGCTTATGTTGAATACTTCAGACAGGTTGCCTCCAAGCATCTCCTTAGACATCTGCGAGAAGTTCGTAAGTTCTGCGCTTGACGGCCCTGACGAATAATTCATACTGTTTCCAACTCCGATATTGCCGTATAAGCCAGATCCGCCATATCCTGGCGCAGTCATGGGTACCGAGGCGTTGGCACCAAGCGAGAAGCTTGTATACCCTTCAAGTATCACATGCTTAAGCTGCACAGTCCTGTTAGCATTGTTCTTCACTGTAACAGAGAGATCAGTCCTGTTTCCTGTTATGGAAAGCGATTCTGAAACTATGCTTATATTTGGCCTTATGTGATCCAGCCTTGCCTTTGTCGTTGAATTGACACGGACTCTGAATCCCGCATGTACAGAGCTGGAATTTACTGCAGAGCTGCCTATCGCAACGGCCCTCGCGGATGGGACCAGCACAAACAGCGTCTGATTCTGTTCATATATCTCGACTACTGTCGGCGTAAGGTCTATGACCGCACCCCTGCTCGTGCTGTTTGTTCCAGAAATCTTTACAAGCAACTCTGAGCTGGGCACTGTAACATTGTAGGTGGTGCCGTTTATTGTTATGCTTGCCGAAGTTATGTTAAAGCGTGCCATGTCAAATGTCTGGTTTGAGGACACATGCAGCGCAGCTATGGTCTGGGTGAAGTTCGTAAGGTTCATCAGGTTCACTGTGCCGCTTGCATTTGTAGATATAAAGCCTGAAGTATTGCCCTGTCCCGCCTCATGAAGCTCTACGTTCGAGTAGGTTACAACAAGCGCGCTGGTGCCAGCAGGAACCTGCGGAGGGTCCGTAAGCTGGACTATGTATGTGCTTGGAAGAAAAGCTGAAACCGTGCTGGGTACCGTAGTGGTTGACACCACCGGAGCCCTGGTCGTTGCCTCAACTACAACGTATATGACCGCCAAAACTATTATTATGCCTATTATGTATTTCAGTCCCTTATTCATGTCCTCACCACGTGTTAATATCTACAATAGTAAAATATAAAAGCACAACTTATTTACTTTTACCCTTCTTAAACTTTTATGAATAAGGTTCCAAATACACACTGGGGATATGCATGAGCCATAAACAAGCAGCGGCAATCATACTTATGGCATTGTTTATGCTGCCACACTACACATTTTCTACCACGGCCCCAGCCAACTTGAGCGCCAATGCCACTGTGATATGCCCTTTCAATATAACTGCAAATCCGAGCAATGCCAATCACACTTACATAAAGCCAGAGGCGGTAAGCATAACATACCGCGTAAGTACTACCGTGAATTGCAGCATCGCCAGCATGCCCGGGCACCTGAACCTCTCAATAATGGGCAATACTGCCGCATTTGCATCACACGCACTGAACGTAACCAACGTAAGCAACACACCAAGTCACCGGCAGCCTGTCAATTGAGCCTCAAACTCCAATTCCCACGCGGCAATATAACCGTCAATGTAAGCTTTTCTACGTTCCATTTCTACAACTACAGCAACACCCACTTCGAATTGCTATCGCCGGCCAACATGCTGATAGCGAACTTTTCGGCTACTTCGGTAAGTGTAGGAAGCCCAGAGCAGTTCACCCTAGGCCTATCAAACAAAGGGAATTTTTCAGCCGAAAATGTCTCAATCAGCATAAAGATTACAGGTCCGAGAAACTTCAGCCTGGACTACGCAATCGGCAATTTTACTCCTTATCCAACATCCAAAGTTTACCAGTTTGTTACTTCGAATCTAACATCACAGCAAGGGCTATACAACGCAAGCGCGTATCTGAGCTACGAAAGCTCAGGGAAAAACCGCACATCGCCTTACTTCAACATAAGCTATTTCGTGTCACCTCCGCCAAGCCATCATGTAGCCCCTAAAAAGATACATGTAATACCACAAATACCTAATGTGGATATAATAAGCATGCCGCTTTACATTGGGCTTGTGCCAAATACCACCTATACCGAACTGATAGGGGTGAAAAACTCCGGCAACGCAACAGAAATCCTCAACGTTTCGCTGCCTAGTTATTTCTCAAACCTTTTCATGCTTTCAGCCAGTTCAATATCCCTGCTCCCGGGCCAGAGCGCATACATACAGATCTCGCCCGCACTGCCAACTCTGAAAGCGCCTGGAATATACGACGTGCCGGTCAACATCTCTGCATCGATAAAGAACAGAACGTTCTCCACATCCCAGATAGTATCATACATCATATACTCTAATTTGTCAAAACCAGACATAGGCTACTCAATTATCTCGACAAACAATACCCGCAATGCAACTGCAACCATATCAATACAGAATCCGTTCAACAAATCCGCGGTCGGGGTAGTGGCCCAAACCTTCATCCCGGCCCTTCTGGTGAATAACACATCAGATATAATAGCGTACGGTCTGCCAAGCAGCATAACATATTTGAACGGTGAATACAAAATAAGCTGGCAGCTTCCGAACATGCCTCCTCATAGTACAATCTATGGATACATAAAGTTGCTGAACGTTTCAGATCCATACCTGCTCTATAATATACAAAATTCATTGCTCAGCCAGATATACATGCAGCCAAACCTGCTTCGCATAGTATCAGCTTCAGCCCCCTCCCTAAAAGTAAATCAATCCGGCAATGTAACCGTGGATCTTCTTTACACTGGGCCTTCTATAACCGAACTATCTGCCCTGCTTACTGGGCCGAAGTCGCTCAATATAGAACCGTCTATAACAGACGACGATTTATACCCCGGAGAGCTAATAACCGAGAACTTTTCTATCAAACCAGAAGAATCTGGTACAATTATCACTACATTTTTCGGCAGTGTTCCAGGTCAGAACGTAAGTGCGAGCATACCTATTATAGTAGCTCCAATACCCCTGGCGCCAGCTGCGCCCAAGATTACTGGAATAGCTGCAATATCCTATTTTATACATAGCGAGCTGATGTCATATCCTTTCTTACTGTACATAATACCCCTCATAATAATACTTCTGGCGCTAGCGGGGGCATACATGGTCTACAGAGGCAGGCCGAAGTACCGCAAGGGCAGGGAGATAGCCATAAGGAGCCTTCAGGAGAAGATAAAGGTGCAATAATGGAGCATGGAAAGACATACTCAATACGCGTTTCATCGCAGAAGGGCGGCGTGGGCAAGACCACAATTGCCGTCAATCTTGCCATAGCCTTGCAATTCCTGGGCTACAACACCCTTCTCGTAGATGGCGATACTGTAAATCCATCGGTAGTATACCAGCTCGACATGCTGGACGCTGATACAGGGATATATTCCTGCATGGCTAAAAAAACAAGCGTGGAAAAGGCCATAGCCATACACCAAAAATCTGGCCTCAGGGTGCTGCCAGGCTGCGTAGGCGACCCGCAGTTCATACCTGACGACAAAATGCGTTCGGAACTGCTGAAAAGAGTCAACTCTCTGGGCTACGACTTCGTTGTGCTTGACAGTTCAACAGGATACATATACAAGCACTACCTTGAGAACTACGACAACATGCTGCTAGTTTCGACCTTCAACATGCCCAGCTTAATGGGGGCTATGCGCATGGCAAAGATGGCCGACAAAATGAAGATAGAGCATTCCCTTGTAATGAACCTGTACTACAAGTCTAGGTACGAACTGCAGATAAACGAGGTAAAAAACACGTATTCCGGCAACATCATAGCCATAGTGCCGAACGACAAGATAGTACTCAAGAGCATAGACATGCACGAGCCGGCGTTCATGCTGGGCAGGCGTTCCAAGTTTTCAAAGGCAATAACCAAGATAGCAAACTATTACATAGAGAAATACGAAAGAAAAAACAAAATTTAGAATCGCTCCTCACGGCTTTAGCACAATTGCGCCGTTCACATTTCCCTTCTTGAGTTTCTCCAACGCTTCATTGGCCTTTTCAAGGCCAACTGTCTCAACAACACTGCTTATTTTTAGCCTTCTAGAAAGAGCCAAAAATTCAACCGCATCTTCGCGGGTATTGGCCTCTACGCTTTTGAGCTCCCTCTCGTTGAACAGATACCTTTCATAGCTGAAGGGCTCCATGTTGCCTACGTAAATGTCCGCCACTATGACCCTGCCGCCGCTCTTTACAGACTCGAGGGCATCAAGTATTGGCCTGGAAGCAGGGGCGAAGACTATCGCGCTGTCAAGCTTTCCGCGTATGCTTTCAAGATTATCATAAGAATATGTCGCGGCGGCACCAAGCCTTTTGGCAAGATCAATATGCTCCCTATTCCTCGAGACTGCCACTGCCTCGAACCCGAGCTTAGAAGCGAGCTGCAAGGTAATGTGCGCAGAGCTGCCAAAGCCGAACATGCCAATACTGCCTCCAGGCGGCGGCGCAGCAAGCTTGAATGCCCTGTAACCTATTATGCCGGCGCAAAGCAGCGGCGCTGTCTTGTAAGGATCCGCATCATTTTCAAGCCTGAATGCGAATGTGCTCCTCGCCTTTACGTATTCTGCATATCCCCCATTGACTGTATAACCTGTGAACTCCTTGCTATGGCAAAGGTTTTCCCTACCAGAAAGGCAGTATTCGCATTTGCCGCATGTAGAGTGCAACCAAGGCACGCCAACCAAGTCCCCTTTGGAAAGGTTCCATACTTCCTTGCCTACCTCTTCAACTTTGCCCACTATTTCATGTCCCGGAACCAAAGGCAAATTTGCGTTCCCAAGCTGGCCTTCGACTATATGCAAATCCGTTCTGCAGACTCCGCATGCAATTACCTTTACCAGAACCTCATCGCTTTTTATGCCGCCAGCCTCAAAGTTTTCCATGCTCAGCGGCCTGTCTTCCACCTTTGCATATTTGTGAAGAACCATGCCCTTCATGCGCTTACCAAATTATCTTGCACAATATAAATTAAATATCCATTTGCACGGAAAGCAATTTTTATTTTTGTGCATCATGATTACCATGCAAAGATTCTACAGAGTGCACGGGATAGTCCAGGGAGTTGGATATCGCTCATTCGTCAAATCTGTTGCGGACCGCATTGGAGTACACGGCAGTGTAAAAAATGCGGAAGACGGCAGCGTAGAAATATTTGCGGATGCAAGCTTGTCCAAACTTGAGAGATTCGAGAAGGAAATAAACGTAAGCATTCAAAATTCGATACAGGTTTTCAGCATAGAAAGCTACGAAGTCGGGACCTCGGCACTGCCAAAACGCAGGAACGTGCCTGAGCACTTTGAAATAGAGCACTAAAACTACTCCTCGCAGATTACCGTGCTCTTTTTGTCTATCCGCTTTGCAATGGTGCCTTCGCTGTCATATATATACGCGGTAACGCCCAGTTCGTACTCTGCAGGGAAATTGTTGGGCCTGGTGTAAACGTGTATGGGCTTTGCAATCCTGCCATTCGGCCCTATTATGCCCATCCTGGTCCTTCCGGTGCTGAGCTCCCTGTCGGATGCCAGCGAAAGAGGTGGTTTTACTTCTACATCGCACTCGCACCAATAGCTGCTTTTTATGTCCCCACTGGTTATAGCAATGCTCATGTTAATTTCGTTGTTCCTATACGCCTTGAGCTTCTCCGGCTCTATGCCAATTTCAACACCAAACCCGTCTTCCATGAATTCACCGCAAGCCTCATCAGCAAATTTATCGGCTAATATCTAAATACCTTTTCGCTTCATACAAATAGACTATAACAGAAGGTGGACATACGGAGATAAACGAGTCTGAGCTCATAGAGCGCGAGATAAAGCTGAGGAACATGAGGCTCACAAAGGAGGTCATGGAGACCCGAAGGTCCATGCTTCGATGGCTCGCCCTGTCCATGGGAATAATAAATCCGGGAGAGTCGAGGCTCAGTGCCATATACGTGCTAGACGCAATGATGCACTTTCAGTTTGCTGAGAAGAAAGATCCAAGCGTTGAGGAAATATCAGAATACATAAGCAGGGAATGGGGGCCGATAAACGAAAAGACGCTCAGATATCACCTGCTTCAGCTGAAGAATTCCAATATAGCCACGCATTCAAAGGGCAGGTACGCTTTGGTCCATCCAGAGTATGGCGACAGATACGACGAAAACGCCTGGATATCAGACTATTTCGAAAAGGAGATATACCCGATAAAAGAAAAGATCGCATCGGTAATAAAAGAGCTGAAGAAGCGCCAGACAAGATGAATTGAAGGGACGATGCTTATGGAAAACAAAAGAAACATTCTGCTGTACGCGCTTATTGTGGTGGTAGTTGCGGCGGTAGCGTTCGTTGTAGTATACACCGTGGTTGCGCCAGGTTCATATCCAATAAAAGTGCAGCTTAAGCCTGTAGGCTATAATCCATCCCAGGCCATCTACCCCTATCAGACGATGTACTTCAATCTTGTCCTGACAAACTATGGCAGGTACACGATAAAGAACATGCCAGTTGCAGTCTACGTCAACAATGTTCTATACGCGCAGTACAATGCGACCATACCCGGAAATCTGAACGTAACCGCACACCTGAACTATACGTATCCCTATAACGGTACCTATGCGTTCAAGGCCGTGGCTGATCCTGCAGGAATACTAAAGATAACGAATCCCTCCCTTGCAACAAGCATAGTCAAACTTAATGTTTCCGAGCCTGAAACACCGAATCTGTTTACAACTCTGCCAAACTCAAATGCAACCTACATAAAGACGTTCTCGTTAGTGGGCCAGGGTCCAGAGATAAGTTCAATTTTTGCCAACACTTACAACCTCTCAAGCTTCGAAAAGTTTTTTGAACCGGGCTACATCGTAGTGGATTCCATTCTTACACAGCTGATACCTGAGATATACGTGGAGAACGGTGCATATTTGCACTATGCAAACAACTCAACCGCGCTGTCGGAATGGATACAGACAAGCGCCAACGGCAGCGACATTGCATACCTGCTTTCAAAATACGGCCTTAGGACAAGAGAGTTCGGACCTGGGTCATCCCCATCTTTCATATCCGTGCTTACAAACAAAACAAGCATATGCGTTACCTCCAATTCCGGATGGACAAAGATGATTGCCTATTTTAACAATTCTGGGCCGCAGACATGCGAAAACATCCTGGAGAACACGTATTCCCCAATGTATGCAAACACGCTTAAAGCAGATATAGCCGGAAGCAACACACTGCAATCAATATCGAATGATCTGGAATATGCAAACTCAACTTTCGCAGGAAAGGCAGTCACGATAAACTCTACTAACATGTCCGTCACTAACCTATTCTACAACAACTTCGGCTTCTTTGCGTCTTACGTCAGGCAGCACCCGCCAATAAAATCGCTCAATGAAAGCTGCCGCGGCTTGTTATACTCTAATTCAACAACGAGAGTCAGCGCATGCTCGGTATACGCGATCCCTCAAAATGGAATAAACACACACAATTTCTCACTCATAAATACTACGCAGGTAACTAGTAACTATACGATGTCGCTGTACTCCTTCGTAAACAGTACAAACCTTATAAATGCACACTACAATGCAGTAAAGCTTATCGGATCCCTACGCTTAAATGAGACACCGTTCGCATGGTTCTCGCCTTTCAAAAATTCCTGCGAAACCGGGATACCTGGCCTTGACTGCACGGTAAAATCCTTCAACCAGTCCGATTCTAAGCTGAACCTAGGCTTTTTCAACAGCCTGCATTCCGCAATAAAGATAAACACGCTCGGGTGCTATCTGCTGCTTAATCTAAGGAACGAATCGGTAAATTCAGAAATAATGCCGAATTCGACTCTGGACTTAAATGCCACGTGCTCTGGAATAGCTTCCTCAGCTGCCGCAGTCACAACCAACTACACCATGGCGCTCAACTACACACTGGAAAACAAGACCTCGCAAAGCAAAGGCTACGCAGACGTTGTCAATAGCTATTTCCCATAAACGCATCACAGCCCTATGAAATCCACTGCGCCGGTGCCATCTGGGAATGCCCTTACCTTCTCGGCCTCTACGGGCAGCCCTATTTCGTTGGCGAGCTTTTTCAGCTCTCCTACATCTATTATCCGGTCTACAAAAAGTTCCACAAACTGCTCTTTACCTATCGGCACTCTGCGCACTTTAAAAACTACGAATTGGAACATTCCAGATCTTCGCACCCTCAGCCTGATTTCGCCTTTTCCTATTATCTCTTTCGCATTTTCGCTTAGCAACTATACACCCAATTAACTTTTTAGATTAATTTTATATAGTTAAGTAGCAAAGTAGATGTATTAAGGTTGCCTAAAATACGACCGCGGGATCATATGCAGATAAGCTCCCCATTCATAAGCAGCGTCTTCGGCTACGTCTACTCGAAGCTGTTGCAGCTGCTGCCTTCATCTATAGACAAGGCGGTATCATTACTTGTAGGCATGCTTGTATTTGCAATAATAATCGGCGTGCTCGTGACCCTGTTTGTGTACCTTTTCGGATGGGGAGAGAGAAAGCTGATGGCTAGGGCGCATTCAAGGCACGGCCCGACCTATGTGGGCAAGTTCGGCATACTCCAGAACCTCGCAGACGTCGTCAAGCTCCTTGCAAAGGAAAACATAATACCAGACAAGGCTGACAACCCTCTGTTCAAGCTGTCACTCCCGATAGTATATGCTCTTTTTGTACTCATCGTAATATTTACTCCTCTTACCTCAACATTTGTCGGCATAAACACAAGCATAGCCCTAATTGCTGTGTTCCTTATACTGTCCTTCATACCTATACTGATGTTCATTATAGGATGGGCCTCTGGCAATAAATTCGGATCCATCGGCGCGCAGAGGTCCATAGTTATGCTCATAAGCTATGAGATTCCGCTTCTTCTAGTCATAGCCGCGATAGCAATGCTTGCTCACAGCTACAGCCTTTCCACAATAGTTAACGACCAGTCAAGTATCTGGTATGTGGCGCTCATGCCCATAGGGTTCGTAGTCTTTTTCATAGTAATGCTCGCGGAGATGGAAAGGCCCCCGTTCGACCTAAGGGAGGCCGACAGCGAGCTGATAGCAGGGTGGCTTACCGACGTAAGCGCGCCATACTACGGCCTTGCTCTGTTCTTGGACTACACAAGGATATTCGTCGGAACCCTGCTTATAGCAGTGCTGTTCTTCGGGGGTTGGGGCGGTCCGCTGCTCCCGCCGTTTGCCTGGATACTCATCAAGATAGTAATACTTTCAATAGCGATTGTGATAATACGTGTTACCGTCGTCAGAATGAAGATAAACAGGCTGCTGAGGTTCGGATGGCTATACCTGTTGCCCCTGTCAATCATTAATTTAATTGTTACATTTGTATTATTCATAAGGTGAACAGATGATAGTGAAGCCCCTCATAAACGTTGCCAAGGAGGTCCTGAAGCCTCCGTCTACTCTGGAATTTCCGGAGAACAGGGAAAACCTAACGGACAACTACAGGGGAATACACAAGCTCGACATGAAAACGTGCATAAGCTGCGCCGCGTGCGCAAGGATATGCCCTAATCAGACCATAGACATGGTCGACACGGAAACCCCAGACAAAGGTACAAAGAAAATGCCGCTCATAAATCTGGAGAGGTGCCTGTTCTGTGCGCTGTGCGAGGAAGTATGCCCTACAAAATGCCTTATACTTACAAAGGACTACAGCTTCGAGGCTTATGACAGGCGCGACTACATAAAGAGACCCGAAGACCTGAAGTAAATAGTGTTTGCATGCTGGAAACCGCATTACTCGGAATAGTTGCGATACTGGATTTCATAGCGATATTCTCAATATTCGTGTTCAAGGACATATTCCACTCCGGAATAGCACTGGCATTCGCATTTCTCTTCAACTCCATAGCGTTTGTAGTGGTGGGCCAGCCCCTCCTCGCTATAATACAGCTTTTCATACTGATCGGGGGCATATCCACATATCTAATACTGGGTGTGGCTTCTTATGGGCTATCCAACTTTAGGCATTCGAACAGGCTGCTGCTTGCCATACTCTCGGTAGTTATCTTCATTGCAATGTCATATCCGCTAATAGGCACCACCCTCATTTCCGCCCGGCAAAACTACTTCACAGGCACGGCAATACCCGGAGGCATAGTTCCATACGTGGCCATATACTACCTCGCTGCATTCATGGTTTTCACAACTTCAATAGGGTCGCTCCTTCTACTCAAGAGAATAGGTGCCAAAAAATGATACCGATATACCCGATACTATTCGCATTTGCAATATTCTCAATAGGTGCCGCAGGCATAGCAACCAGCAGGCACATGGTAATAATGGTGTTCGCAGTAGAGGTGGTGCTCGTGGCATCGGCCCTGCTCGGAACAGTATTCTACTTTTACTTCGTTGGCAGCAGCTCAATACTGCCTTTCCTATTTGCAGTATGGGCCATTGCAGCAAGCGAGGCCATACTTCTGGTGATATTCTACAGGTACATGGTAAGGGCCGATGTGAGCCTTGACGTAACAAAGCTTTCAAGGATAAAGGAATGATCAGATGCTGCTAGAAATACTCCCAATAGTCCCCTTGGTCATAACCGCACTGGCAATATTTCCGATGAAGAGGGGCTACAGGTACATTGGATACGCCTCGCTGGCGGCAAGTCTGCTTTCGCTTCTAGTCATAGCATACATATTCCTTTACGTACCTGAGGGCATGTCCAGCATGCCATGGTTTGCTGTCGGCGGCTTCACGTTCAGCATAGCGACTTCGACTTTTGCACTGAATAAAATGCTGCTCCTGCTTGTCGGAATAATAACTCCGCTGATACTCACCTACTCGATAGGATTCATGGACGTGATGAGCGAGCAGCCCAGGTACTACTTCGAGATGCTCGTATTCGCTTCGTCGATGATGCTTTTTTCGGTCGCCGCGAATCTTATACTGATATTTCTGGCATGGGAACTTCTGGGAATAACAAGTTACCTGCTTATAGGCTTTTGGTATCACAGGCCAAACGCACCTGGCGCAGCCAGAAAAGCGATAACCACGATACTGATAGGCGACGTCGCGCTGCTTGCTGCGATAGTGATACTGTGGAACGCCTATCATACAATGAACATCTACTCGATACTGTCGGCGCCTTCCAGTGCCGTACTTCCGTTCGCCCTGGCTCTTGTGCTAATAGCAGCATTCACTAAATCCGCACAGTTCCCGTTCCACGAATGGCTTTCTGACGCCATGGAGGGTCCAACTCCTGTCTCGGCATTCCTGCATTCGTCTACAATGGTCAAGGCCGGCGTGTTCCTCATAGCTGTGCTGCTTCCGCTGTTCGCACATGCGGGGCTACTCTGGGTTCTTGTTTCGGTTGGCCTAGTCACGGCTGCAATAGGGGCTGCAAACGCGCTTACATCACACCACATAAAGAAAATACTCGCCTACTCCACAATAGAAGACCTTGCCCTGATGTTCGTGGCCCTGGGCCTGAACGCGATACTGGCAGCCATGCTTTTCTTCATAGTGCAGGCATTTTACAAGGCGCTGCTTTTCATGAGCGCAGGATCAATGATGAAGGCGAACAACGGCGAGGAGGACATATACAAAATATACGGAAGCTACAAGAACAAGCTGCTCCTCGTGACTGCGGCCATAGGCGCGATATCCCTGGCGGGCGTGTTTCCGCTCAGCGGATTCTTCGGCAAGGTTGCGATAGACACCAGCGCGGCAAACAATTTTGTGGTCTATGCTGTGATATCAGTAATAGAGATAGCCAGCAGCCTATACATATTCAGGTGGCTATTCATCCCAGCGAGGAAGCCGGCGCAAAACAAGGACTTCGCGCTTGGAGAAAGGTACTCCCATCTTCCAAAGACCATGCTGGCCCCGGCTGTGGTTCTGGCCGCACTGGTTTTCATAGGCTCAGCCGCCTATTTCATGCTGCCTTCATTCATAGTGCCTACGCAGTATGTCAAGATACCGTATGGCCTAAGCATAGGGGTGCTTGACGCAGCGATAGAAACAGTCCTCGTGGCCCTGGGGCTATATTTTGCATACTACCTTTTCCGCAAAGGCAACGCCTCAAAGCTCCCATCCAAAACACCGCTGCGCTTCCTGCTGTACAACAGCCCTGCGGTGAACAGGTTCTACGACTATGTTGTGGCAGCCGCCATGGGCATTTCACGCGGATTTTACAAGGCGGACTTTTCAATATACAGCATAATAAAGGCCGGCGCACGCGGCCTCCTCGGAATAGACAACGACATACGCCTGTCGGTCAACGGTCAGGTAAACAGGTATCTCATGGCTTTCATAATCGGTCTAATCCTGTTGGTGCTGTTCATGGCGATCTAGATGTTCCCGATAATACTGCTGATAATAGTTCCGTCAATAGCGCTGGTGGCAGCACTGCTTTCGGGCCCCCGCGCCAGCAGGCCGATATCCATCGCCTCTACGCTTATAGGCTTCCTGATAACCGCGTACATAACCTATAACGCCTTTACCTCTTCGTCGATAAACATAATCGAGAAGTTTTCATACATTCCTTCCCTCGGAATAGGCCTGAGCTTCAGGATAAATTTCATAGCCATAGTGCTTCTGATAATGTCTTCGATAGTGCTGCTCGCGACGTCTGTGGCGGGCAACCCTGAAAGGGACAGGACAAGGCTCTCCAGTTCACTGATACTGCTTTTCCAGATCGCGGCGGCCGGGCTGTTCACCTCAGCCAACCTTTTCATGTTCTTCATATTCTGGGACATAGGCGTAATCGCGATGTTCTTCATGATAAACATACTGGGCTCGGCAAATAGGAAGATAGCATCAATGGAATTTCTAATATTCGAAATATTCGCGAGCATGATGCTGCTCCTCGGCATAATCGTGCTTTATTTCTACACTCCTGGGCATTCGCTGAACATCACCACCATAACACAGACCGCCGCGGCCCTGCCTGCATCCATCCAGGAAATAATCTTCGTGCTGCTGTTCCTTGCATTCATGGTAAACATGCCTCTGTTCCCTACACACTTCTGGCTTCCGGACGCCCATTCGGAGGCGTCAACCCAGGGCTCGATGCTGCTTTCCGGCGTTCTGACCAAATTCGGCGGATTTGGAATGCTTCTGCTGTTTGAAATGCTTCCCATAGCGCAGTCCGCCTACATCTACGTTGCGGGGCTTGCAGTAATCTCAATATTTTACTCAATCTTTGTGCTAATGCGACAGAACGACATGAAGAGAATCGTAGCGTACTCGACCATAGTCGAGATGGGCATAGTCATGCTGGGCATAAGCGCCCTGAACACATTCGGGACAAATGGCGCGCTCTACCTTATGCTTTCTCACGGCGTCACAATAGCCCTGCTTTTCCTCGTCGTCGGCTCAATGCACTACATATTCGGGGACAGGGACATAAGGAGCCTCCGCGGAGTAGTGAGCGGTGCAGCCTCATCCGCATACGCATTTGTAGCCGGCATACTGGCGATGACCGGCGTACCTCTGACATCTGGCTTCATAGCAGACCTGCTGCTTTTCATAGGAGCAGAGCAGCGCTTCGGATATTATGGAGTGCTGCCCCTTGCGGCTGTAATGCTGCTCGGAGCGTACATGTACTTCGCGGTTAACAAGTCAGTGCTATCAAACAGGGAAAAGTCCAACGTGGTGCACGTGCTACCGAGATCCGAAAAGCTTGGGTATGCCATACTCTTAATAGCTGCGTTTGTGTTCGGAATATTTCCGTTTATAATATTTAGGATTTAAATTATGTAAAAATCATGCAAAGGTCATTTTGATGGCAACAAGTCAAATACTGCTTTTCTTGCCTGCGCTGATAGCCGTGCTGGCCTTCCTTGGCGTAATCGCGATTTTCCACAGGAAAAGCAGGTTTACCCTTGCTTCAATGTCTGTGGTGCTGGCCATAATATCCATAGTCTCTGTCTATCTGCTCTCGGCATCAGTCAACACCACACTATTAGAGGTGCTTCACGTATACCCATTCTCAATGCTGCTGCTGTCGTTTTTCTCAGCTGCATTAATACTCATACTTGTGCTATTCTATGAAGACAAAGGAGAATTCAACGCGCTCGCGCTGCTTCTGTCTTTCTCGGCAGTCGGCATATTCATAATAGCGATGGCGAATTCGCTTATATCAATACTTCTGGCATCGGAATTGGTTGCGGTCCCAACAATATTGATGGTTGCGCTGAACGGATTCCACCGCACAGAAGCAGCGGCCAAGCTTTTCCTGCTGAGCGCCATTTCAATAGCCGTAATGTCCTTTGCAATTGCCCTGATATTCCCATATGATGCAAGCTTCAGCCTCGCCGTCGCCTCTGCGAGCCTTCACATAAGCGGAAACTACATAGTGCTGCTCTCAATGGCGCTCTTCATAGCTGCGTTTGCCGTCGAAGCAGCATTTTTCCCGTTCAACCTATGGGTTTCAGATGTGTATTCTGGCTCTCCCGGCTACATCACGGCCTTTATAGCCGGAATAAACAAGAAGGTTGCCTTTGTAGCAACCCTAGAAGTGCTATTCATAGTGTTTGCCGCATACCACAGCCAGATATCATACATTTTCGAGATCCTTGCGATATTTACGATGTTTTTTGGGAACCTTGTAGCGATGGCGCAGCGCAACATAAAGAAGATGTTCGCATACTCATCAATATCCCAGGCCGGATATATAGCCGTAGGGATAGCCGCGGTTTCTGCGCTAGGCATTACTGCGGTAATATTCCAGATCGTGGCCCACGCGTTCATGATAATAGGAGCGTTCGCAATAGTCTTCTGGCTGGAAGAAAAAGGGATAATAAGCCTGGACGACTACAGAGGGCTTGGCTCGAGGAACGGTCTTGCGGCAATTGCACTTACTCTCTTCATGCTTTCAATGGCGGGAGTGCCTCCACTGATGGGTTTCGTGGGCAAATTCCTTCTCTTTTCAAGCGCCATATACGGCGGGCTTCTCGCGCTGGCCCTGATCGGAGTCCTGAACAGCTTCCTGTCGATATACTACTATGGAAGGCTGATAAGCTACATCTATGAAGACAGGCCCAGCAAGCCCCTTCTCCTGCAATGGCAGGTAAAAGCGGTTGTCCTGGTATCCCTAGCGGTCATTCTGATATTTGGCATATATCCAGAGCCGCTCATCAGCGGTGCAACCATAGCTGCAAAAAGCCTAATCAACTTTGTCCCTTGACCTTTTTTTGAACCATATAGTTCCGTATTCTGTGTCTTCAAGAGCCAGCCCGTATTTTTCCAATAGCTCCTGCCTTATCCTGTCAGCATCTTCGAATTTCTTCTGGACGCGGAGCTTTTCCCTAGTTTTTATCAGTTCCATCGCCTCATCCTCCAGCCCGGTCTTATAGGCATCGCTCTCAAGCAGGCCCAGGGCCCCCGCGCATTTCAACAGGCTTTTGTATACTGTCTCCTTGTTGCTGTGCCCGATTGACCTGTTAGACTCGAAATAGCTCCTTATGTCGGAGAACGCACCAAAAAGCTCCATTACAGCCACAGAGGTGTTGAAATCTGCATTCATCAGCTCTTCAAATCTTGAGTCGAGCTTTACGGCCTTTTCAGCCAGATCATTTCCTTCCGCGTCATTGCCCTCCTTCGCGTTATAAAGAACGCCCATCGAGTTATACATGTAATCCAGCTTCTCCTGCGCCTCCTTGATCAGGCGCTCGGTATAGTTTATTTCTTTCCTGTAGTGGGTAGAAACCATAAGCAGCCTAAGCGCCTCGGCATCGTATTTGCCCAAAATCTCCCTTATTGTTATGAAGTTCTTCAAGCTCTTGCTCATTTTGATATTGTTGACATTCAATACTCCTGCATGCATCCAGTATCTAACGAAAGGCACCTTTCCGAATGCGGCTTCCGCCTGCGCTATCTCGTTGGAGTGGTGCGGAAAAATAAGTTCGCTTGCTCCGCCGTGTATATCGTACTGCGGCCCGAAAACCGCGTATGTCATAGCCGTATCCTCTATGTGCCATCCGGGCCTGCCTACGAACTCAATCTCATTGCCGCCAATTCTGAGCTTAATCTTCCAGCTTGGTTCGCCCGGTTTAGAACCCTTCCAAAGCGCAAAATCGTACACGTTCCTTTTGCCCTCCCTGGGCTCTATCCTATGCTCTTTCAACTGCTCAAGCTTCATGCCTGACAGCTTTGTGTAATCCACAAACTTGTCCACGTCATAGTATATGTCGGAATCTATCTGGTAAGCATAGCCGCCGTCCAGTAGCATCTGTATCTGCATTACCATTGTGTCTATATAATCGTGGGACCTCAGATACTGGGTGACGTTCTTCTTTACCCCGATTGCCTCCATGTCCTCCAAAAATCTTTTTTCATAGTACCTTTCAAGCTCCTCAGCCGTAATTCCCCTCTCCTTTGCCCTGTTTATTATTTTATCCTCAATATCCGTTATATTCTGTATGTATCTGACATCGTAGCCTAGATGCCTTAGCCACCTTACCACGACATCGAACACTATATAGTTGCGTGCGTGTCCAAGGTGTGCGTCATCGTACGGAGTCTGCCCGCATACGAACATATCCACCTTGCCTTCTAGCCTTGGCTTAAACTCCTCTACAGACCTAGAAAGCGTGTTATATATATGTAATTTCATAATAAAATCAACCCAGCAATACAATATTGCAAGGAATCGCCATCCGTTGCATCCGACCCCGCAAAATGAAAAGCTGCGCAAGAGTTAAATAGTTTTTGAATATTATACTACTACTTTAAACTAAGCTTTTTATAAAGATTTTGTTTAAATATACATGCATACCTGAAATGAAAGCGTGATAGTCGTGGCTAACCCATATGATGTCAAAGCATCTGAACTTATAGCACTTGCAGCGGAACGGCTTAAGGATAAAATAAAGAAGCCGGAGTATATAAACTATGTAAAGTCCGGCTCAGGCAGGGACAGGCCTCCGGAAAACCAGGATTTCTGGTATATGCGCAGCGCATCAATACTGCGCCAAGTCTATGTCAACGGCCCTGTCGGCGTCTCAAGGCTGCGCACCAAGTACGGAAACAGAAAAGAGTCCGTGGTACACAGGAAGCACCATGTCAAGGCCGGAGGCAGCATAATACGCGACTCGTTCCAGGCGCTAGAATCTATAAAGTTCATAAAGAAGACAAAGGCCGGGCGCGTGATAACTCCAGAAGGCAAGTCATTTATGGACAAAATCAGCAACGAAATAATAAAGAACGGGGGCGCTTAGCGGCCCTGCGGGATGTTCATCATGGCAGAAGAGGAAGACAAAGAGATCAAGAAGGAACTAAACAGAATGTACAAAGAGATGGAGCAGGAGCGCCAGATAAGGCAGCTCATGCATCAACTGCTTGAACCCAGTGCCTATGAACGCCTTATGAACATAAAAGTATCAAACAACGAGCTCTATATGCAGCTCGTGAACATGATTGTGACACTGGTACAGTCAAACCAGATAATGGGCAAGGTGTCCGAGCGCAACCTTCTCGCATTGCTCAGCAAAATAAACCGCCGCCCGGAAACGCACATAGAATTTAAGCACAAATAGGTGTTTTTAATGTCAAAAAAAACTTTTGAAGACAAGCTGAAACTCGGCAAGCACTTAAAGAAGGCAAGGAGGATACCGCTGCTTGCCGTGCTGCGAACGCATAAGGGCATAGAATACAACCAGTTTACCAGAAACTGGCGCCATACGAAGATAAAGAACAAGAAGTGAAATCATGCCAGAAAAATTGCTTACCATAAACATAAGAAAATACCTAGTGACCCAGCCAAGGGTGAAAAGGCACAGGAAGGCCGCCGCATTCATACGTGAGGCCGTTGCCCATTACACAAAAACCGACTTAGACAAGGTAAGGCTGGATCCGTCGCTGAACACCTTAATATTCAAAAGCCACTACAGGAGCATGCTTCCTATAAAGGTAACCGTTACGATGGATAACGGAATAGCCAAGGTAAAGCCGCTATCCGATAAGGCCGCTGCGCAGCCAGAAAAGACCAAGAAGGAGGAGAAGAACGACAAGAAAAAGGCAAAGGAGGCCCCCGCGCAGAAACCGAAAAGGCCGGATGCTACCAAGGCAAAGGAAAATGGCGCCGAAAACAAGCCTAAATGATCGACATAAATCGGTCCTGATTCAGATTCAGCAACGGTGTTACTGATGGGTGCAGCAAAGTTAAGGATAAACGGCAGCGACTACGTCGGAGCCTTCATAACTGCAACTGACGATTATGCGTTTATAGGGAATGCAACTACCCCAAAAAGCATGGACATCATAAGCGAAATCCTGGGGGTAAGCCCAGTGCGCCTGTCGGTATTCAGCTCAGACCTGATAGGCATATTCTCGAGGGCGAATTCGAACGGCATCGTGCTCTCATCAATGATTACAGCGTCGGAGTTGGAGTCCCTTAAATCTAAAGGGCTTGGCATAAATGTTGCAGTGCTTGACAGCAGCCTCAACGCAATAGGCAATAACCTTCTCGCAAATGACAAGTTTGCCATAGTAAATCCAGAATACTCGAAGCCAGAGATAAAGGAGATTGGAGACACCCTCGGCGTAGAAACTATTCCAATCGAAATTGGCGGATTCAAAACACCAGGAGCAAACAACATACTCACAAATAAGGGCCTTGTAGTAAATAACCGGTGCTCTGACGAGGAGAAGGAAAGACTAGACGAGATACTCGGCTTCGATTCAGTAAGGACTACTTCAAATATGGGCTCCCTAAGTATAGGGATATCAACTGTCGCCAACTCAAAAGGGGCAATCGTTGGCGAGACTGCCACGGGATATGAGTTCGGAAGGATTATTGACGCTTTGCATATAGAATAATGGTGTGATATACATGAAATACAATATAAGCGGTTTCATAAAGCGCGGCCATGCCGCCTTCAGCATAGAAATCAGCGCGGAGAACGAGACGCATGCAAAAAACATCGCGCTGATAAAGCTGGGGAGCAAGCAAGGGCTTAAAAAGAGCGAGATAGAAATAAGCAATATAAAGAAATTGGAATAAAGCCAAAATCTAGGGCAAACCAGAGCAAGGCGTTTGAAAATGGCAGAAAACGTTCCGGACAAAGAAAAAAGCGAGTCCATATTTACCCTCAACTATATACGGCAAGTCTACCAGAACCAGTACTTGCTCACGACAAAGGCCATAGAAGCAAGCATGGACTTGCTCAACGACCTGAACACGACAAAAGTCACGCTGGAAAATATGGACTCGATAAAAGGCCATAACATACTGGCACCGATAAGCAATTCCTCATACCTATACGGAAAGGTCGAGGCGGGGGACAAAATAATAATAAACATAGGTGCGGGCTACATGATTGAAGAAACCGTAGAAGAGGCAAAATCGTTCGTTTCGCGCATGATAGAAAAGGAGAGCAAGTACATAACAGAGCTTTCCAAGAACAAAGGCGAACTAGAAAGCGCGATCCTAGATCTCAATTACAGGCTAGAGCAACTTAGCAATCAATAGCGAAATTAAATGGTGCAGTGGTTGTATGAAGCAAAGGAAGCCTGCACCGTTTACGGGTTGGTGTTGTCACTATGTTTGATGAACTAAAAAAGAAGCTGTCTGGGATCATACACAATTTCACTGAAAAAGAGGAATCAGAAGAGCCTTCACAGCAGCAGCCACAAACTGCCCCGCAAGAAACCCAAAAGTATGAAGTGCCGCAGCTCCAGCCAAAAGAGCAAAATCTTGAAGAAAAACCAAAGGAAATGATGCCTCCACCCAAGCAAAAAAACGATGAAGTAAATCTCTCAATACAGACAAAAATAAAGGGCGTGTTCCTGAAAAGTATAAAGCTTAGCGATTCGGATATAGAAAATTTCACTGAAGAACTCAAAATTTCGATGCTGCAATCTGACGTTTCATACAAGACCACAGAGGAATTTATATCCAAGCTCTCACAGTCAATGCGCGAGTCGAAATATGACTCTAAGAACATAGGCTCCCAACTCAAAAGAGATGTCAAAGGGGCCCTCCTAGAAGTTCTCAAAATAAATAATTCCGGGATAGATGTGTTCGATTACGTGCTGAAAAGGGCCGAGGAGGGGAGCATACCAGTAAAAATCCTGTTTCTCGGACCAAACGGCACCGGTAAAACCACCACAATAGCCAAGGTGGCTTACAAGCTGAAGAAAATGAACATTCCAACCGTAATAAGCGCAAGCGACACATTTAGGGCAGCTGCCATAGAGCAGACCGAATACCACGCAAAAGCCGTTGGCGCCGAAGTAATAAAAAGCGGCTACGGGGCGGATCCTGCAAGCGTGGCATTCGATGCGATAAACTATGCAAGGTCGCATGGCATGCCCGCAGTGCTTATAGACACGGCAGGCCGCCAGGAGACGAACAAGAATCTGCTATCGGAAATGCAGAAGATTGTCAGAGTAGTGCAGCCCGACATAACCTTATTTGTAGGAGAAAGCACTGCAGGCAGCATAATAGCCGAGCAAATAAAAGAGCTTTCAAAAGCAATAAAAATAGACGGCATAATATTAACCAAGATCGACTGCGATGCCAAGGGCGGAAGTGTAATATCAATAGCTGACACGACCGGGATACCCGTTCTTCTTCTAGGAAGCGGCGAATCTTATGAGGCGCTATCCAAATACAGCAACGACTTCATAATTGATTCATTGCTAAACAACTGAGAAACAAAGCAAAGAATTTTTACTTATTCTTATATATTTTTATCCTGCCATCTATATACCAAAGACGAGGGTTTTTTATGGATGGCGCGCTGTTGGATATAGAAGATCAAATACTGGACAAACTTATCGGTAAGTTCATTAGCGTCGTCAAGGACGATAAGAGGAAGGAACTGGTCACAAATGTGGCCAAGAGCATAAATGCCGACATATCCGACCAGCAAATAGACGAGATATACAAGGACATGAACGACCTCTCCCCAATAACCCCCCAGCTCATAAACCAGGACGTAGAAGACATAATGATAAACAATACCAAGAACATATTTGTGTATGATTCCAAGGTCGGCCAAAAGAAACTCGAAAGCGGGTTTGAGGACAGGGAGCAACTGGCGAGATTCGTAAAGAAAATGAAGCTCTACACCACAAATCAGGCTGCGGGTGGCAACATACAAGACATACATCTTCCAACCGGAAGCAGGTCCAATGTCATATACTCTCCGGAGGGCTACGATATAACCATAAGGAACTTCAAAAAGCAGACCCTTAGTGTGATTGACCTTGTAAACTCTGGGACATTTGATTATTCTATAGCTGCAAGACTCTGGCTTTACATGGACGGATTCAGGGTTAGGCCTGCCAACATACTAATCGGCGGGATGCCGGCAGCCGGAAAAACTACTCTTCTCAACTCGCTGCTCTCATTTACCAGGCCCGAGCAGAGGATAATCGCGATAGAGGAAACCCGCGAACTTGACATGAGCATGCAGGAAAATGCGGTAAGCCTCGAAACAAACAACGAGATGCCAATGGTAGAACTGGTGAAGAACTCCCTAAGGATGAGGCCCGACCTTGTCATAATAGGAGAGGTAAGGGGCGAGGAAGCCAATGACATGATAACTGCAATGAACATTGGAAAGATAGCGCTCGGAACAATCCATTCGTCTTCTACCAGAGATATAATAAACAGGCTCGAGCATTCGCCAATGAACGTTCCAAAGGACATAATACCTGTCATAGACGCGCTCATGGTGGTGTCAAACGTATGGGAAAACGGAAAGCCGCACAGGAAGGTGATACAGATATCTGAAATAACCGGCATAGAGACGCAAATACTGCTTTCCGACCTGTACAAATTCGACTACAAGACCCACAAGGCGTCTCCGATCCTGCCCAGCGTGCAGTACAGGGACCTCCTGTCCGGGATCATGGGCGTTCCGCCATCAGACATACTGGCAGAGGAAAACGTGAGGGCCGCCATACTGGCCCAGCTCAACAGAATCGGCAAGCGCGACATAAGGAGCATAAGCGAAATAGTAAGGGATTACTATGCGGAACCTGATGCCACACTGAAGAAAATAGGACTGCCGCAACTTCAGCCCATAGTGCGCCTATAATCTTGTCTCTGCGGCAGGCTTCTGCTGCTCGTCAGCGACCTGCCCGGCAGTCTGCTTTGCGCTCTGCAGCCAGGAGTACATGTTGGCTATGAGATTTGCTATTTGTATGCCTTTGTCTGTCAGCCTTATCTGCTTTATCTTTCCGTGCCTTTCGCTCTTTACTATGCCTAGGTGTTCGCAGGTGTTTATAAAGTTGCACGTGTGCACATATGTGGCATTGGCATACTCGGCCAGATTGCTGATGTATGAGCTGTCAGCGTTGTCCCTAAGATAAAGCAGTATCTTTGCCTGTTTGTCCTTGAGTATTATCCCAGAATCAGGGGCCTGCGAATCTTGCATCGTTGCACCAAATTTTTCTATTCTGACAGAAATTTAAGCATTGTTGCGGGTCACTGCCATAAAAGGTTTAAAAACATAAAACTATTTAAATACTCTATAAATAAATAGTATTGAGAATATTAGGTCCGAAGGTGAAAAAATGGTAAAATTCATAATAGGAAGGCAACTAGTGAACAAGAAAGTGATAACCAACGACGGTTTTGATGTAGGCAGATTCCTAGATGCAGAGATCAATCCACTAACCGGAAAGATAAACGCCTTCATCATAGAGCCGAACCCCGACAGCAACCTGTTTTCAAAAATGAAGGTCGATGCCGGGCAAATGAAGATACCCTACAATGCTATACACGCTGTCAATGACTATATAGTTGTGGACAGAAAGCTAATTTGACGCGTTCCTGCGCGTACCTTTTGCGTGGGTGGTTAAATAATAATCTGTGGCGGAGATGAAGCCGGCAGGGGCGCGCTACTCGGCCCGCTTGTGATAGCATTGGTCGCCGTAAAAAAATCTAACGAGCGCAAGTTCGCCGAAATAGGCGTGCGTGATTCCAAAATGCTTTCGCGTAAGCGCCGTGAACTGCTTTTCAAATCCATAAATTCCATATCAGACGCCATAGCCGTGGACAAGATAACACCTGCCGAAATAAACCAGGCCATGTCAAACAAAATATCGCTAAACGAACTTGAGGCAATACGCTTCGCCAAGCTCTTCGACCAGCTAAAGGAGGACATAGGCACCGTGTACTTGGATTCGCCAGACGTGATACAGGAAAAGTTCGGCATACGGTTCAAGATGTCTTCTGGCAAGCCCCTAAAGGTAATCGGCCTAAAGCAAAAGGCCCAGAAGGGCATAAAATTTACAAAGGTGATATCCGAGCACAAGGCAGACTCAAAGTACCCTGTGGTATCCGCGGCAAGCATAATAGCCAAGGTGGTGCGCGACCGCGAAGTAAAAAAAATAGAAAAGAGCCTCCGGATAAGAATAGGCTCTGGATACCCTTCGGATTCAAAGACGATAGATGCCGTGCGCGGCAATCTGACCAATTCAGCGCTCCTCTCACACGTGCGCGAGCACTGGAGCACCATGCGCAGCATAAAGCAGACAAAAATCTCGTACTTTACCGAATGAAAGGAAAAAATGAATGCGGATCTGGCGGGATTTTCATGCGTAAAGCTGCATTTTGAACCCGCAACCATTCGGTCCGAAGCCGAACGCGCTGTCCAAGTTGCGCCACAGATCCACAAACACAAAATCCATTATCCTTTATTAAATTTTAATATTTATTAATACCTCTGATGCAAATGGCAAGTTTATCAGCAGTACTGAAACTCACGCGCATAGAGCATAGCGTCATGCTAGCAATAGCAGTCGTGGCTGCAGAGCTGATCTCCGGCGTGCTTCCTTCACCTGGAATATTCGTACTCGCACTCATACCTCCAATATTCGTAAGCATGGGCGCCTTTGCAGTGAACGACTATTTCGACATAAAAGTGGACAGGTTCAACAAAAGGTATGATCGCCCATTGGTGTCGAAAAAGATTTCAAAAAAGGGCGCCATGTACGTAATCATATCCTGCTTCATTATTGGGATACTGCCGAGCGTATTTATCAACGCGTATGCGTTTATCATAGTGGTAGCTTTTGCAGTGCTTGCAATACTCTATAGCTACAAGCTCAAGGAGGTGCTTCTCGTCGGTAATCTTTACATAGCATTTACTATGGTGATACCGTTCATATACGGCAACTTTATAGTAGCAGACTCATTCAATACTAACATAATACTGATATCGTTTGTAATATTCCTAAGCGGACTGGCAAGGGAGATTCATGGAATGATGCGCGATTATTCCGGCGACACAAAGGGAAGACACATAAAAAACGTGGTCTACTATCTTAAGCTGCGAAACTCCGGAGCCGTAGCGGCCGTGCTCTATTTCGAAGCCATAGCCATAAGCATTGCAATGTTCTTCCTTTACCTGCCGTTTCAGGGCAATGCGGTATACCTAATCCCGATAGTCATGGTAGACATAGCACTCGCATATGTTGCCGTGCTCGGAATCTACAAAGGCAAAAATCCAAAGTCCGCTGCATATTCTATAATCAGAAATGCAAGCCTGGGCGCCATGTCCGTTGCCCTTCTGACATATCTGGCAGCTGCGCTGTTCTATGTAGCTATATAAAAATAAAAATCAGTTCGGCAGTTTTGCCGCGCTAAAGTTATTGCGCCTGCTGCTTCATCTCGACCTTTGCTTCGAAGTCGTCCACCTTGTAAGCGAATTCCTCGTTGGCCTTTATGGTCCCCCTTTTCTTAAGCACTTCCCTTGCAAGAAGGTAGTAGACGAAAGCGAGCGACCTTCTCCCCCTGTTGTTCACCGGAACTATGAGGTCTATGAATTTGGTTATATTGTCGGTGTCGGAAAGTGCTATTATCGGTATCCCTATCTTGCTGGCCTCCTTTACCGCCTGCTTCTCGTTTCTAGAATCGCTTATGAATATGAGCTTGGGCTCCATGAAATTCTCCCTGAGCGGATTTGTGAATATGCCCGGAGTGACCCTTCCACGGATGAACTTCGCGTTTATGGCCTCCGCGAATTTTTCCGCTGCCGGTATGGCGTAAATCCTTGAAGCTGTCACTATTATGTCCTTCGGATCGTACCTGGCCACCATGCTGGCAGCTACGCTGACCCTTGAATCTATGGTTTTGAGGTCCAGCAGGTAAAGCCCATCGTCCCTAACCTTGTATATGAATTTCTTCATTCCCGGGGTCTTTACCTTTGTTGCTATATGTATTCCTGCCTCTAGGTAATCGTTCTGGTTTGCCATAAATGCTTCTTCGCTCATTTAAACACCTTTGGGGCCGCCGAGATTTTCAGCACATGCAAAGAGCGCTTTTGAATTCCCGAATTTTTTCTCGGGTCGCCAGCACCCCAAGCTGGAAGCCTACCAAGCTAGCAGACGGCCCCATACTTAACGCCACTTCAAATTGCTTACTTCCTTCCCATATTTATAAATTCATCTATAAGCTCTACGTTGCTTATGAACATCCTTCTGCAGCAGTATCTCTTGAATCCAAGTTCATCGAGGACCTTGCTTGCGTCTTCGCCGTTCTTGTTTACCCTGTTGTTGTACTCCTCCCATTTGTCTGCGACAACTGCGCCGCATGTGAAGCACCTTACCGGCATCATCATTTTTATCATCTACAAATCTTAAACGTCTATCTATACGAAGTCTGGAATCTGGCCCTTGCTTTGGTTCCCAGGAACTTCTTCGACTCTACCCTTCTAGGATCATCTATGAGCAGCGTCCTGTCATACCTAATAATCTCCTTTCTAACAGTATCGCTTCCGGCGAAGTCTGATATTATCCTTGCAATTACGCCTGCAACCGCCTGCGCCCTTGAGCTGACTCCGCCGCCGTGTACATTTATATCGATATCTATCCCGTTTGTGACCGACCGGGTTATATCAGAAACGTGAACGGGCTTCAGCATCTCCTCTCGGAGCTCACGCGGCTCAATTATCTCAATAAGCTCGCCATTGACCCTTATGATGCCGCTTCCTGGTTTGCCCGATCCTCTGGCAATGCAGTTTTTGCGTTTGCTCTTCTTGAATATGACTTTTTCATCCTTCTTCTTCCTGGCTGCTCTGCTAGACCTTTTCGGCTGTGCCTTTTGTGGCTCGTCGACCTTAACCTTCGCTTCTTCTGTGGCTTCTGCTGCCATAAAAACCATCTTTAATACTTCTCAAACCTATCGTAGCCAAGCAGTTTTGAAAGCTCTGCCACGGTTATGTATCCAGAGTAAATACTCTTTGGGTCCTTAATATTTAAATCTACTGGTTTTACCCCTTTAAGCTCATCTGGAACGCCCATAAACACCTTAAGCCTCCTAAACGCCTCCTTGCCCCTGGGCATTCTGTATGGAAGCATGCCCCTGACTACACGCTTTACCAGCATGTCCGGCCTTCTAGACCAGTAAGGCGAGTGCTCCGGATTCTCCTTTTCCTGGAGATCAAGCCTTGTCTTGTATTTCTCCTTTATGACCTTCTTGCTGCCGCTTATGACTGCGGACTCTGCATTTACTATATAAACGTCCTTGCCGCTGAGCAGTTCCTTGGCCACTACGCTGGCCAGCCTGCCCAGAATCATGTTTTTTGCGTCAAAAACCCGCTTTTCGGAATCCTTGGACCTTTCAGTTCCGTTTTTAGATTTCATATCAATGCGCCTATATAACAATCTTTATCTTCTTCTGCTTCAGCGCCTCGGAAAACGGCAATATGCTGCAATTGGCCTTTTCGAGCGTTTTTTTTGCGCTTTGCGAATACCAGATTGCAGACAAGCTTATCTTGTGGTCTATGCTTCCCTTTGACAAGACCTTGCCAGGCACTATTACCACATCGCCATCATTCGAGTTTTCATTTATCTTGTAGAGGTCCACTACGTGCCTCTTCCTCTTCGGCATGTCAACCATCTTGATCAGCTTGCCATAGAGCTTTCTGTCCCGGTTCTTGCTCCTCTCGCTTTTCAAAAGGCCAATCCATTCCTTTATCTGATTGTTTTCAGCATTTGTCTTCATTATCATCACTTATTGCGGAGGGTGAGATTTGAACTCACGCAGTCCCTAAAGACACAGGAGTTCCAAACAATTTTAATAATTAATTATTAAAAATTGATCCTCAGTCCTGCGCATTTGGCCATGCTCTGCCACCTCCGCATATCATTCAAGCTTTTTCAATACCTTGGAGAATTCCTTCATGTTTTCCTTTATTGCGTCGCAAGCTTTAATAATGATATCCCTAGGCGGCATCTGGCCGAAAGTTTCAACATAAAACTTGAATTCATCATCTGCGGTGGCTTCGTATGTCACAAGCCCGGGCTGGAACTTTGCATGCTTCAATGCAGAGCCCATAACTGCCTTGCCCTCAATCCTTATCTTCTGGTCCCTGCCTAATTTTATAATCGGTATATTCGGGTTTGCCACAACCACGCTCTTATCCGAGCTTTCCAGACTTTTGGAATAAATCGTGCCAGGCCCGGCCGCCTCCAGCGTAAAAAGTATTTCGTCTTTGTCCGACGAGCCGTGCGGTGTAATCAATGGCACCAGGCCTATCCTGTGCGCGATGTATTCGTCGAACATGGAACTGGTATTCTCGTACACTGTTACCTTGTCTATTGCAAATGCCTTTATGCCGTTTATCGCAATCCTTCGAAGGGCATTTGCATAATTTGCAGTGGCACCTTTGAGCACGAATTCGAATACCTTATCATCGTCTCTCAGAACTTCTATTTCCATTTAAGAACCCCGATAGCGGTTTCACATTTTATTGCAGGCCAATCAAAGGCGCCGGCAAAAGAAAGCAAAATAAAGTTGCATTTTCTTTATGCTTGTCACATTTATTAAACTATCTGTAATAATATATTTTTATACTACAAAATATCTATAAATCTTTATGTGGTGATGCCTTGAGCTTTGAGGATGTCCTTTCTGCAAAAATCTCTGACAAATCTGTTGCGCAAAAGCAGCTCATCCTGACCTTCAAGGAGCGGCCGCACGTTTCAAAGTCCAAAATTGACGCAAATGAGGATTCAAAGTACCTAAACGTGGGCGAATCCGCATCAACGGTCTACGGCGAGACAAGCCAGAGGTACATATCCGCGCAGAACATCTCCTATGACTTGATACTCTCAATATATGACGTCAATTCATCCGCCCTTTTCTGCGCCAGGGCATACAAGACGGTGCTGCCCCTAGAGCCGAAGATAGCCTCATTTCTGAAATCCTTGCACGGTCCGCACCTGGAAGCTAGGCTGATAGGTATGCAAAACAACCAGGATATCGAGATACTCAAAGAGGTAATGAAGATGCAGAAGAAGTACAAAATCCCAATCTTCGAAGTCGATCTTTTCGGAAACGCGACTAGAAACATTGCCTTAGACGCAAAGGTGGGGATGAGTTTCGACATCCTGTTAGGTGACAGGCTGTATAGACCAGGCGAGCTGCTAAACAAAACTACTCTGGAGCAGTTCGAGCGGACCATAAAAAGCCCAAGTTAGCTGTCAAAGTCTTTTACATAAACGTCAGAGTATACGGATTTACCCTCTAAGAATTCGCTTTTTTTAAGCTTTATGGCTCTGCATGTGAAACATCCAAACTCCGTGTCTTCGAAAGAGTCGAGAAACACTTTCAATTCGGCCATTTCAACCTTGCCGGCAAACCTCCCTACTGTCAAATGCGGGGCAAACTGCTTTCTGTCAAATGCTACGCCGCACTCAGATGCCATGGAAGCAAGCCTGCCATGGAGCTCGCCGAGCACTGTAGCGCCTTCACCTACTTTTGCAAAAAGCACCCTGGGGTCCGAATGCGTGAAAACATCAAAACCTCTAAAGCATATATCGAATTTGCTAAAGTGCTCCGATTCAATCATTTTTGAAAGGGATTCCAGATTCCCGCGCTGCGTGTTGCCCATGAAAAGCAGTGTCAGATGCAGTTTGTCTTTTTCTACAATTCTAATCCCGTCTAGCCTGGATGAATTCACAAGCGCGTAAATCTTTGACAACAGTTCTTCGTCAGGCTCTATCGATGCAAAAGCTCTCATGCAAACACAAGAAATGAGGAACGAAAAACTTTTTAATCTAATTGTACCATAAACTATATGCAAGCCAAGTATATAGTCATATTCGGATCTCTTCTTAGCGGAATAGGCAAGGGCATAGTGTCCGCATCTATCTCAAAGATACTGGACATGTACGGCTATAACGTAATGCCGTTAAAGTTTGATGGCTACTTGAATTACGATTGCGGGACAATGAACCCCTACCGCCATGGCGAGGTATTCGTACTGGATGACAAAAGCGAGGTCGACATGGATTTCGGGAACTATGAGCGGTTCCTTAACAAGGATCTAGATACGAATTCGTCGATAACCGGCGGCAAGCTTTTCAGTGAAATAATTGCAAAGGAGCGGAGGGGCGACTATCTTGGAAGGGACGTGCAGATGGTGCCCAACCTTACCGATCTAATTCTTGAGAAGGTCAAAGACGCAGCTGCAAAGAAAAACGCTGAAATAATGATTATAGAGGTGGGCGGCACCGTAGGTGACATCGAAAACAGCTACTTCATAGAGGCCATGAGGCAGCTTGCCTTAAACGAATCAGTCGTATTCGTTGACGTATCGTTTGTCCCAGAGCTGGAAAGCGTAGGGGAGCAGAAGACAAAACCCACACAGATTGCAATAAAAGGCCTTATGCAGAGCGGCATACAGCCACATTTTATAGTATGCAGGTCTTCAAAACCCCTGACTATCCAGGCGAAGAGCAAAATAGCCCTGTTTTCGAACCTGCCGCCTGAAAGGATTATAGACGATCACGATATAGATACGATATACGAGGTTCCTGCCGAGCTGATGAAGCAGAACCTGGACAAGATGATAATAGAGCAGCTCAGGCTTCCAAAGCGCGAACTGAGAAAGGAAGAGTTGGACAGGTGGACTTCAAGGGTGAATTCGCTCGGCTCTGCGCAAAAAGCCGTAAGCATCGCAATAGTCGGAAAATACATGAATCTCCACGACTCCTATGCAAGCGTGAAGGAGGCCCTTGTGCATTCTGCAATGGAGCACGGCACAAAGCTAAGCATAAACTGGGTGGAAAGCGAAAAACTGGAGGGAAAAAGCCCTGCCGAAATAGAAAAGCTGCTTTCAGGAAATTCGGGGATGATAGTGCCCGGCGGCTTCGGTAAGCGAGGCACAGAAGGCATGATAAAGGCGATAGAATACGCCCGGAGCAAGAAAATGCCCTACTTGGGGATATGCTATGGCATGCAGCTTATGGCAATAGAGTACGCCAGGAACGTATGCGGAATAAAGGACGCATCCTCCTCGGAATTTGATCCCGAATGCAAGGACCCTGTAATATCCATAATGGAGACTCAGAAATCAATAGACAGAAAGGGCGGAACAATGCGCCTTGGGGCCTGGGAAGCAGTGCTCAAGGAAGGCACAGCCGCCTATTCTGCATATGGGCAGAAAAATATAAGCGAGAGGCACAGGCACAGGTACGAACTGAACAACAATTACCGCGAAGTGCTGGAAAAAAACGGTCTGATAATAAGCGGAACCACTCCGGACAACGAACTAGTAGAGTTGATAGAGTGGCCTGGTTCATTTGGGATAGGCACACAGGCCCACCCCGAGCTCAAGTCCAGGCCTGAGCATCCGGCGCCATTGTTCCTGGCACTATTGAAGAGCGCCCTGGACTTCGGCAAAGCAGCTAATCCCTAGCCATAATATCCGTGTAACGGAGAAGGATTCCAAGAAGCAAGCCCACAACTGGCACCTTCTCTACCGTATCGCCTATGAGCTTTATATCCCTCTTGTTAATGCCGCCAAGCAGCGCGGCCATCTGCGGATACACTATTATTACTACTACGGCAGAAACTATTATCAACGGGATATACATGCCTCCAAAGACGAGTATAAGTGGGTAGATAAAAACCATAGTTATCAGGTCGGCAACCATTATCATAGCAACCTTCCTTACATGCATGCTAAACTTGAAAATGCGTCTTATGCTTCTTATGAAAAAGATGTCGATCAGAAACGGATATATTATGAACAGCAGCAGCGCCAGCCCCATGCCCTTAAAGGCGGGTACAAGAAGAACAAGCAGAACCACCTCTATGGCAGAAACCATGAGATTGTTCTTCAATACCTCCTTGACCCTGCCTGCGCTAACTAGAAGGCTGTTGGCGTAGGAGCCAGCTATGAATATGAGGACGCCCACGCTCATAAGCAATATGTATCCCGGTGCGGTGCTGTAAGCCGAGCTGAACGCCACATATGAAAACGGCTTTGCAAGAAAAGCCACCAGGAATATGACAGGACTCATTATCAGGAATGCGATATATACCGAATAGCTGTAAAACCTTCCAGTCCTCTCCGCTATCTTGTTGTGCTTCATCACAGTGGTAAATGCAGGCAAAAGCGATACGCCTATGGACCCCAGTACGATATCAAATAGGGAATTAACCTTTGTTGCAATTCCGAAATTTCCTATCACAAACGAGGTGGTAAAGATTCCAAGCACAAAAAGCGATAGGTTGTTTACTATGACATTGAATATGTTGGACAACGCGATTGGGGTGGAAAATGAAAGAATGCCCTTTATCTTATTAAACTCTGGCCTTATCAGTCTTACGCCGCCGTCATGGAAGATATAATACAGCCCTAGCAACAGCCCGGCTGCAAGTCCGCTGATCAATCCGATAATCGGCGCAATAGCACCAAAGTGCATAAACGCCAGCGAAATACCTATTACCGACTGAAATACCGATTCTACGACTATGGCTATGGCCGCTTGAAGGCCCTTGCCAACACCTATCAGTATGGCGTAAGATGCGCCAAACATCATCGAAATCAGGACCGTTACGGATATGCCACGGAATGCGTACGCCAGGCCCCCGTTGTGCAGCGTGTAGAAGGCTATAGGCTCGCTCAAAAGGAACAGAACGGCAGACAGCACGATGCCAAAAACCATAAGCACGAACATGCCGTTGGAAGTCAGCTCAGAGAGCTTTTGGGCGTTGCCCTTGTGCTCGGCTCCGAACTTGTTAAGCGTGGTACCTATTCCAAAGCTTCCAGCAGAGCCGAAGATTCCCGCTGCGAAAGTAGCCATAACATATATGCCATAAACAGACGGCCCCAGAAGCCTAGCTATTGCAATGAAGGCTATGCCAAGGAACAGGAATGATATGACCTTGCTTCCCAGTATGAATGTGGTGGTATTTGCCGCTGCAACGCTGATCTCGGATATCGTCTGCTCCTGGTCCTCCATAGTATTCAAATTCTTTGCCATCAAAAGCACATATTATTTGTTATTTGCATATCAAACATTCTATTAGTTAAAATAAAGCCAAGGTTATACTTGCAGTCATAAAATTAAATTTTTATGCCTTTAAGCTCAAATGGCAGAAAATATGCAGGACAAGCCCACCATAATCGTAGATCAAAGGGAGAGAAGCAAAGAACTCCTCTCACGCCTAGCCCAGCATGCAAGCATCGAAATGAGAACCCTGGAAATCGGGGATTACCTGATATCCGGAAAGGTGTGCGTGGAGCGCAAAACCGTCCACGACCTAGAGAGCTCAATAATAAGCGGAAGGATATTCGATCAGTCCGAAAGGCTTAAAGCTGCATATGAAAAGCCGCTTGTTATTGTAGAGGGCGATGCCTCCGAGATAAGGCTCAATAGGAAAGCTGTGCTCGGAGCCGTATTGTCGCTGTACATAAGATACGGGATACCGTTTATGTTTTCAAGGGGCGCAGAGGAAACCGCAGACCTGTTGTATATGCTGGCCAGATGGGAGCAAACAACGGAACTGCCACAGGCTTCGCCAAAAAGAGGCAGGCGGGCCCGCACCAACGCACAATTTCAGGAGTACATCATAGGAAACATTCCGGACATAGGCCCAAAAATCGCCACGGCGCTGCTGTTACATTTCGGCAGCATAAAAGCGATTTCCGAAGCAACCATCGAAGAACTTTGCCGCGTTGACAAAATAGGCCCCAAGAAGGCAGAAAAAATATTCAAGATAATGAACTCCAAGTACTCCGAAGGGCAAAAAGACCAATAGCCTCCAGCGTCTGCCCGAAAGCTGGTCTGAACCGAAATTAAAAAGCACTCCAGTCTAAATCGCAAATAGCAAGAAATTTATATCTAAGGATTTAATAGGATATGCGCAATCCGCCAGTCAAGAAAAATTTTAATGTTAAAAATTAAAAAGTATTAAAAATATTAATTAGGCTAAAGAACTAGAATACCTATTTATTCCGAGATGTTCAATATGGCAGAGGAAAGTAAGCTTATAGTTGCAGTCAGAATTCGTGGCAGGGTAAACGTTCGCGGCACAATCAACGATACTTTGGACAGGCTACACCTTAAAAGGGTAAGCAACTGCGTAATAATAAAGCCTTCGCCATCATATAACGGCATGCTTAAGAAATGCAGCAACTACATCGCGTATGGGGAAATAGATGAGCCTACAATGAAGAAGCTGTTTTCCAAATACCTAAATATAAAGGATCCAAAGCCGGAAGACATGGAAATAACAAAAATAAAGGAGAAGCTGCCTTTCAGGCTGCATCCGCCGAGGCATGGGTACAAAAGCACCAAGCTGGGCTTCAATCAAGGCGGTTCGCTTGGATACCAGGGCTCCGAGATAAATAAACTCATAGGAAGGATGATTTAATGGTAGTTAGAAAAGAAAAAAGGAACAGGAAATACTTCGGAACTAGGCGATGGGGCGCTGGCAACATAAAGAATGCCAGGGGCGCCGGAGATCGCGGAGGGGTAGGAAATGCGGGTGTCAGAAAGCACAAATTTACCAGAATGACAGCAAAGCATCCAGAGTTGCTTAGAAAAAAGGGGTTTACCATCTGGAGAAGTAAAAAGCTCAAATATATCACATTGGAACAGATCGGTAGGATATCGGCGGCCGAGGGCAAAACAGAGTTCGAATTTCGCAACTACAAGGTACTCAGCAACGGAAGCCCCGCTAGCGGAATAAAAATAAAGGCAACCGCATTTACCAAAAAAGCGGAAGAAAAGATTAAGGCGTCGCATGGAGAAGCCATAAGAATATGATATGGCTTGTTAAGGTTTATACATGCAGGACCACCTAAAAATACAATTTTTCACAGACACCTTCCTCCCATCCGTCGACGGTGTAGTAAGCTCTATGCTGAATTTCAAGCAGGAACTTGAGAAGCGCGGCCACGAGGTATTCATAATTGCAAGCGGCGACTCAAGAACCAAGGCGGCCGTTAAAAAGAACGACAGGACAATAATACTGCCGAGCATAAAGTTCAAGAAATACCCTCAATACAACCTCGCATGGATGCCTCTCATTGCTTCGATAAAGTTCGGCTTTTCGAAATTCGACATAACGCACCTACATACGCCCTTTACT
Source organism: Candidatus Micrarchaeum acidiphilum ARMAN-2 (assembly GCA_009387755.1). Lineage (NCBI taxonomy): Archaea > Nanobdellati > Microcaldota > Candidatus Micrarchaeia > Candidatus Micrarchaeales > Candidatus Micrarchaeaceae > Candidatus Micrarchaeum > Candidatus Micrarchaeum acidiphilum. The sequence goes on from GG697241.1 coordinate 256,157, forward strand.
GTGGGCATGTACGGACTCTTGTATGCCAAGCTCAACAAGACCCCGACCGTCGGGTCATTTCATACGTTATTTACCCGGAGCGAGGTAATAAAACAGTATACAACGTCCAACAAGGTGGTGCAAAGGTTTCTGATAAAATCATCATGGCCATACGCGAAGTTCTTTTATGGCAAGTGCAACGGAGTCATAGCGCCAAGCACATCGATAAAGAACCTTCTTAACAGGCACTCCATAGGCAATTCTTACGTGGTACCTAACAGCGTGGATACAAAGAAGTTCAATCCAAATGTCAACGGAGAGAAAATACGCCGGAAATACTTAAAATCAGAAAGGGAAAGGCTTGTGCTTTATGTTGGAAGGATAAGTGTAGAAAAGAACATAGAAGTAATGCTCAAAGCCGCCAAAATACTGAAGAAGAAACAAATATACAGGTTTCTCATCGCAGGAACCGGTCCGATGCTGGATTATTATAAGAATATGGCCGCAAAGTACGGCCTTGCCGACATCGTGCATTTTTCAGGCTTTGTTGACGAAAGGGAACTTCCCCGTTACTATGCAGCCGCAGACGTATTCTGCATGCCCTCAACTTTTGAGACCCAGGGCATAGTGTCACTGGAGGCAATGGCATCCGGGGTGCCAGTTGTTGGGGCTGATTACCTGGCCCTGAGGGAGATGATAATAAACGGCAAAAACGGGGAAAAATTCGCTCCAAGAAATGGAGATGACTGTGCACATAAAATAGAAAAGGTTATAAATAACCTCGGTTACTATAAGAAAATGGTAGACACTGCAAAAATGTATTCTGTTGAGAAGTCAACCGACAAATTACTTGAAGTCTACAAGGCGCTTTTAGACAAAAATGGAAATTAAAGAATCAAGCAGGCGATTTACTGAACGAGGCAAATAAAATAGAAAACGAGCAAGCCGCAGGAGCCGCTTCCGAAAAGGTAGTTGCGGCTCAGATACAGGAAAATGCAACCTCAACGCCCGCGCAGGAATCGCCAAAAATCCCGGCAAAAAAATCACTTAACGATCTCGTGAAGGAATCAAACAACAAGGAGGCGGAGGAGGTAAAAAAGAAAATCGACGAAATAAGGAAGCAGCGCCTGGAAATGATAAGCGAAGTCAAGAGGTACCGCAAAAAAGCCTATTACAAGGAGGCCGAATTCAATGCTATAAGCAAGTTTGTAGAAAGCGCCAGGGCAACAATGAACAACAAGAAGTCCGGCGCGCTGAAAAGGATGAAAAACGAATTAGAGTTCAACCTTTCTACTCGAGCTAGAGTATCGCTAAACGAAGAGCGGGAAATGGTAAGAAAAATAAACGAGATAAATGCTGAACTCGAAGACTACTATAAATTCATAAAGCTGCAGAAGAAAATTGAGTACATAAAAGGCGATCTGGAAGAATACGGCAAACTGATATCTGAAAAGAATAAGCTCATAGAGGAAACAGACGTGAAGCTTGATGAGCTTTACAGGTCGCTAAAAAGGCTTCTCGGAATAAACGAACGCAGGGAGAGGGATCGCGAGAGGATGCGCCAAAAGCCACAGTCCGCTCCGCCACAAAACGAGATAAACCTAGAGGACATAGCCGTTATAAAGAAGAAAGAGAGCAAAAACGGCGCGTCAAGCCCCCAGGAATAATGTTCTGGTGTTTTTTTGAAATTAAAATTTTTCGGTGCAGCAAGAGAGGTTGGTAGAAGCTGCATTATGGTGGAGAGCGGCTCTACAAGAATACTGCTTGATGCGGGAGTAAAGCTGGGCAGCGAAGATCAGTTTCCAAAAATAACCGATGAAGAGCTCGGGAATATCGATGCGGTATTCATATCGCACGCGCATCTGGACCACTGCGGATATGTACCCCACATATACAGTGCAGAATACCGCGGAGAGGTGTATGCCACCAAGCCCACCCTAGAGCTAATGCAGGTCCTCATAAGCGACTACATGCGCATTTCAGAGCCCTCAAACGTATCCAAGAAAGGGCTTTCAGAGATGCTGAAGCACCAGAGGGCGGTAGAGTACAAAAGAGAGATATCAATAAAGGACCTTAAGATAACTTTCATACCTGCCGGACACATCCTAGGCAGCGCGCTCATACGCGTAACTGATGGGAAAAACACGCTGATATACACCGGAGACATAAACCTGGCAAAAACCAAACTGCTCAATGGGGCGGATCTCAAAAACCTCAGCGGAGACGTACTAATCACAGAGAGCACATATGGAGGCAAAACTGACATATTCGAAAGTGAGGTGAGCATACTTAAAAGCCTTGTCTATGGGATAAAAGACACGATAAAAAACGGGGGCAAGGTTGTCATACCGAGTTTTGCGGTAGGCAGGGCGCAAGAAGTCCTTCTGTCAATCGACGACTATATAAATTCCGGGGCGATACCCAAAGTGCCCATATACGTGGACGGGATGATAAACAAGGCCTTAAGGATACACAGGCACAACGTAATATATTGCAGAAAGGAGCTGCAAAGCAGGATACTGATGAGCGACTTCGACCCGTTCAAAAGCCCCAACTTTGTCCCTGTTGAGAAAAAAGGCACAAGGAATGCCATAGTTACAAGCGACGAGAGTTCGATAATCGTAACCACGAGTGGCATGATAACCGGCGGGCCGATAACCTTTTACCTACAGAAGATGGCAGGGAATTCACTAAACAAACTTATTCTGGTAGGGTACCAGGCCGAAGGAACCATCGGAAGGATGCTACAGGATGGGGAGAAGTCAATCGAAATAGACGGCAAGAGGATAAAAATAGAGATGAGCATAGAAATGCACCATCTTTCCGCGCATGCTGACAGGAAGCAGCTTGAGCAGATACCGCAGAGGATAGCCGGAATTAAAAAGATATTCATAGTGCACGGGGAATACTCAAAGGCTCTATCCCTGAAAGAAGAGCTTTCTAAGCGCTTCGAGACCGAAATCCCGGAGCTGGGCCATGAATACCTTGTATAAATCCGGGCAACTTCAGCAAAACGGCATCTGAAAGCCGCTCTGCGCTATTTACAGTAAGGCATAAAAATGATTGGGCTAAAATAAAAGAGGATGCGCGGGTGTCTAAATGTCATCAAAAAAGGACCCAAAAAAAGTACGCAAGGAGATCGAGGAAATAAAAATGCTGAAGGACCTCGACATGCTGCTGAAGAAGAACACAATGGAAAATGCATTCTTGTCAAACCCGTCAAAGGATTCAGAGACAATAAATAGCAATGTCGCTGACAATATACTTAGCGAGCTTGACAAGGAGACCATAAGCCCAAAAGAGCTCGAAACCATAGAACGCCTGACCTCTGTAAACTCTTCTAGCAAGGTACAAAAAAGCGTAAGGGCAGTGAAGGGCAAGACCGGAATCAAGATAACCAAGAAGACCCTACCAAAAAAGACGCTTATCAAGAAAAAGAAACCCGTTCCCAAAAAATCTGCCCGCCCAAAAACCAGGCAATCAATGAAGAAGCATAAGGGAAAATAGCAATGGGCCCATGGCTCAGGAGTAGAGCGTCCGCTTTGCAAGCGGAAGGCCGCGGGTGCGAATCCCGCTGGGTCCACTAAACATACAGATTAAAAAATACAGGTCAGCAATTTTTGTGGTGTCTATGAAACTGGTGCTAATTTACGGTCCGCCCGGTGTCGGGAAGCTGACCGTTGCATCCAAACTCGCAAAGATGACCGACTACAAACTTTTTCATAACCACCTTTCTATAGAATTCGTAAAAAGCATATTCGAATTTGGGAGCAAGACGTTCAATAGGCTTGTCATAAAATTCAGATATGAAATGCTCGAAAATGCGGCCAAGGATGGCATCAATACAATATTCACATTAGTATACCGTAAAGACTATGATGACAAATATATCAGGAAGCTCACGAGAATTATAGAAAGCCACGGCGGCGAGATGGTCTTTGTAAGGCTGTACTGCAGTGACAAAAAGCTTCTGGAAAGGATAAAAAGCCGCAACCGCAGCAAGTATTCGAAAATAAAGAATCCAGAGAAATTTAAGGAATTAATCTCAAAAAACGATCTCAAATCGGCCATAAGCTTCGTAAAAAGTCTTGCCATAGATACGGGAAGGCACACGCCTGAAGAATCAGCCAGAAAAATAAAGGAATACATACGGTCTATGGATGGCAAGTCCTATTGAAAAGTGGTTGCCCTGGCGCAATATCTAGCAATATGCGACAAACGATTTTTCAAGTCAGCCATAGCCGAACTACGCAAATCAGAGCTGGTCGACACGGGCAGCATAAAGCGCATTTATGATCGCGAAGTTTTCCTAGTAAATTCGAAAGACAACCAAAAGACAAACCCAGATCTGGCTCTCGAAGATTTCGAATTTTTTGATTTTGTGGTCAAAATAGACAAGGCAATCGTATTTAGCAAGAACTACGCAGAGATAGCCAAATCCGTATCCGAGGCAGTGGATAAAGGCAAAAAGTTCAAAATTTACGTAAAAAAATACGAATCCGAGTCTGCAGAAAGGGCCAAGGACATAGAAGTGGCAATCGGCACCGAAATGGAGCGGATGGGATTCCTTGCAGATTTAAAAAAACCCGAAATAGCAATATTCCTTGTTTTTTTAGGGGATAAGATATTTATCGGAAAAAGCGCAGTGGGAGAACTCGAAAGACCAAAGATAATAGACTGGTTCAGGCCCTCAAACGTGGATGACAAAGACATAGGCCTGAACCGCGCGTCTTTCAAAATCGCGGAGGCATTCAACTATTTCAAGGTGAATCCAAGCAAAATAAAGGTGGCGATAGACATAGGCGCAGCTCCAGGCGGTTGGAGCTACTACTTGGCTTCAAAAGACATAAAAGTAATCGCCATAGACAACGCCCTGATGGACTATGAAACGCTTTGTGAAAAGTTCAAGGTTATTGTCATAAGCAAGATAAGCCGAGGGAGCGCAGAGTCTATCCAGAACACCATTATCGGAAACGGTCTAAAAGATGTTCACCGCAAAAATCTATCCGTATCAAATATCGAAATCCATCAGGCCCAGACAATGGCAGATTTATTGAAATCGTATGACATTGTCCAGATAAAGGCCCCGGCTGAAGAAGCGGAAAAATACATGGCATACTTGAAAGCTTTGCACCCCGGATTGCTAGCAATAGATATAAATGTAAAGCCCAAGTACGGTATCGAAACGGCAAAAAAATTTTCCCAAGCGCTTGATCCAGAAGGTATAATTATAACCACGCTGAAATTTGCCACGATGGACACTGCGGGAACGATTTCATATGCGAAAAATAGCATGGAAGACGTAGCCAACGCAATAAAAATAAAGAAGCTCCCTCACAATAGGAAGGAATTAACTTTATTTGCTTATAAAAAATAATATGTGATTGCATGATGCCCAACATAGATCCAAGAACACTCAAGAGTATGATGGCAAAAATGGGGATGAAGTCTACCGACATAAATGCCAATTCTGTGACCATAGAATGCCCGGACAAATTAATATTAATAAGCAACCCGCAGGTAATGAAGGTCGAGACACAAGGGATTGTAACATTTCAGATCTCCGGAGAGGTATCTGAAAGCGATAAGACTGCCCAGCCAGCTGAAATAAACGAGGATGACATCAAATTGGTAATGGAAAAGTCCGGCATAGACGATGCCGACAAAGCGAGGAAGGCGCTGGAGAAAAGCAACGGGGATATCGCCCAGGCGATACTTGAACTTACCGGTAGCGGCCAATAGCTCAGAAGTATTACTGTTTTTTGACTTTGTACGATTGTGCGTATGGCACTTCTCCAACCATCTTAACGTTATCCTTGCCAATAAGAAAGTTTTTTATCGCAAAGGCCACAGACTCGCTACCAATCACATTTGCAGAGTCAAATTCCCTCAGGTTTAGCTTGACCTCTGCATTGGGATCTATAAGCTCGCCTTTGTAAAAATCAGAATAAGATGCTACGTCAATGAACAAATCTCCATCCTCCAAGACCTTATCTATGAGGTTTTCGTCGCATATTGCTATTATAACGCCTTCTTCCAAGACGTGCTCCTTGTAATATATCATTTATTCATCCGTATTTATAGAGAAATATTGTGGTAAACAGGTACATAAATCCGTAAAGCAGCAGCCATAGTCCACCGGTAAAGTGGTTGTTCATAACCGCGAACAGGCTAAGCGTAAATATCAGCCCGGAAAACATAACCTCAATCTTAGTATTCATTATTGAAAATAGCAGTTTCTTCAGTCCCTTCAGGTTTGCGCTTGCATTATTCCTGTTCCAGTGTATGGCAGGGCTCCTCTTGAGCACGGCTGCAATAGCTGCCTTGGCCCTGACGAATGCAAGGGCGAAGTTGAGCGCAAAAAGCATGAACCCCTTTGTAATGGAATTGAAGTAAATCTTGGTTAGTATGACTGGGACCATGAACGACAATAGGAATGCAAGCGATCCGAATATCTCAAGGTCCAGTCCTATATATTTGCCGCTTAAAAGCTGCTGTGCGGTAAGATTTACAAACGGAGCGGCAGAAAAGACTATGAGTATTGATATGACCGTGAACATTATCAATACTACTGAAAGGTAGTTGAGCCCGAGCCCATGCACTAGGTAATCCATCTTCTGAACCGAGGTGCTCCTGTCCTTGTTAAAGTACTTGTTGTTTTTGAAGAAATATTTCAGGAACTGGGTATCTCCGTAGTTGTACCTCCATTGCTGCTTGACCAGTTCGGTAAACGTCTTTATAGGCTTCCCGAGCGCGTACACCTTCGGTACATATATGCTCTTGTAATCAGATATGTCGGACTTGAAGCTGAAGAACGTATCCTCTATCACGTATTCGGGGAACCCGCCCATCTTCTTAAGGTACTGCATGCGTATTATGCCGCAGGAGCCGGCAAATATGGCAGTGTTGTTCAGTGCTCTCGCGGGCTCTATGAACTTGAAAAAGAATGCGTCAAACATTTTGACCGAGTCTGAAAACAGGTTGCCCTTCGAATGGGTTTTTTCAGTTTGCAGGTATGACATCTTTTCGTCCTGGAAGTAGGGAAGCAGATCCATAAGGAAGTTTTTGTTGATCAATTTTTCATCATAGTCAAATATTGCCAGAAACTCCTCCTTCGAAGCCTTCAGCATTTTATTCAAGGCACCTGCCTTGTACCCCTTCCTATTGCGCCTGTGCATATAAACGATGCCTTTCTGAAGGGCGTAGCTTCTGAGCTCCCTTACCACATCACTTTTTGTAGAATCATCCAAAAGATAGAACCTGATCTTGTCCTTCGGATAATTCATGGTCAGTATCTCATCAAATGTCCTTTTTACTATGTCTGGATTCTCATTGTATACCGGCACTGCCAAGGCAACCGTGGGGAATGACTCCATAGGCTTGAGCGTCTGCTTTATTTTTTCAAGGTAAGTTCCGTAGTAGTACGACCTATAGTACATTATCGAAGCAGAAATATTGAACAAACCTGCAATTATAGAAAGAGCAAGGAACATTATCGATATAATGTACATGTAGAGGCTCTTTGATACCACGAAAAGATAAGCTGAAAATCCGAAGCCCGCAACAGCCAGCAATATGAATAGGGCCACGGTCAGCAATCTAAGGGTAAAGCGCGTTCCAAAGAATTTATTCTGCATTAGCACATCCCCTGCCCCAAGTCAGGTATTTGATATAAATATACACATCAATAATTATATCAAATATTTATAAAATATTGCAACAGAATATAGTTAATGGCCATATATATTAATGTTTACCTTAATCGCTGCCGGGATGGCGGAAACTGGTAACGCGCCAGAAAAATTTGGCGAAACTCGAGATCTGGTTTCCTTCGGGAAGTTTGGGTTCAAATCCCAATCCCGGCGCATCATACACGCAAATGTCAGTACAAGTATGGTGCTTTTAGATAAAGTTATGGCCTGCAACGATAACTGAGATTGGCATCCTTAACAATGTGGGCGGGAAATCCCCACCCCATTTATGGATTGAAAGATGTCACAAGTCCAAATCAATGCTGTTGAGGTTTACCTTTTCCTTCAACGAGTATGTCGAAGCCCTTCGAAGTTATCATATAGGGTGCAGTAACCGTGCTATGTTCTGTCCTCCTGAACTTCGGTATGTTTATCACATATTGGTACTCACCACCAATGTCCTTCAAGTTTAAATCTACTATGCCATCGAACATTGAAGTGGTATATAACCCGCCAAGCTTTTGGCTGCTTTCTTTACCAAGCATCTCCAGTGTTGCAATCCCGGTTATGTTCAAGCTTCGCCCAAACTCTGAGATATACGCAACAGCTCTAGTATATGTCCTATCATTTCTAAATCTAGAACGCAAATTACTTACCGAATCAAGAACTACAATCTTTGCCTTGTTAGATTTTATAATTTGGCCCATTTTAGAAAGCGTTTCTTCGAATTCTTCCCTACTCTTTATCGCGTCTATCCCTCTCAGGTACTCAACATTTATGATTTTGTCTTGAAAAAACCTATCCAAATCTTCAAAACTAGAGAACACCTCCAAGGAGTTCCTAATAAGGTCCTCTTTGCGTTCCTCAGTAGATATGAACACGCTAGGTATACCAAATTTGGCATTACGGTAAAGCAGCTCCATGCAAAACAGGGTTTTTCCCGCACCTGGCATTCCATACAAAAGGACCTGAGAACCTAACGGTATTCCACCCCCGCAAAGCCTGTCAAATCCGGGTATGCCAGTTTTAATAAATTCAACAGGATAATAAGGATCGAAGTTTTCCATAAGATCACATCAATCAAGATCAAGATTTTCAAGCACTACCCCATCCTTCGTTATCTCGTAAGGCACTGTAGATGTGCTATTTTCAGATCCCCGGTTTTTTATTACTTCCAAGCTCTTTATCCTGCGATTATTTGACGCCGTAGAAAGATAAAGAATAATTATTCCATCGTATATAAAAAATTCCGGTTCAAACATTAACCCAATCCTATTCGTAGAATTCATTTCTGCAGTAATGATTGTCGTGGCGTTAAGCTTCCTCAGGGTATTAATCATGTTTATTGATAGGTTTCTGTAATCTAACGGATCTTTTATAAGCAGTTTCAAGGCTGATATCGAATCTATTGCCGCAGTATCAATCTTTTCTGCTTCAATTATTGAAGCCATGCCACCAAGCCACTCGTTAAACGCATAACCTCCCCGGCCCTCCTTGTTATCGCCAAGATACTGCCTTTCCTCTTCAAGCCCTTCAATTATGAGCTTTTTGGACTCTATCAACCTGTCAATGTCATTAAAATTCGAGAATGCTTCCTTAGCGTTTTCAATTATCATTTCAGAAGTCTCTTCAATGGAAAACATTGCAGATTTCTTACCTGCCAATGCATTTCTATAGATATATTCAAAAGATATTAGCGTTTTTCCCGCGCCGGGACCTCCTGCAAGCAGCATCTGGTTCCTTTTTGGTATTCCTCCTCCAAGCAAGGAATCTAGGCCGTCTATCCCTGTTTCAATCTTCTCCCTCATTAAAATCCACCAATAGCTTCAATTAGTAATAAAATTATATAAACCTTCTACATGCACACCAATGACCTTATAATCCGCGTAAGGCTATAGTTCAAAGAACTCATCTACCATCGTCGTTGCATACGAACCTGCAGGCAAAGAAAATCGCATAGTGCCATCTTCGAAAGAGAAATCTTTGAAAGGCGAAAATAAAACCCGAAATGTGCCTTTGCAGTTTATCTCGGGCATCTTCTTGAGCCTGAAGTCCTCAAGCGTTATCCCAAGTTCGTCAAGGCGCGCCGACTCGAAATCCGTGAGCTTTTTGGTGTCATAGCCGACTATGTTGCTGCAAGCGAAGGATCTGCCGGCACCACTCCAGCCCTCGGCTTGCACAATGGTTTCATAATCCGGAAAACCGTAAAAATTCTCCAATACTGCAACGTCTTCGCCTTCCGGCTGCAGCCTGTGCTCCTTTATCCTGTGCTCGACTTCCTCGTTGAATATCTGGCTCTCTACCGAGTGCGCAAACATGAGCAGAAGCTGCCTTGGCAATTTCCTTAACGCATTGGCGTAGTTTCCGGGGAACTTGGCAAGATAATCGATCACCATGCGTTCATACTTCAAATACCTCGGAAAATAATTCATTGCTTCGGCAAAGTCCATATGTTCAGCAAGCTTCTCCCTGGCAGCCACCGCGTCCTGGTTTATTTCATTTGAGGTATCTGTAAGAAAGGCCATCGCGGCCCTTTCAAAGTCGCCTCGCAGAAGGCAAAGGCCCACTTCGAAGTTGTTTTTTCTCTGGCCGAACCTCTGCTCGCCAAAATAGTTTGGGAACACTCCACCAAGCTCTTCGCAAACTTTTTTTATGTGGTCGCCCAGCCTATCGTCATCAATGTCTGTATATACCTTAATCGAGAAATTGTTTCCCAAGAGGTCGCCCATCCTGACCTGCGAGTCTGAATACCATGCAGCGTTTACCTTTATGTCTTTCAGCCTTGCAGAGGCAACTCTGGCCCGCGCGGCTCCGAAAATGCTGCAGAGCTGCGTTGAAACAGAGACTCTGTCCTTTGTGCCAGCAAAAGAGACTGATTTCCTGCCCCGCCCGAGCGTCTTTGCCAGGCTAATCAGGGCCTGGGCGGTATTCCAATCCCTTTTTTGCAGGACAAACGCCACGAATTTTCCGCTTTCCTGCTCCGCAAAGCCCAACTCGCCCGGGAGGTACGCCCTGTCCAGTGACAGAACGGTTCCGTTAGAGGTTATTTCCTGGACCAGAAAATCTTCTGGAGCCCTTTTTATCTCAGCCTTTACCTTTTTTACTGTTGACAAATTTTCCATTCTTGCTCCTCTTTGTGCTCTTGCCCCCGAGTCCGTGCATTATCTGCGCATCAAATTTTTCAAGGTCTTTTATCGCGAACACAGATTCCTCAAGCAGTATCCTTATGCCTATTATCGCTATCAATATCGCTATTACTTCGAATACGCCGTAAAATCCTACACGGTATATAACGAATGCGAAAGCTATTCCGACTGCGGGAGGATGCTCGCTCTTTGTGGCGACCAGAAGCACTATCAGTGCAAATATCGTTATGCCGATAGCTATTGCCGTTGGTATATGCATAGACAGGAGGAAGCCCAGATACCCCATTATGGCCGCCATAAAATAGCTTTTGGCAAACTTCGGCACCCTGGCAGCCCTGGACCTGGGCATCATGAACAATATGAACACGCTCGCTGCAAAAGAGGCAAATATCACCTCGGAAGATCCAGCTCCGTATAACCTGTCAAATCCCCCGGAAATGAATATGTAGTATATGGCTGACACTGTTATCGAAGCGAAAAGTGCAGGCAAAAGGCCATTCCTAAGCGGATGCTCCTTGTATTTGCTGCTGAGATTTACAACGTGAAGCTCTTCGTTTTTTCCCTTTCTATATGCCACTGAACCTCCTCTGTATATGCCTCAAATTTCAAATACCAATCATAATAAAAAACATGATTACAAACCCTGCCCATATTACATATTCTACGATTATGCTTGCAAGAGCTTTCCAGGCGCTTATGTCATTCTGCCCGGCCAGCCCAAATATAAGCACTAAAAGAGCCCAAATTGATATTATCAGAGCCAGTGCCTCGCCTGCCAAAGTGCTTCCAAGAAGGACTACCCAGAAAAACATCGAAAATGGCAGGCTAGCCAGTATGCTGGGTCCTACTACTGTATCATATTCGTCGTAAATATGCACAACCTTGCCTGTTATGAAATAAAGCAGAGAACCTCCAATCAATCCTGATAAAATCGGCAGCAATAAAAAGACAATGACAAGCATGTTGGCTATGTAGTTTAAGTAGGCATTGCCAATGTTTATGTTGAGATACTCTGCAAACTGCGAAAAGATGGAATATGAACTGGCGCTTATAGAATATCCCGAATGCACAGCCACAATCCCTATAATTATGTTTAAAGCCAAGGGCAGCAGAATGCCAAGATAGTATATTTTAAGCGATTCAAAAAGGCTGTACTTCGAACTCTGATATGAGGGGCTTAGCATGAAACTAAGAGCCTTCTTCGAATATTTGAACATTATATACACACCAAGTTATCTAAAACAAATTTGCCAGTATCAGCACGGTTGGAATAAGGGTCTTAAAAATGTTGAAATAGAAGGCCAGCGCTACAAGTATGGAGAATGCTATGTAAATATATAGAGCATTTCCATCCTCATCACCAGTAGATGCCTTTACCGTCCCTGCAGGGCCGGTATTTCTGTTTGCAGCCTGCGAAGAGTCCAAGGCTTTCTTTATCCAAGCGTCAGCGTCTACTCCAGGATCTCCATACGTACCCAAATCGTTCGGCATAAGCTCCACTACAAATATATAGAGCAAAACGTTTATAAAATGGAACTAGAAACTGCGCACTAATCACCGGCTCTGCTGCAGCGAACTCATAGCGTCGCAACACATAAAATTCCAAGGTGCAGTGCAGTCGATTGCCTGCATAATACTCGCACATAATGGCAGCAATTATGGAAATGCGGCATGCCTGACTAGGGCGTCCTACGCCGGCGGGCCGCGGCCCCCAAATACCTTAAAATCCAAATCCTTTCAGAAACATATTTAAATCTTTACGGCTCAAATATAGCTGGTGTCTTTATGGCAGCATGAGCTCTTATAGGCTCCCGTATTTGAAGGCTTATTTTGCTTCGTGAAAATACAAGTCCTAGAATCTATGAGCTATGTTGTTGACGCTTATGAAATTGCACGTTTGTGCAACGGATATGAGGGGAAGTAAGTTTGCTTAAATTTTAAACCACCTAGCGGATGGCTAGGCTATAGCAACGATGAAGGCCGTGGCAAGCTGCGATAAGCCCGGGGTAGCCGCATGTCAGGCTTTGAACCCGGGATTGCCGAATTGTACGTAGCAATACGTATGTGTACGCGGGGAACTGAAATATCTTAGTACCCGCAGGAAAAGAAAGCGAGAGCGATGCGGTAAGTAATGCGAATGAAAGCCGCGCAGGGCAAACTGAATCCCGCCTTGCAAAAGGTGTGGAGATGTGGTGCAGCGCCGATCCAGGACATGAGCCGAACGTTATGGAAAGAGCGGCCATAGAGAGTGACAGCCTCGTAGGTTAAGTGCGATGGACCTGCTGCAAAAGAGTAATTCCGCCTTAGTATGTGGAGTGAATACGGGGGCATTAAACCCCAACCCTAAATATTGGCTATAGACCGATAGAGAACAAGTAGCGCGAGCGAAAGCTGAAAAGAACCCACACGCGTGGGATTGAAAAGATCTGAAACTAGGTGGTGACATGCAGGTAAGGCACGAAAGGAATGATGCGCGCCGAAGCTATGCCGGAAACGGCTATGCGAGGATGCGCGGAGCAGTGTCTTACCATTCTTCTTGAAGCAAGAGCCAGGGAGTGTATAGGCGTGGCGAGCCGAAAGGCGCAGCGAAAGCGAGAGCACGCAGCATTGCGAGGTGCGGGGTATGAAAATGCCCAAGTCACGTTTATACGACCCGAAGCCATTGTGAACTACGCGCGCCCAAGACGAAGCTAGGTTAACGCCTGGTGGAGGTCTGCAACCTGTCATGGCATGCCCTGTTGGGTGAGGCGCGGGTAGCGGCGATATACCTTTCGAACATGGCAATAGCGGGTCCCTTCTGAAGTATCTTTAGGATAGCTCTGGGCGAGCTTGCATATGCGGTAGAGCAACCGATTAAGGGGCATGGAGCCGAAAGGCTTCACCTCTTCGTCAAACTCCGAATGTATATGCTGTGTAGACCCCAGGAGTCGGCGATGTTGGGTAAGCTAGCATCGCGAGACTGCAAAGATAGTGACCGGGGTTAAGGTCCCCAAATCCTAGTTGAGTGTATCAAAGGCGAGAAGTACCATAGACAGCTGGGAGGTAGGCTCAGAAGCAGCCATCCTTCAAAAAACGCGTAATAGCGTACCAGTAGAGGTATTCCTTACCGAAAATATACGGGGCTAAGCTAGGTACCGAGACCTCGGAGTGCGATAAGCACTGGTAAGAAGGCGTGCGGCATGGCAAGAAGTATGTCCGAAAGGACATATGGACCGTGTCGCAGAGAATATCCTGGTGTTAGTATCATCAAATATGGGTGAGAATCCCATACACCGTAAGCACACGGGTTTCTTCGCAACGCTCGTCAGCGGAGAGTTAGGCGATCCTAAGCCGCAGGCCAATCACCATGCGGCAAAAGGGAAGCTGGTTAATATTCCAGCCCCTAACAGGTAGGCGTGGCAACACAAGGCAGATTTCTGACGCTTGGGGATAGGTCCGCAAGAAAGTGCAAAGGGCTGCAGAGTCTCGTTATGAGGAGAAGCAGCTAAATGAACTGTTGGACTGATTTCTTGAGCCCGTGAAAAGGGAATCTGCAACGATCCTGTTAGACCGTACCTAGAACTAGTACAAGTGTTGCTGGCTTAAAAGGCCAAGGTGTGACGGAGTAACCTAGGTTAGGGAATTCGGCAAAATAGTGGCGTAAGTTTTCGACAAGCCATGTCTGCGTATAGTATGCGCAGATAGCATTAACAAGGGAACAACGACTGTTTATCAAAAACACAACTCACCGCAAAGCCGTAAGGCTTAGTACAGTGGGTGACGCCTGCTCACCGCCAGTACGTGAACACCCTTTTCAAGGGGGATAAGCGCTGGCAAAGAGCGGGAGTAACTCTGACTCTCTTAAGGTAGCGTAATACCTCGTCACTTAATAGGTGACTTGCATGAATGGCGTAACGATTGTTCCACTGTCCCAACCTAGGGTCCGGTGAACTCACTGCGCGGTGAATATGCCGCGATCCTCCAGTGGGAAATGAAGTCTCTATGAAGCTTGACTACAGCCTGTAGTTGTTGTGTAGTTAGTTATGCATAGCGTAAGTGGGAGCGTCGATGTCTGGGCTTAGGCCCAGGCGGAGCGACAATGTAACACCACTCATAGCTTGCTCCACAGCTAACCCGAGAGGGAACATCTGCAGGTGGGTAGTTAGACTGGACGGTTACTTTCGATAAGGAAACGAAAGCGACCAACGCTCTGCTTAAGCGAGTTGGAAACTCGCTGGTAAGTGAAAAGGCAAATGCAGGGCTGACTGTGTGCTGAAAAGCGTGGCACGCAGACTGGAAACAGGGGCTTAACGAACGTTGGTAGCTCTTTTAATGGGGCTCCAAGCTGTCAAACAAGTTACTCTAGAGGTAACCGATTCGTCGCCGGTGAGAGTCCGCATCGACCTGGCGCATTGATACATCGATATGGGCTTGGGTTATCCTGGCAGTGTACAAGCCGCCAAGGGTTGGGCTGTACGCCCATTAAAAACCCACATGAGCTGCGTTCAGTACGTCGCGAGACAGTACGGTAATATCTACTGGAGGTGTTAGTGCCGGAGGATAAGATCCCTTTAATACGAGAGGAACGAGGGATCGGCGCCACTGGTGTACCGGTTGTGATTGCATTGCCGGGTAGCTACGCGCCAAATGGATAAGTCCTGAAAGCATCTAAGGACGAAGCTATACCCGAAACGAGGCACTATGGGCGGTCGCAATAGACGACTTCGATAGGACGGGTGCGTAAGCAGAGAGCTCACGCGATCTGTGAACATTCCGTTACTAAAGCCTAATTAGCAAACTTGCTTCCCCGCTTTTTTTGTGTTCATAAAATGCAGCGCGAGCCATGCTTGGCAGACTCGATACAGGAGTTCAAATGTCGAGAGAGAAATAGAAAATCCATTGCCAGCACAGGCAACGGCCTGCGCTGGCAGAAGTCGGGTAAGGGAATAAGCGTCAGATCCTTTTTTCCTTTTCGTCGGTCCATTCGAGATGCCACGAGTACGGACCGTCGATAACAGATACGAAGGCCCTGTCCTTGAGCGGATCCTTTTCAAGGAGGGCGTCAAGCTTCCTAAGCCTAAGTTTCAGCAGCTTTCTTGACAGCGGATTCATTTTTTCACCCTATTGCCGTTCTTTGCAACGTGCTTTTTGAGCCTGTAGTAGCTTATAAGGGTGCCGAATTTCGGGTCCACATGCTGCGATATGTACTTTTCAACTGTTTCAGAATCAGCCTTGTTGTACAACGAGGTCTTGAGCATAAAGCCGTAATCGCCCTCTGTCACGTAAACCTCCTTCACGTCCTTGAGGTTTATCATGTCCATGGCGAGGTCGTTCATGTCTGCATTCTCTTTTGGTTTCAGAAGATAGAACTTGTGCGATGCCATCTGCATGCACGTAGATGTTTTGGCATTGTTATTTGAATCCATTATTTCACCCACCAGCAAAACAAAAGCGTTAATGTTATTACTGCGCCAGGCTTATAAATTAGGTAACGGCTGTAAAATGAGGCTAATAAGTTTAATAGACGTATTGCCGGTGCTAAAATCTATCGGATTACATATTTCAATATATATAAAATTATATTACGACGGATAATTGTAAGGCTATTACAATATATATAATTAAAAAATAATAGAAATGCTTAAATATTACAATATAGAAATAAATATTATGCAAGAGGTTCCCGAAGCAGTAAGGGCCGCCCTGGAAGAGCTTAAAAGCAAGCACAGGCACCATCTTCAGCTGAGGAAGTGCGAGGGCGGATACTACGTATCCGAGGCAACTTCAAAGTGGGATCCGGAGAAGGGCAGGAACAGGGCAATCTCAATATACGTGGGCAAAATAACCGATAGCGGAGAATTTATAGGGCCGGTAAGGAAGCGCAGCTCCACAAGGGGAATCGACAACCTCGACCAGTACATGAAAATAGGAAAAGAGCGGTCAAAGGCAAAGGAGAAGCAGCAGTTCGAAAGCGAATACGAGCCGCTAATATTGAAGGAGCTAAGCACAAATCCGAGGGACGGCATAGCTGCGATAAGCAAGAGGATTGGCCTGCCATATTCAACCACGCAGTACTGGATAAAGAAGCTCGAAAAGAAATACGGAATACATTATACTATTGAACACTGGTTCCTAAGAAACTTGGGTTTTGACAGATATATTGCAATTGCAAAGTTTAAGGACAAAAGACCGAATGCTTCAGAATTAAAAAAGGAAGTAGAAAAGAACCCATATATACAACTTGCTGTTTTGACCAGGGGAGCATATGATCTTTTCTTGTTCATGGTTGCTCCAGACATAAGATTTGCCGAAGATACTGTGTATGACCTAAGGTCAAGCCCTGTATTTGAAAATTGCCCAGGAACATGGTATTCAAGCTATTACCAACAAGGCATAGGCCACATAATGCTAAGAGACTCCTTCTTTGACATATTAAAGAACAAGATATGGCAAAGAACAAAAGAAACGCCAAGAAAACAAAAAGACCAGTTATTTCTAAGAGAATACGCGACGTTGAAGGAGCTAAACAACAATGGACTTATAGAGTTCTCAAAAATAGACGAAAAATATAATCTTAAAGAAGGCTCTGCTCAATACACCTACCACAAGCTTATCGCAGAAGATATGATGAAACGGATTACAATAGCAATGGATAAGCCGCCAATAAAAGATACAGCCATAATAATAGCCGAGCAGCTGGATGTCAACAAGTTCAACGCACACAAAAAGGATTATTATATAGAAACGCTGTCAGACTCGAACACACCACTTAACAAGTATATATTCGCAGGCGATATTGGCTCCCCCTATGGAATAATACTAATAACAACAACATATAGCGACGGCGAAATAGAAAAAATAGAAGAAAGTTTAATTCGTAGCATGCGCGGGTGCACTTTGCGCACTTCAATTGTATCAAGTATATTAACTGGAAATTTAGGATTTAGAAAAATAGACACAAGTAAAACTTGGATATATGAAAAACTACTCAAAGAATACAATAAGCAATAATCAATATGCAAAATATATAAAATACCTACAAACTAATATTAAGATCCGCTAGAGCCTCCCATCATATCACCAATCATCATATTTTCAATCCACAATTGAATAGCAGAATTTAAATACCTTATCCCTATTTTTGTATACACAACTCTAAACTAATTTAAGGCCCAAAACATGCGTATAATAACAAAGTTCTTGGTTGGCACTTTCAGTTATAGGAAAATAGAAATAAAAGAATCTGCAACATATAAGATTTATCAAAAAGACCAAATACAATAGCAACTAACTTAAAAACTAAAAATCATACTAAAATATCTATTAATTTTTAGTATCCCCCTGCTCCTCCCATCATATCACCAATCATTATATTTTCAATCCACAATTGAATAGCATAATTTAAATACGTTTTCTTTTACCTTGATATATGACTTATGCCATATCCTGCCTCCATGGCGCTGATTAAATGCAAGACAAAGAACTAATGCGTTTGCTTGGCCTAGGCAGCCTCATACCTTCTTCAATAGTGCGCCTCGCATCTTCGAAAAAGGACCTGAAGGAACTGCTTCCGGTTCTCAACAGTGCATGTCGCGGCCGCAGTTTCTGCCAGGTATTTAACCCAGAAGCAATAATAGACGAAGCGCACCTGCAGCTTGCATACATAAATGCAATGGCTGCATTTGATGAGAAGCGAAACATGTCTAAAAGCATGCAGATAGAAATGCTCCTTTTTGCGGCAATGACACGGCAGATAAACGAAGCCATAAAGGCCGTAGGCGCAAAATCGAGCAGAAGGCTGCTGCTCTTCTGCAGCGATAAAAAAACCTTCGATAAAATCAAGTCAAACTTCTCCGCGTTTGAAGAATTCAGGCCAACTCCAATGCATTCCAAATCTGCCATGGCTGCCCTCGGAATCAAAAGCATGGAGCAAATGAGCAACGCTATAGCCGTTACCGGCCTTCAAGTATAACTATAACTAAAATAGAAAAAAAGAGGATCGTACTGCAGGCACCTGCCTGCAGCCTTGCTTGCCGGATCAGAGCTTTCCTATGTCCTTTACAACGTCAATGTCGAGAGCTTCCTTGCCCTTCCTCCAGTTTGCAGGAATTGCGCACATATGGCCTTCCTTTGCCGGGTGGTCCCTAAGGTACTTTAAGCCCAGGAACGCGTTAAGTACATGCTCCGCATCCTTGCCAAGGTTGTTGTTGAATGCAGAAATGTACTGCACGTTGCCCTCTGGGTCAAGTATAACCACAGACCTCCTTGCCTGTCCAGTGCTTTCATTAAGCAGGCCAAACTTCCTGGCAATGCTTTTGTTGAAGTCTTCTACCATCGGTATGGAGCTCTTCTGCACCCTTGGGCTTGTCTGCGCCCAACCCTTGTGCGAGAATATGCTGTCTGTGCTTATTGCGTAGACGTCCGCGTCGTTGCTCTTGAATTCATCATACAGCTTCATGAATTCCTCTATGTCTGTCGCGCATACAAATGTAAAGTCGCCAGGATAAAAAGTCAAAACCGTCCATCTGCCCTTCTTAGGTATATCAACAGACTCTATCTTGTCTTCCTTTGGGAAATAAGCCTTTGCCTTTATCTCTTCTATCTTTTCTTCTACTGGTACTGCTGCTTCCATAATATCACCACTAACCTTTTGTACATTAAGATATTTAATATTTGTATTTTAAACTATTTAAACTGATAAAATGGCTAAAAATATTGACAAAATGCTTATATCGCAGCTGATTGAGGACTCTGATATCCATATTGCAGAGCTTGCAAAGGCTCTTGGCGTAAGCCGCGGGACTGTGAGAAACCGTCTGATGAGCCTAAAAAACAGCAAGGTTGTAATAGGATACAAGGCGCGCGCCAGGCTGAAGCAGATTGGAATGGACGAAGCTCTGGTGGGCATAGACATACTTCCAGAGAAATACCTTGACGTAATATCCAAGCTGCGCGATACCGAATCCGTGAAGGAGCTTTACAGGACCAGCGGAGACCACTCTGCCATTGCGCTAATGGTTGCTGATTCAGAATCAATAGAATCAGAGATATCGAAACTCAAAAGCATAGACGGAGTGCGCAACGTTTATCCCTCTTTTGTGCAAGAAACGGTCAAATGACTAATCCTTTAGAGTCACATATATCGGCGCGTGGTCCGAGCCTCTAATCTCGGAAAGTATTCCCGCATTGACTATCCTGCTGCGCATCTGCTTGCTCGCCACGAAATAGTCTATGCGCCATCCAATGTTCCTGTCCCTTGCATGGCTGAAATAAGCCCACCACGTGTAATGCTCTGCACCTTTGTTGAAGATCCTGAAGGTGTCCAGCCTGCCTCCTCCAAGGAATTCCGTCATCCACTCTCTTTCCTCGTCAGTAAAACCTGCGTTTCCCCTGTTCTCCGCCGGCCTTGCTATGTCTATATCCTTATGTGCCACGTTGAAGTCCCCGCACACCAGCACCGGCTTCTTTGCCTCAAGCCTTCCTATATACTTTTCGAAATCCCTGTCGAACTTGATCTTGAATTCCAGCCTTGAAAGGTCTCTTCTCGAATTCGGAAAATACGCATTTACAAAATAATAATCGTCAAACTCCAGACGCTGCACTCTGCCCTCGTCATCCTCGAATTCGGTGGAATACGAAATCGGCTTGATCTTTGTCATGACCATGGTGCCGCTGTACCCCTTCCTTGCAGCCGAGTTAACATACATCGCATATCCCAGGCTCTTCAGTCCTTTAGGTATGCTTTCCTCACCTGCCTTTATCTCTTGGAATGCAATAATGTCCGGCTTCTCCGATTCCAGCAAGCCCACTACGCTCTTTTCAGCTGCCCTGATGCCATTGACATTCCAAGATATCAAGCTTATTGCCATGCCTTTCACTACAGCTTCATCTCCATCTTTATTACTTCATAGCCGTCTTCATTGACGCGCCCGGTTTCTACAAATCCTGCCTTTGCGTACATCTTCAGGCTCCTGGCATTGTATTCGTAAATTCCGCTTACTTTTAGCACTTTCATGCCGCGCTCCCTGGCTCGCCGTATAAGGATGCCCAGCACGCGCGTTCCTATTCCCTTGCCCCAATACTCCTCGTTTCCTATGGCTATCGGAGTTTTGTCATTTGTTATGCTTGCGTCTCCCAGCGGCTTCCATGCGCCTAGTTCGGCAATTTCTATTATGTAGCATTCGCCGATTTCTGAAAGGCTCTTTACCATCCTCTCAATGGTGTCCGGCCCGTACGGCGGCATAGCCTTTGGTCCCTCCGAATAAAAAAGCAGGTCCGGATTCGAGTACCATTCAAGGAAAAGCCCCATATCTTCCTTTAAATTTACCGGCCTGAGCCTTATG
This sequence comes from Candidatus Micrarchaeum acidiphilum ARMAN-2, assembly GCA_009387755.1. Taxonomy (NCBI): domain Archaea; kingdom Nanobdellati; phylum Microcaldota; class Candidatus Micrarchaeia; order Candidatus Micrarchaeales; family Candidatus Micrarchaeaceae; genus Candidatus Micrarchaeum; species Candidatus Micrarchaeum acidiphilum. Next base: position 277,295 of record GG697241.1, read on the forward strand.
TTTCCGTCTTCCAGCACAGCCATAAGATTACCCTGAGAAGAAGTCCGACATGCTCTTCTGCTTTACTGCATACGGCTCCTTGCGCTCTGCCCTGCTCGTGAGCAAGTCAATTTCTCCATACACTCCCGCATAGCCTGGCTTTATGCTTATCCTTTCATTCCTCACGTTGTCTACGCACTCGGCTATATCTTCGCCTGCAACCTCTCTTATCTTGTCCACTGCAATGCCGGCCAATATGTCAAGTTCGTTGCCAAATGCATTTATTAGTGCCAAGTATTCCTTCTTTACAACTGGCGAATATCTGTCCTTTTTCAGAGCGTAAGCTATGACCTCCAGGAGCGGCACAGCATGCGTGTACGGTATGGCGTTTTTGGGCTTGTAGCCAATTGGCCTGTCCGCAAGATCGTTTATCCTGTGCAGCACCCCAACAACCAGCCTTTTGCCGCATACCTTGCAGTTCGTCTCTGCGCTCTGCTCCGGATCCACCGAGTAGTGGCAGTCCCTGTGCCCGTCGTAATGGTATTTGCCCTCCTCGGGATAGTATTCTATAGTTTCGTTGAACTTCTTCACATCCTTTGCCTTTATTGCGTCTATCATACCTGCATAGGTTAGCTTCTCGAGGTCAAATACGTTGGCTTCCCTGCCCATGTTCGGCAGGGAATGCATGTCGCTGTTAGATATGAGCGCGTACTTGTCCAATGCGCTTATCCTCCAGTTCATCTTCGGATCAGAGCTAAGTCCGCTTTCGTACGCATGTATGTTTTTTTCTTGGTCGCCATAGGCCTCTTTTATGGAATCGAATCCTGAAAGAGCCCCCAATGCGCCGAAATACGGAGTCCATAGGTGCGCCGGAAACACAAAAGCGCCTTTGTCTGCCGATAGCACTTCCTCTACCAACTCAGCAGCAGACATCTGCAGCTGCGGTCTTCCGTCTCCGGAAAGGCTTCCATGTTTTGAAAGTATCTCAGCTGCACCAGAAGCGGCTTCGATGCTGGAAAACAGTATGCAGTTGTGGATCTTTTTTATCGACTTGTCAGACCCTTCGAATATGGTGGATACCTCGGCACTCGGCACGAACCATACACTACTTTTTGCGTCTATTCTGTACATTCCGGAATCCACATCGAAACTGAGGTGCTTGAGCATTTCATTGCGCCAAGCTTCATGCAGTATGTCCCCGGTGCCCAAAACGTTTATCCCCTTCTCAACCGCGGTTATCTGCATAGAAAGCGGGTTTATTGCAGGGCTGCATGCCATTGCGAATCTTGAATGTACGTGCAAGTCTGCGACAATTTTCATAATACCATCGTTAAGTAATAATCATGCGCTTTCGGTGACACCGTTCTTCGGGCAGTGCGCTTTTATAGGACAAGCGCTACATTTTGGTACTGCGCCGCACACCTCCTTGCCATGGGCCTTCAATACATATGCGATGTTCTTCCAGTACTGTTTGCTTATCTTTGCCTCAAGGTCCTTTTCTATCGAATCTGCATTCTTTGCCTTGCTCAGCCCTATCCTGTAAGAAAGCTTTATGACCCAGGTGTCAACAGGTATGCCCTCGACTTTGCCATACGCGTTTATGAGTATGGTATTCGCGGTTTTTCTTCCAATGCCCGGTAGCTCGACGAGGTCTTCCATCCTGTCCGGAACTTTGCCCCTGTATTTTTCGTCAATTTCCTTGCACGCGCCGATTATGTTTGCAACCTTGTTCTTTGCATAGAGCACGCCCCCGACATAGCCCATCAGCTCAGCGGGCTTGGCATCTGCATAGTCCTTTGCGGTCTTGTACTTTCCAAAGAGTCTGGGCGTAATTGCATTCACCTTAGTGTCCTTTGTCTGGGCTGACAGTATCGCGGCAACCAACAGCTCAATAGGGGTGCTGAAGTTCAAATAGTAATGAACGTCCTTGTAGTGCTCTTCGAGCATTCCAACTACCGAATTGGCCTTTTTGGCATCCAATTCAACGAAAGCCGTCAAATCACCTTTTTGTCAAAGTAGTCCTTCCATATCGCCAGATCCCCTGTTATAACGAACGGGCATTTCCCGAGCTGTTCTATGTTTTTGGCTCCCAGCAGGAACATGGTGCTTTTGAGTTCAAGCAGTATCCTTTCAATGAAATCCTTCACGGCGTCTGCAGAGACCGTTGCAGGCCTGAGCACTGGCAGCGCCATAGCGGTCATTGACGCGCCCAGGGCGATCGACTTCGCAATATCCAGCCCGGTCCTAAGGCCTCCGGATGATACCACCGGCAGTTTTACGCTTCTCGTTGCCATATACAACGACGCAGCGGTAGGTATGCCCCAATCCCAGAAAAGATTGCCCAGGTCTGCCTTGTCATTCATCTTGAATGCCTTGGCCCTATACCATTCCACCGCCGCGTAGCTGGTACCTCCCATGCCAGCCACTTCTATCGCCTTGACGCCGGCCTTTTCAAGCTCCTTTGCCACCTTCGGAGATATACCGAAACCTACCTCCTTAGCTATGACAGGCCTGTCTATGCCTTCGACAATCTCTCTTATCCTGGAAAGCACATTCCTATACTTGGGCTCTCCTTCCGGCTGTACTATCTCCTGCGTGGGATTGAGGTGAACGTAAAGCGCGTCGGCCTTCAGCATCTCCACAAGCTTTCTTATGCTTTTCAGGTCCATGCCCTCGGACAGTTGCGCGCCTCCTATATTTGCGCCTATGAATATATGCGGCCCATTTTTTCTGGCTATGGTATACGTGTCTTCCAATATCTTATCGTACAGCGCCGCCCTCTGGCTCCCGACCGCCATCCCAAGGCCGAGCTCCTCTACGGCAGATGCTATGTTAGCATTTATCCTTTTAGCCATCTCTGCGCCGCCTGTCATGGCGCCAACCATAAACGGTGCAGAAAAGCGTTTTCCAAGAAAAGAAACAGAAGTGTCTATGTCGTCAAAATCTATCTCCGGCATGGAGTCGTTCATCAGCTTGACGTCCGAAAACAGTGTCCTCACATTTCTTGCCTGCACCGGTTTGTCCAAGCATATCCTTATGTGTTCCTCCTTTCTTTTCATTATCAGGTTTATCCTTTTCAGCTTTTCAGGATCTTGTGCCCTTCCAGACTTAGCTTTTGCCAAAATTACCCCCTAACAATTAATAAGTATCACCTAAAAACTATTTAAAGGCAACACATAAACACACGGCTCCTGATGGTAAAATGCACGAACCAAAACCTGCAAAGCGCTTTGAAGCCGAAGTCCTTTCAAGGCTTAAGGCTAGGTACGGGGATTCGATGAAAAGCGCGCTCGAATACTCAAACCCATGGGAAATGCTTGTTGCAACCATGCTTTCTGCTCAGTCTACAGACCGGCAGGTCAACAAGGTAACCAGGGAACTGTTCCGCCGCTATAACACACCAAACCAATTCGCAAGACTTAAGCCGCAGACACTGCAGCGTCACATAAACTCCCTAGGCCTTTACCGAAACAAGTCCAAGAACATAATTGCGTCCGCGAAAATGATAATGCACCTGTACGGCGGAAACGTTCCTGACCGAATGGACGAACTGGTAAAACTGCCGGGGGTGGGCAGGAAAACCGCCAATGTTGTGCTCTCAGAAGCCTTTTCCGCAAGCGAGGGCATCGCAATAGACACGCACTGCATTACGGTCGCAAACCGTCTGGGGCTGGCAAATTCCAAGGACCCAGAAAAGATTGAAAGAAAGTTAATGGAAAAATTTCCAAAGAAGGAGTGGCGCAACGTTTCCAATCTGCTCATAGCGCTGGGCAGGGACACGTGCACTGCCAGAATAAAACACTGCGAAAGGTGCGTGCTCAATGACATATGCCCGTCCAGCAGCGTAAAAAAGGTGGTCAAACGATAGCATGCCTTTACAGTGGCGGAAAGGATTCAACGCTTGCGATACACAGGATGCACGAGCTAGGCAAGGACGTAGACCTTCTAATAACGTTGAAGCCAGAGAATCCGGACAGCTACATGTTCCATCGCCCGAACATAGAATTTACTACGATGCAAGCCAAGGCGCTAGGGATCCGCCAGGAGCTCGTGGCCACAAAAGGCGAAAAGGAGGCAGAGCTAGCAGACCTTGAAGAGGCCCTGCGCGCCAACGGCGTAAGCGGCGTAGTGACGGGCGCCCTGGCAAGCCGCTATCAGAAGGACAGGGTGGACAGAATATGCGAGAGGCTGAAAATAGAGCACTACGCGCCGCTCTGGGGCATAAATCCTTTGTCAGAGCTAAAGGAGATAAGCCAGAAATTCGAAGCCATAATAACAAAGGTGGCTGCCTATGGCATGGATTACAGTTTCCTAGGCGCAAGGATAGACGAAAGCACAATATCAAAGCTGGAGTCGCTCAACAGGAAATACGGGATAAACATATCATTCGAGGGCGGCGAAGCCGAATCGTTCGTTCTCAACGCTCCGCTCTTCAGAAGCAGGATATCCATAGTAAGTGCCAGCAAGGAATGGCATAACGATTCAGGCACGTATCTCATAAAAGAGGCCAAACTCGTGCCCAAAAAAGGTATTAATAACATTGATGCACAAATATAATATGGTGGCATGATGGAAGAAGGATTGCTTTCAAAGAGAAGCAAATACGTCTATAATATACTCCTCGAGGAGGAGGGCCTGGCATCAAATCTCGCAGAAGCCGGGAAAAAGGTGGTAAAGCTCAACCGCGGCGACCCCGCAGTGTATTTCAAAACACCAAAATACATGATAGACGCCTATGTAAAGGCGCTTAGGTCCAACCAAACCTATTATTCAAGGGCAGAAGGCGCAAAAACGCTCATAAACGCTGTTATAAAAAGGTACAAGGAGTTTTACGGTTTGGCGCTTTCTGAGGACAGCATAATAACCACGGAAGGGGTATCTGAGGCGCTTTACTTTATAAACAGCAGCCTGATAAATACAGGCGACATGGCAGTCATATTCAGGCCTTACTACAACCAGTACATGACAACACTAGAACTTCATGGCGGAAGACCGATATTTGCAGACTACGACGAGAGAAACATGTGGGCTGTAGATCTTGATGCCCTGCGCAAAAGCCTAAAGTCCGCGAGGAGCAACGGCCAGATAAAAAGGGTAAAATACATGCTGGTCACGAACCCGAACAATCCTACCGGCACAGTACTTAGCAGGCGCATACTGTCAGGCCTTGCCGATATTGCGAATGAATACGGAATATTCCTGATAAGCGACGAAATATATGACGAGATAATATTCAACGGGGCTAAGTTCACTTCAATAAGCGAGGTTGCAAAAGGCATGCCATACGCGATACTGAACGGCGCATCGAAGAACTTCGACGCCACAGGTTTCCGCATCGGATTTATAATAATTCCTGAGCACGATCGCCTGTCTTCAGAGCTGAAATCCAAAATGTCAGATTATGCCAGGATGCGCCTTTCGGTAAACACTCCGGCGCAGTATGCTGTCGCAGAAGGAATCTCAAACTCAAAGGAACATGCCAAGGCGATAAAGGAAATGGTCTCTGAGATAGAGAAGAGAATCAACTCATCAGTCCGCATCCTGCGCGAAAACGAGTACTTGGACGTGGTAAGGCCAAATGGAGCATTCTACATATTTCCGCATATAGATATCAAAAGCCTTAAATTCAGAAATGACAAGGGATTTGTTGAAGGTCTGCTCAAAGAGAAGCTGTTGCAGACTGCAAGGGGCTCGGGATTCGGATCCCCGGCGCATTTCAGGATAGTTTCGCTTGCAACCGAAAGCATATTAACTGATTCGATGAAAAAGATAAACGAATTCTGCATAAAACACGCAAGATAAATGCAAGGGCCCGTAGTCCAACGGTCAAGATGCCAGCCTTACACGCTAGAGATCGGAGTTCGACTCTCCGCGGGCCCACCATTATACGGAAGCCCAACTGCATTGCCAATATTTAAATATCTAAAAGTGAAATACCCCAATTGAGAACTTTATTTGGGGATCCTATGGAAAAAAGCAAACGTCTTGCCATATACGTTGCCGGTCCGTATACGCCGCAAACAAACGATATACATGATGCTGCAAGGATAGCAAACATAAACACTGAAAATGCCATACGCGCAGGCATCGAGGTATTGAAGAAAGGCCACTTTCCATACATACCGCACCTGTCGCACTATGTACACCTGCGCATGAAGGACGGCGAAGCCCTGCCAAAGGAGGCATGGTACTCGTTAGACATGACTTGGCTGGCAAAATGCGACGCGCTGCTTTACCTGGCGCCGTCTTTCGGTGCAGATGCGGAGCTGAAGTGGGCAAAGGAGCACGGCATGGAAATATTCCTCAGGACTGAAGATATACCTGATGTTTCAGAAACAGCCACAAAGGAAAAGGCGCATCACCCCCAGAAAGTCCAAATAAGACGATAATCATACTCCTATTCTAGCGCCGCGTGCACAACTTTTTAAGAGCAGCTGCGCTCTTTTCATTAAAAATTAAAAAGCAGAAAAGAGGCAAAGCCTCAATCTCCTCCAGCAACTACGTTCTCGAGGCCTCCTCTGAGTCCATAAACTTCAAGCCCATGTCTCCTGTTCAGAAATTCGGAGAGAAAGCCCGATGTATTCCCATGGTAGCATATAAGCACTGAGTTCTCGAGGTCCTTGAGTTCATCTTTATCCGAATATATTATTGCTTCAGGATCGAGCTTCTTTATGCTCTCACTTTCAATGTTGAGTATCTCAGAGACTTCCTTAACCGGCTCGTTTCCAAGCCATACAAATTTGGTGTTCTTGCTCTTTACAAGCTTTATAGCATCCTCTACATCCAAATCGTATTTCGGATTTCTCTTAAACCTTTTTTCAAAAGAAACTTCATCTTCTTTCATTGTCCCCGACCCGTTACTGGTTATTACATATCCTATCTAAATATTTATATGTTTTTGAATTTTGACAAGGCTACAAAACAACAAAATAAAAAGCGTTGAATATCAGATATTTATTATTATGCAGGCCGCAGCAGACCTCATCTCTGTCCGTATTTGGCCAGAAATGCAAGGTATACACTCAGTGCGGATTCTGGTGCCGAAGGCTTTATGGTCTTCAATACGTTTTCTATGTCTTCAATGCCTATGACTGACTCCTTAGACGTCTTAATGTGCGATTCTAAGGCGTGCATCTTGACCTCCCTGCAGACGTTTGCTATGTCTGCTCCGGTAAATCCCTTGGTCTCTGCGCCAAGTTTCTCGAAATCTATTGACTTGTCGTAAGGTGCGTTCTTTATGTACTCCTTGAAGAGCAAAGCCCTCTGGTGCGCATCCGGGGGCTTTATGAAGACTATCTTGTCAAACCTCCCCGGCCTGAGCACCGCCTCGTCCAGCGCTTCGGGTCTGTTCGTTGCCCCGACCACTATTATCTGCGACATCCTTTTTATCCCGTCCATGTCCTTCAGGAGTTCGGTAGTCACCTCTATATCCTTCTGCGCCGAATTCCTCCTCTTCGGGACAATTCCGTCCACTTCGTCTATGAATATTATTGCAGGCTTGTTCTCATATGCCCTGTAAAATATGTTTTTAATCACGGTCGCGGCGCTTTCGGAATCGCTCTGCTGCATTATCACGTTGTCTATCTCAAGCATAGTCACTCCGGTCAGCTCGTTTCCTATGGCCCTCATGAGCATGGTCTTGCCGGTTCCGGGCGGTCCGAAGAGCAAAAGTCCGTTTATCGTCTTTATATCATACTTTTCTATAAGTTCCGGGTGCAGAAGCGGCACTTCTATCGCGTCTATTATGGCCTTCTTCGCGTCGTCCAGCCCTATGACATTTTTAAGCATGATCTTATCAGATGCGCTCTCCTGTACCCTCTGCCCCTTTTCTCTTCCAAAGTCTATCCTGAATGTGTTGTATGCCTCCAACTGGGCAAGTGACGTCGACGGCTTCGTTGCACTTATAACATTCATTATGTCGCTCTGCGTTATCTCCAGAACTTTGTGCTCGCTGAGCGCCTCTTGTGCAACAGTCTGTCCTACTGCTTCGCACACTGCCTTTATGTCGGCTCCGGAATACCTGTCGCTGGCCTCTGCGATCTTATCAAAGTCGATGTCGTCTGAAATCGGAAATTTTTTGAGATATATCTTGAATATCGCCTTCCTCGCATTAAGGTCTGGCAATGGCATGTATATGCTTTTGTCAAACCTCCCCGGCCTAAGTATTGCAGGATCCAACATGTTCGGCACATTGGTTGCCCCGACTATAATTACCCCATCCATCTTTTGGAATCCGTCCATTTCGACCAGAAGCTGGGACAGCGCATGCCTGTGTATTTCGTCTATGCCTTCGTAGTTCCTGTTTGTTGCTATCGAGTCTATTTCATCTATGAACAGCACGCACGGGGCATGCTTCTTCGCTATGCTGAATATGTCTGATATCAGTTTCTCGGACTCGCCAGGATACGAAGATATTAGGTTTGTCGCCTTTACATAATAGAAGCCCGTGTGTATCTCATTCGCCAGCGCCCTCATTATCATGGTCTTGCCAGTTCCGGGCAGGCCGAAGAAAAGTATGCCTTTGGCCGGTTTTATGTTGTATGCCCTGGATATGCCGACGTTCTCGAGTGGCGATATCACGGCCTCCCTAAGCTCCTTCTTTATCGCGTCATAATCTCCAATGTCGTCGAACTTTTCCGAAACGTTGCCCGCCTGCAGATCCTCAAAGGCTTCCCCGAACTTCATCCTTATATCCTGTTTCTTTACCTCCATGGCCTTGACAACATCTATGTTATAAAACTCCAATAATCCGACAAAAATTACCACAATTATAAAGCTTACGAACGGCGCCACGTAATTGATCGGATAGAATTTCAGTCCGGTTCCAAGCCCAACATAGATTACCGGATAGCACACGCCTATCAGGCTAGCCCTTGTGCCTTTGAATTTTGATCTCGTGTTAAGGGCCATGTACTCTATCGCGAACGCCACTGCTATAAACGCCGCTATCTGTATCAGGTAATAAAGCTGCAGATAAAGCGCATTTACCAGGAAGCCCGATACAACATCTATCTCTCCTGCGCTTTGAATGCTGGCAAAATTCGAGAATGCAGCAGAACTCTGGTTAACAATATTAGAGAAATGAAGCTGCGGCTTGTTCATAACAAGAAATTCGGATATGTTGCCTATCGGCAGGCCTATGCGCACCCCGGTCCCGTTATACAGTATATATGAGGAGTTTTGTACTCCGAAAACGCCAGAAACCGCCACTATCCCGATTATTGCTATTGTCGTTATTATTGCCGACCTCTTAAATCCGCTTACGAGCACAGCAAGCACCAGCACCGGTATTTCAAGCACCAGCCCTACAACTGAAAATGCGAGAAAGAACATAGTGTACCCGAAAACGATTGTCCTGTAGTGCATGTATCCGTAGATTAGCGACACGCTTATTACGAAAAGGAAAATCCACGCAACATACGAAATCTGGTATATCAGAGCCGGAAGAGCCACAATCATAAAGACTATGAGGCCCAGGAATGGATGGTAAAGTGTTATCACAAAAAGCAGTATAAGTATGAGTGCCGCTATTACCAACGGATAATATGGGAATCCTGCCACGAAGCTTACAAACATCAAGGCTACAAGCAAAGAGTCTATGAAGTATTTGTTAGTCCTTACCTTTATCAGTATATCCTTGAGCCTGTACACTAGAATGGGGAACTTGCGCCTTTTCCTGATAAGCTCCCGGGTTATATTCTTGCCGGCCGGCCTTGCCGGCCTATCCCCATCTTGCATTTGAATCAGCAAAATTTTTGTAAGCTTATATTGAAAATAATCTAATTTATACCTTTATATAAACTAGTGCAGTGCGCAGGCCGTCGAGCATGCAGTATTTAAGAATTAATAAATATTTTTATGCGCAATTGCTTATACCCGTTGTAGCTCAATGGCAGAGCGGCCGGCTGTAGTTTGCTGACAATAAAAGTCTCATTGAGATACCGGCAGGTTGGGCGTTCGACTCGCCCCAACGGGATCATCTTCCGGAAAGATTTTTATAATGTCACAATAAAATAAGCTTTGTACAGGTGTTAAAATGGCGAACAAGAAGAAGCAAGCACAAGCGCTGTACGGCAATCAGCAGACCAGCAGCTCAGCTCCACCTGTTCCAAGTTCAAATCCGCCCACTGCTGCTTTCGTGTTGCTGCTCATCGGCGGAATAATCATAATGCTTTTCGGTTTTGTAGCAGTGCTGGGCGCATCACTTATAAGCTCTCTTCCAACCAACGCGGCAGTTTCCGGCGCTCCGATAATAAATGCCACCGAGCAGGCGCAGCTTCAGGCGTCATCCGGTGCAATAGCCGCGGAGGGCGCCCTCGGAATAGTGTGCGGAATAGTAATAATAATAGCTTCGATAATGGTGCACAGGCAGTCAAAGATAAAGACATGGTCGATAGTTGCACTGGTGTTCTCCCTAGTCAGCATATTCGGCGGTGCAGGCCTAATAATAGGATTCGTACTTGCGCTGATAGGGAGTGTACTGGGGATAATGCACAAGTAGTGCCAAGGTCCTGCCGAGTGCACATGCGCACAAGGCAAACGGCACCCTGCATATTATTTATATATGTCATGTAAAACTACTGATTAAGCCTTGGTGGTGTAGTGGTTAGCATACGAGCCTGTCACGCTTGCGACCCGGGTTCGAATCCCGGCCAAGGCGCTTCTTTCTGCGCTTTCTACTCTGGATAAGTTATCTTAGTGCCGTCTACTTTTGCAAAATAGGTAAGTTCGTGCTTCTTTTGGGAAGAAAGCCCGCTGATGTGGTAGACATATTTGTGCCTTACGGTTAGCGCATCCGCAATTAGAGATCTGTGGCATCTGAACGGATTGCCTTCCGCGCACATGATTGCCAAGTTGTATCCCTTGCTAATCTTAATCAATTTCGCTATTGCCGTGGCAAATTCCCTCTTCTGCATATAGTCCGCAAAGCCCCTAAAGCTACTGTTTCTCCAGCCTTTATTTATTGAATCTTTTGACGGCTTGCGCAGTCCGCCGAGTTCTGGAAAATGCATATACTGTATGCCGTTCCTTTTCAACCTTGCCGCAAGCGCAGGCTTGTTGAAATCCGGCTGGTGCCTGGATTTTGGGATGGTTCTCACATCAACCAGCATGGTGACTCCGTGCGCCTTGAGAATTTTGATGAACTTGCTTACCGCATAGTTTGAGTACCCTATTGCAAATATAGGGTTTTGCTTGCCAGGCATATGGATACTCATCTGGAAATCCATAAAGCCTTTTCGAAGGCAATCGATACCTACCCGGTGCTGCTAGTAATCCGCAACTGTCTTAATTCTTGCATGCGATTAAATGGCGGGGCGTAATAATGAAAGATTATGACAAGGAGTTTCTGGACTACATGAAAAAGAAGTATAAGATAACTTTAGAGAATGCAACAAATGGTACGGAAAGGGAGATAATAACATTTGCAATAGCGTGGGACATTTGGAAGCAGGCAAAGAAGACGTATTTGCATGATAAGTCCGCTGACCTATAATACCTACTAGACTCTTGCCCTTGCATCTATGCCACGTGCAGCTTTTATAAGCGCTTTTAATTCCTTTATCCTGTCAATTGCAGGGCCCCTTATCGGAAAACGGCACACGTACGTGCTTATGCCATATATTGGCTGCTTGTATCCATAATCTGTGTGCTTAGAGCCGGAGAATTTCTCATAAGTGATTTTGCCTATAAAGCAAACCAGTCTGGGCTTGTAAATCCTGATAGAATCAAAAACCCTCGCAGCGCCAGGTCTTTCCTCGCCTTTCCTAAGCTTTGACACATCTGAAGTGGGTCTGTCAACCAGATTGATGAAATTCAGTCTGTATTCTTGTACGAATTTGCCTTCATACATTTGAACGAGCTTTTTATCATTCATAAGATATTCGGTTGGCTCTTCTATAATGTGGGCCCTGCTGAGCAGATACCAAAACATCTTGTTGTTCGAAAAAGGGACCTTTCTTTTGTATGATCCTGGGTGCGGATTGATTCCTACAAACATTATGAGGGCGTTTTTGGACAATTTGTACTTTATATTACTATATCTCATAAGAACGCCGCTTGGTTTGTGCATACCTTCATCTATTTCTCAGAAAAATGTAAATTTATTTGCTGCGATAAAAGACTGGTGTGTAGGATGGTGGAGCTCAAGTGGCTGAGCCACGCTGGATTTAAAATAAACTTCAAAAATGAAACGGTTTTCATAGACCCTTTCCTTTCAAAAAATCCAAAAGCAAAAACAAAGGTATCAGAAATTAGGAATGCAGATTACGTAATAGTATCTCATGACCATTTTGATCATACTGGAGGAAATGACCAAGGCATACCTGATGCATTTGCCATAGCTAAAAATACCGGGGCGAAACTTGTTGGCATGTTTGAGTTTTCTCAGAAAGCCAATTCCCTTGGCATAAGCAATGCAGTAGGCATGAACATCGGCAGCATGTCTAGTTTTGGAAGCATAGAAATAGGATTTACCCAGGCTGTACACTCCGGAGAACCCCACGGAATACTGTTACGCGGCGACGGAGTTACAATATACCATGCAGGGGACACTGCACTGTTCGGCGACATGCGTCTTATAAGCAAAATGTACAAGCCGGATATAGCTCTGCTACCAATAGGTGGATTTTTCACCATGGGTCCAAAAGAGGCGGCTGTTGCTGCAGACATGATAAAGGCGAAGATTACCATACCTATGCATTACAACACCTTCGATCAGATAAAGCAGGATCCAAAGAAATTTGCAAGACTGGTAAGACATTCTAGGGTTAAAATACTTGACATAGAAGAATCTTTCGAATACACCAACTGAAGGCAAGCAAACATCTTAATAATCGGACGTTCAATTTGAATGGGGTGCTAAAGTGGACAAATCGAATCTCAAGGTATGGCTTAATGGCAAGATACTTGACTACGGGGGTGCGAAGGTGCCAATACTCACACACTCGCTACAATACGGAAGCGGCATATTTGAAGGCATAAGGGCATACAAGACCGAATCGGGACCGGCAATATTCAGACTGTCCGATCATGTAAGGAGATTCATAGAGACTGCAAAAATATATTCGATAAACCTGGGATACGGAGCAAAGGAGATAGAAAACGCAATAATCGAAGTGGTTCTGCAGAACAAGCTGGACTCATGCTATATACGCCCATTCGCCTTTTATGACGACGACGACATCGGCATAAGTGTTGCAAACAAGCACGTCAGTGTTTATATTGCGGCCATACCTTTTGGAAAGTACTTCGGCAGCGCCAAAGATGCAGGAATACGCTGCAAGATATCTTCATGGAAGCGCATAAATTCAGACATACTCCCAATCCGCGCCAAGGCAAGCGGCAACTACATAAACTCAATAATTGCCGGCAACGAAGCCAGAGCATCAGGATACGACGAGGCAATACTACTATCACATAACGGGTACGTTGCTGAGGGCCCCGGCGAGAACATCTTTATAGTAAGAAATGGAAGGTTGCTGACTCCTGGAGCAGACTCTGACATACTGTTCGGAGTGACACGCGACACCATAATAAAAGTTGCGCCCAAGCTCGGCATTCCGGTAATGGAAGGCAATATACACAAGGAAGAGCTGTACATTGCGGAAGAAGCATTTTTCTCAGGCACGGCTGCAGAAATAACCCCCATAATAAACATAGATGGCATTAAAATTGGGTCGGGTTCTTCAGGTCAGATAACAAAGAAGATATCCGAATACTACGAATCTATAGTGTCCGGAAAGGCGCCAGAGTCCAAGGACTGGCTTACAAAAGTCCAGTGATAAAAGAAGCGCAAGTTAGTCAAAGAAGCTTGAGGCTCTTTGTAAACTGATCTATGTCCTTTGAATACCACGGCCCTATTCCAAGCGCAGTTTTGCTCCCGGGCGGTATCTCGGTAAGTCCAGCGTCTGAAACAAGGGCGCACGGGACCTTCTTGAATTCAAATGCTTTGTAAAGCTTTATAAGAGAGTCTTCGTCGCTTACCTTGAGCACTATTTTCTTCTCGCCGTTCTGCAGCCATCTTTTTGCAACTTCTTTGTCGAATTTCTCTGAATCAAAATAACTCATCAACGAGGCGTGCGCAACCTGTGCAGCAATTTTTCCCCTGCTCATTTCAAGATCCGTCCTGACTATTATTACCTGCTTGATTTCGTCGGCGTCCATAAAGAAGATTGGCAATCAAGGTTTTTATTATTACCTAACCCTGTTTTATGAAATGCTTTTCAGATTCTCGAGCCTTGCCCTGACACTTTTTCCAAGTTCGTCAGGCCTTACTACCTGTATCCTGTGGTTGAGCTTTGCAAGCACCCTGCCGAGGAATCCGTTATAATCCTTAAGCATCAGAAGCACGTTGATTCCGTTCCTTGCAGCGTTTATCGCAACTTCGGGATTGTCTTCTATGAGCAGGGCAGGCTTTTCGCCGTTATACATGCCGTGCTTCAGCCTGTTCTCCGAGTACGAGAAATCAGCATCTACGTTAAATTCGTTCCTGAGCTGCGCTTTAATGGCATCTGTGCTGCCCGAAACCTTGAAATCTGGATTGGCCGTTCTTATTATACTATTGTACCCCTTTTCAAATGCAGTCTTGATTGCATCTACTACATTACTGTCAAGATCTATCCGCATTTTTATTGATTTAGAAGCTGCATGCTTGGGCAGCTTGGTCATTGCCGCGAATATGGCTTCCTTGAAGGCCTTTTCGACGAACTGGGAAGGCGCGTCTAGCGGCTTTCTAAACAGCCTGTCAAACGCGGCGTTTATATCGTCTATTAGACAACCGTCTAAGTCAACTACGATAAATGGCATACTAATCTGTGAGTTAATAAAATGCAATATTTAAAGCACATGCCCAGGCATACGCCAATTGTCAATAATTCGCAACTGCCCGCATTTACCTTCTCTGCCGACGCAAAGCAAGCAAATATTAAACCATTCCGCCATAATAAAATAATGCAGCAAAGTGCTTAGAAATGGAGAACGCAAGCCTAGATTTTGCCAAATCCTTATTCAAGGACTACTATTCATCCCATCCAATAGCTGTGGACAAAGTGGCAAACAGAGAGTTTGGATTCGGAGATTTCGAAAGGAAAATAAAATACAGGCACTATGCATTCGGCTCAAATGCAGATCTCAACAAGTTTATAGTTGAGAATGTGCCTCCTTTCATATCATGCTCCTCTTCTTTCTACGAATACCCGGCTGCAAGGCCCATGGAAAAAAAGGTCTGGAAGGGCTCCGAGATGGTATTCGATCTCGATGCAACTGATTTAAAGCTGCCGTGCCAGCAGGTCCACGGTACCAGCTGGGTATGCAGCGAATGCCTTTCAGGCATAAAGGCTGAAGCAATAAAGCTTATAGAAGATTTCCTTGTCCCTGATTTTGGTTTCGAAGAAAAGCGCCTCCATATAAACTTCAGCGGCAACCGCGGCTACCACATCAGGGTCGCAGACGAAAGAGTAATAAGCCTAAACTCGGCAGAAAGAAAACAGATCAGCGATTATATTACCGGAAACGGAATAAACGCGTTATCCTTCTTTCCATCCATATCCGAGCGTGGCGCACAGCTGCGCGGCCCCAGGCCAACAGACGGCGGTTGGGGAGGCAGGATCGCGCGTGGAACTATAAACGCTCTTAATAAAGGCGCAGGAGAGCTTGCCCTGCTCGGGATTGAGAAAAAGGAGGCAAGGCTTCTAGAAAAGCACAGGGCCGACATAATACTGGGAATAAGCGTAGGCAACTGGGACAAGGTAAAAATAAGCAAGAAATCGCAGCTTTGGGCAAACCTCATAAAAGGCATGACCGTAAGGCAGGGCGATTCGATAGACAAGAATGTCACAGATGACACTCATCACCTGCTTAGGGTTCCTGATACTCTTCACGGAGACACCGGCCTCGTGTCAAAAACCATAAATTCGCTCAAGGGCCTTT
The DNA here is from genome assembly GCA_009387755.1 of Candidatus Micrarchaeum acidiphilum ARMAN-2. Classification (NCBI taxonomy): domain Archaea; kingdom Nanobdellati; phylum Microcaldota; class Candidatus Micrarchaeia; order Candidatus Micrarchaeales; family Candidatus Micrarchaeaceae; genus Candidatus Micrarchaeum; species Candidatus Micrarchaeum acidiphilum. Next base: position 293,201 of record GG697241.1, read on the forward strand.
CAGAATTTGAGCCGATGCGCGATGCGATAGCAATGAGGGCAGAAAACATAAAAGTGCATGTGGCGTCTTCGTACAAATTTACCATGGGCGGCCAGGAATTCGGCCCCTACAAAAACGAGGACGTGAAACTGCCCGGCTATGCAGGCATATACCTTATACTCAAGCGCGTTGCGTACCTGGTGCAGTAGCCTCCATGCATGCAAAGCCAATAGTTCCGCTATTGCGGGTTTAAGCATAAATTTTTATTGTATTGGTATACTATTTATAACGATATAATGCCAGAAAGGCTATTGGTGCTCGCGGTAGACATAGACAACGACCTTTTCAGGAAGACAAAGATAACGGGCCCTGTGATAGGCAAGAACGAGAACATAAAGGCCGCTACAAAGCTAGCCTTAGCAGACCCGCAGGAGACCGACGCGAATACGATGTTCGAAGCAGTAAGGAAGTACGACGAGCTCAAAAAGGCAGGCTACAGCGTTTCCATTGCCACGGTAACCGGTGCCGAGCACGAAGGCTACGTTGCAGACGCAGAGCTTTCCAGGCAGATAGACCTTGTGCTTGACAGGTTCAAAGTCGACGCATGCGTTCTTGTTACGGACGGCGCTAGCGATAACCGAGTGCTACCGATATTGAAGACTAGGGTAAAGGTCAACAGCGTGGACATGGTAAGGATGAAGCAGGCGGAGGAATTCGAAAACACCTACTTTACGCTCATAGAAAAGCTCAAGGAGCCCCACTATGCCAGAATAGTGTTCGGCATACCTGCCGTGCTGCTGCTGCTTTTCGCAATAAGCTACTACTTCAATTTCGGTTGGCAGCTGCCAGTGGCATTAATCGGCCTGTACTTGATATTCAAGGGCTTCGGGGTCGAGGACATATTCGTAGAATACGCCAGGGGATTCGGGATAAGCACAAACAGGGTCAGCTTCATATTTTACACCGGATTCATACTATTCTTCATATTGAGCATAATAATAGGTGCCGGCGCCTATGCCTCTTTTGCGCCATCCGGTCCGCTTACCGCAATTTCTTACGGGCTCGAAAGCTTTCTGCTTCTGTTCCCGGTCAGCCTAGTGCTTTACCTGGTGGGCAGGATAATAGACCTTGAGAACAAACGCCTCCGCTACCGGGCCATAAACCAGGGCACCTACACCGGTTATGCAATAATATCAATAATGCTGCTGTACTTGGTAGCTGCATGGATTATAGGGCAGATATACTTCTGGCAGCTGCTGGCATTCAGCATAGTCGCCATAATTCTGGGTTACCTGGTATCAATACTTAGCATGTCCCTGAAGAAGCGCGCGATAGACAAGATACCGCTCAAGGACAAAAACGTGGTGAACGAAATCGGGGCATACATAGGCAAGATAATAAACGTGGACAAGAAGCGCGGCATGCTCGTAATAAAAACTGACTACGGAAACACAATAAGATTTGACATAGACCGCATAACCAACGTGTCTGACAGAGTGATGGTAAGGTAGTAGTGCGTGCGCCTCGGTTTCAAAAATAGAAAGGTTTAAATTTATGAGCTATAAAAACACTTATATTAAAAACTATGACAATAAGAACATAGTGCTGCATGAGCTCATAGGGCTCAGGGCAAAGGTGCTCAAGAGTTCAGACGAGTACAAAAAAGGCATGACTGGCCTTGTGATAAACGAGACCAAGAATACGCTGGTGCTTAGGACAAGCAGCGGCGTAAAGACGATACCCAAGCTGCAGTCTGTGTTCAAATTCAACGTATCCGGAAAGGCCTTTGTAGTAAGGGGCAAAGAGATAAATTTTAGGCCCTACGAAAGAACCGAAAAGGCCTTGAAATACTACATTTCAAGGGTCAGATAAAAAAATTTAAATAGGTTCTCGATGCAAAGGTAAAAATCTAAACTGCGAATTTAGCGTTTAAACAGAGTGATTTATTGGAATGCAAAGATCCGAAGTGCCCCGTACACGGGAACCTTAAGACTAGAGGAAGCGAACTTGTCGGCGTAGTGGTCAGCGACAAGGCAGCGAAAACCGTAGTCATAGAAAGGCCTTACACTACATATCTAAAGAAATACGAAAGGTCGCTAAGGAACACATCCAGAATATCGGCATATAACCCGCAATGCATTGCTGCAAAGACTGGAGACACTGTGGTAATAAGCGGCTGCCGACGCCTGAGCAAGACCAAGGCATTTGTGGTAACTAAAGTCGTCAAGAAGGAGGAGTGAAATGAAGGGCATATCTTCGCATATATCAAAAACCCTAATACCGGGCACCATCCTCACATGCGCTGACAACAGCGGCGCCAAGACCCTCATGATAATAAACAAGATAGGAAAATCTGGAGCCCACGGACGTCTTGCATCCGTAGGAATAGGAGACATAGTCATGGCAAGCGTAAAGAGCGGCTCGCCGCAGTACATAAAAAAGAAAGTCAGGGCCGTCATAATAAGGCAAAGATCCCCGGTGCTCAGGGCAGCCGGCATGAGGCTCAGGTTCGAGGACAACGCCGCCATATTGATAACTGATGTAAACCTGCCTGTAGCGACTGAGGTGAAGGGCGCGATGGCAAGGGAAGTGATAGAAAAATACATAAAGCTGGCCGGCATAGCCTCCAGGGTGATATAATGATATACAGCAGCAAGCCAAGAAAGCAGAGGTTGTACCGAAACACCGCCCCACTGCATGCCAGGCAGCACTTTGTCCATGCGCACATAGACAAGTCGCTAAAAAGCAAGCTGAAGATAAGCAAGCGCGCAATCCAGATATCAAAGGGCGACACCATAAAAGTAGTAAAAGGTTCCAAGCGTGGGACAACCGGAAAGGTGACAAAAGTAGATCTCAGGCGCGGCTTCGTGTTCATAGATTCGCTCGTCAGGAAAAATGCAAAGGGCAAGGAAACAAGCATACCGATAAACGCGAGCAACGTCTACATAACTGATCTTAACATGTCGGATAAGCTCCGCGCTGGCAAAATAGGCGCAAAATCAAATAGTTGATGCTCATGGCAGGAAAAGGAAACAAAAGGCATATGAAAACCCTCAACGCGCCAAAATACCTTGACGTGCACAGCAAGGAAAGCGCATACGTTGTAAGGCCCAACCCCGGCAGGCACGAGCTAAAAAGATCCGTGGCACTTCTGCTGGCACTAAGGAAGCTGGGCGTAGTCGAGGAATCGTTCCTTGCGACGAAGGTGCTAAATTCAGGCAAGGTAAAGGTAAACGGCAATGCGGTCAAGAATCCAAGATACCCTGTTGGCCTGAACGATGTTATAGAAATAACAGACGAGGGCAAGGCGTACAGGGTCGGAATAAGCAAGAAGGGCAAGGTGTCATTTGAAGAAGCAAAGCCAGGAGAGGAAATGCTTTATAAGGTAATAGGAAAGTACAAGGGCAAAAAGGGCCAGCTGATGCTGCGCGTGCACGACGGAAGCAACATAAAAGCCGACAAGGGCAATGAAATAAGCACCGGCGACAGCGTAGTGCTCGACAAAGACGGCAAAATAGCCAAGGCCATACGCCTTGCGGTTGACGCAGACTGCAGGATAATCGACGGCGTCCACGTCGGCGAGCAAGGTAAGATAATAGAGATAAAGAAGGCCGACCAGCACAAGGAGCAGTCGGCCACCATAGAAAGCAAGAGCGGAGAAAAGTTCGAGACCGTGGTCAGGAATCTAATAGTTACGGGATAAACATGGCTGCTAAGAAGGACAAGCAAAAAAACCACATGCGCGACATACGCGTGGACAAGCTGGTGCTAAACATAGGCACAGGCAGCGAGTCTCAGCCTCAGGAAAATGCAAAGAGGCTGCTTACCCTGATAACCGGGAGGAAGCCTGCAGACAGCATAGCAAAGCGCAGGAATCCGACGTTCAAGATATCCAAGGGCAACAAGATAGGCGCGTTCGTGACCATAAGAGGTTCGGCGGCAGACGAGCTGTTCAAAAAACTAGCCGGTGCGGTGGACAACAAGGTTAAGGAATCAAGCCTTACTAATAACACTCTCAATTTCGGGATAAAGGAGTACATAGACATAAGCGGCATAAAGTACGACCCTAAAATAGGCATGCTCGGCATGAACGTCAATGTGGCATTCAGAAGGCGCGGCGGGGCAAGGGTCGCCATCAAGAAACGAGCCAACGGCAGGATAAAGGCCAGCCACAAGATAATAGGGCCGAAAGAGCTGGAGGAGATGCTAAAGGAAAAATATAACATTCAAGTAGGTGCAGTGCAATGAAGGTACGCCAGGAAGAAAAATTCAAGGGAAGAGGCATACGCGTGTGCAGGATATGCGGCTCGAGCAGGGCCCTGATACGCTCGCACAGCCTGTACATATGCAGAAGATGCCTCAGAGAAGTCGCCCCAAGCCTGAATTTCAAGAAGTATGGATGATATTGATGGACAGATTCGCAGATGTTATAAACACCATAAAAACCAACGAAAGGATTGGCAGAAGGGAGTGCACGGTATATTCAACCGGGCTTGTAAAGGCAACATTGGACCTCATGAAGAAGGAAAAGTACATAGAAGATTATTCTGAATTCAGCGAAAGGTACGTGAAAAGGCTGAGAGTCGTGCTGTCCAACCGTATAAACGGGATCGGTGTAGTAAAACCCAGATTCTCAATATCCAAGAATGACATACAGAAATATGAGGAGCGCTACATACCCAGCAAGGACTTTGGCATACTAATAATCTCAACCCCTAAGGGCCTCATGACAAACAAGGAGGCAAGGGCCGCAAACCTCGGAGGTAGACTGATAGCATACGTGTATTAGGCTGAGCAAATGGCTGAAATAGAAATACCAAAAGATGTAAACGTCTCAGTGGAAGGCAATACGGTCACTGTCAAGGGAAAGCTCGGCAGCAATACAAGGCCGTTCAATGACGCCTTGCTTAGCGTCGCCATCAATCAGGGAAGGCTAAAGATCGAGAGTGTAAAATCAAACAAAAAGCTCGCCAAGAAGGCGCAGAATGCCATAACCTCGTTTTCAAAAGAGGTTCAGACCGACATGAAAGGGACCAACGAATACTTCGAAGTCAGGATGGAGGCAATCTCAGCGCACTTTCCTATGTCCCTAGAGACCAAGGGCGACACGCTACTGATCAAAAACATATTCGGCGAGAGGGCTCCAAGGCCTGCCAAGATAGCTGGCTCTACAAAAGTGGAGATAAAGGACAAGGCTCTGAGGATATACGGAACCAAGCTCGAGGACGTGATGCAGACATCCGCAAACATACGAAAGGCATGCAAGGCCAGAAACAAGGACGAGAGGATATTCCAAGACGGGATATACTACTCACTAAACTGATGATATTATGTCAAAAGCACGCGTAAAGATAAAAAAGAGGCATCATCCGAAGTTCAACGTGCCAAACTACGGCACAAAAAAAAGGAGCAGGGTCAAGGACAGCTGGCGCAAGCAGCGCGGCATAGACAACAAGAAAAGGATAAAAAAGGACTTTATGGGGGCTGAGCCGAACATAGGCTATGGAAACCCGAAGAAGCTGCGCGGCGTAAGGAGCAACGGAAAGAAACTGCTTCACATAAGCAACACTTCGCAGCTTTCTGCCATGAGTGCAGAAGCGTCCAAGGAATTTGACGTCGTAATCGCCAGGTCCGTCGGAAGGAGGAAAAGGGAGGAAATGGCCTCAATAGCAAAGAGCAAGGGAATAAGAATAATAAATGGTGTATAAATGGGAGTAAAGCTTGTAAGAAGAGTCGCTGCCGATCTGCTCGGAAGGGGAGAGAGCAGCATTAGGCTTAAGGGGGCTTCCATTGAGGACATCAACAAGGCAATAACGCGCGACGACGTAAGGGAGCTGATAAAGAGCGGAAAGGTCTATGCGTTAAACGAGAAGCACAACCTGAGCGCTTACGGCAAGGAAACAAGGAAGAAAAGGCTAGAAGGAAGAAAGCGCGGACCCGGAAGGAAGAAAGGGACCAAAAAGACGCGGGCAGGCGTCGAGTACAAGAAGAAGATAAGGGCCCAGCGCAGGATAATAAAGGACCTGAAGGAAAAGGGCGTGATAGACAACTCCATGTTCAAGCAGTTCTATAGGCTGGTAAAGGGCGGCACGTTCCAGACAAAGGTTTCCTTAATAAACCACATAAAGGGCACAGGCGTAAGCATAAGCGAAGACGAATTCAAAAGGTTAAAACACATATGATGATCTGAATGCATAAGACTATAAGAAGAAGGAGGGCATCTGCACTGACGAACTACGCCAAGCGCCTGGCCCTTGTAAAGAGCAGGCTGGACAGGCTGGTTATAAGGAAGACCAACCGCGGCATAATAGCGCAGGTTGTAAGGTATTCGGAAGACGGTGACAAGGTGCTGGCTCATGTCAATTCATCTGCGCTCAGGCAGTACAAGTGGGAGCCCAAATGCAACATACCGACTGCATATCTGACAGGCATGCTGCTTGCAAAGCAGTCGAAGGGCAAGGTAACTGGCAAGCTTGTACTTGACAACGGGCTATACCGGCCGATAAAATCTGGAGTCATATTCGCAGCGCTCAGGGGCTGCGTCGATGGCGGCTTGGAGGTACCAAACAGCGTAGAATTCGACGAATCTAGGCTTTCCGGAAAGCATATAGCGGAGTTCGCGAAGAACACTGACAAGGCAAAGCCCGGCCATCAATTCTCGTCGTACGAGAAATCCAAATTCGACGTAAAAAATATCGAGTCCATATTCAACGAGGTAAAGAAAAATATAAAAACGTGATTCAACTATGCCAAGACCACAAAGGCGAAGCTACGAGCCCGTTAACAGGTTCGACATAAATGCATGGACACCAGCTACAGAGCTCGGGAGAATGGTAAAAAACCATGAAGTCACCTCTATAGAGCAGATATTTGCGATGAGCAGGAGGATAGAAGAGGTCGAGATAGTCGACGCTCTGCTGCCCAACATAAGGAGCGAGGTGATAGACATCGCCAGCGTGCAAAGGATGACAAGGAACAACAGGAAGCAGAAATTCAGGGTGGTCGTAGTTGCGGGCGACGAGAAGGGCCACGTCGGCATCGGCGCAGCCAAAGACATAGAGGTCAAGGCTGCAATAGAGGGCGCTGTCAAGAATGCAAAGCGCAACATCATACCGGTCATGTTCGGATGCGGATCATGGCAGTGCACATGCGGCCAGGAACACAGCCTTCCATTTACTGTGAAAGGAAGATGCAGCAGCATAGAGGTCATACTAAAACCAGCGCCCAGGGGTCTGGGAATCGTAGCCAGCAAGCCGGTAAAGCTGATGCTTGAACTCGCCGGGCTCAAGGATGTATGGAGCTTCTCGCGGGGCAGGACAAGGACAAAGTACAATACCCTGATGGCGGTCTACAACGCGCTCGGCAACATAATAAGCATGAAGAACGTCAGCTCTGCGATAGTGTCAAAGAACTAGCACAATTTGTAGCTCAATCTAACTGTTGTTCGCTATGGTTTTAAATTGGTTTACTAAAAATAAAGCTTGCAATAATGTGTGATTTGAATGAAAGTTTATGTAGACAAGCCTTTGTGCACCGGATGCCAGCACTGCAAGGACGTTTGCCCGGTCGCGGTATTTGAAATGAAGAAGAGGAGCGCGCCAGAAGAGGTGAACACGGACACCGCACCGGAGTCTGCGCAATGGAAAGGCCAGAGCGATCCCGCAGTAGTCGAAAAGTGGTCGAAGGTGGAGGACGGACACAAGCACTTCGCCGACGAGAATGATGGAACAAGCGGTGGGATTTCAGTGGGCGTGAACGGCGAAGCGTGCATACTATGCCAGGCGTGCCTCATACAGTGCGAGGGCGAATGCATACATATAATAGACGACACAAACACCGAATACAAGTCCATATACGCATAAACGCAGATTTTTATTTGATTTTTATAATTTGGCTTCTTATTTTAATTGTTTCCTGGACCGAACTAGGCTGACCAGCGGCTGCGATAACCGGCAGGTAATATCCATGATAGAATTCACGAGCACGCCCTTTGAGGACAGCAAAAGCCTAGGGGTACTTAACACTTATACAAGAAAGTGGTTCCTCGAAAACTTCAAGGAACTTACTCCTCCTCAGAAGTTCAGCTTCAAGCTGATAGCCGAGAAGAAGAACGTGCTCATAACTGCGCCTACCGGAAGCGGAAAGACAATGTCCGCATTCGTTTCAGTGATAAGTGCCCTGTTCGACAAGGCATTGAAAGGCGAACTTGAGGATACTGTCTACTGCATATACATATCCCCGCTGAAGGCGCTCAACAACGACATATACAGGAACCTGGTGAAGCCGCTTACAGAAATATACGAGACCATAAAAAAGGAAAAGGGCGTTGACCTGATAAAGGAAAACATACGGGAAGTGACCATAGGAGTAAGAACGGGAGACACGCTCCAGAGCGAGAGGCGCAAGCAGCTCATAAAGCCTCCAAACATACTTGTTACAACCCCTGAAAGCCTTGCAATACTGATAAATTCGGAAAGGTACGTGGAGAACCTGAAGCATGTCGAATACATAATAATAGACGAGCTGCACGAGCTGGCAAACAACAAGCGCGGAGTGCATCTTTCGCTTTCGGTAGAGCGCCTACAGGAACTGATAGGCCATAATCTAATAAGGATTGGACTGGGCGCCACGCTATATCCGCTTGAAGAGGCTGCGAAGTTTCTAGTCGGCTACGACAACGGGGCTCCGCGAGACTGCACCGTAGTCGACGCATCGTGGAGCAAGAGCATAGAAATAAAAGTGATGAGCCCGGTAGTAGACATGATAAACGTCCAGGAGAATGCGATAGAGGATTCGATGTACAAGATGATAAACGGCGCCATAGGGGCAAGCAAGTCAACGTTAATATTTACAAATACAAGAAGTGGAACCGAGCGCGTGGTCTTCAACCTTAAAAAGAGGTTCGGCTATTCCGATACAATAGCGGCGCACCACGGCTCCCTCTCAAGAGAATCCAGGCTAGAAGTAGAAGAACTATTGAAAAAGGGGGCGCTCAAATGCGCCGTGTCGTCAACAAGCCTGGAGCTCGGCATAGATATAGGCACGATAGACCTGGTCATACAGCTCGGCTCTCCAAAAAGCGTAACAAGGTCGGTGCAGAGAATAGGCCGCGCCGGCCATTCCTACAAATCTACTGCAAAGGGCGACGTAATAGTACTAAACAGGGACGACTTGGTCGAATGCACCATAATGGCGGACGCCGCCCTAAAAAAGCATCTCGACTCATTTTCCACGCCTCAGAACGCCCTTGACGTGCTATCGCAGCATATTGTTGGCATGTCGATAACTAGGAAGTGGAACGCCGACGAGGCGTACGCCCTCGTAAAAAGGGCCTATCCGTACCATAATCTTGAAGAAGGCGATTTCTACTCTATAATAAAATACCTTTCAGGTAGCTACGTTGACCTAGAAAGCAGGAGGGTATACGGGAAAATATGGTACGACGAAAAGGAAAACATGTTCGGCAGGAGGGGCAAGTATGCGAAGCTGATATACATGCTGAATCTCGGGACTATACCTGATGAAGTCGCCATAAACGTGTTCCTTGCCGGGACAAACAAGTGGATCGGCAACATCGAAGAAGAATTCCTTGCGAGAATGAAGCCTGGAGACATATTCACCTTGGGCGGCAGGCTCTATAAGTTCTCTCATGCCAAAGGCACAAAATGCTACGTCGAAGAAGCAAAAAGCGCATCGCCAACCATACCGCCATGGTTTTCAGAGCAGCTTCCGCTTAGCTATGAGCTGGGAATAGCAATAGGGAAATTCAGGAAGGAAATGTCTGGCATGATACGAGAGGAGATCGACAGAAGGCACAAGAAGGGCGCTCTGTCTGGTTCAGGCATGCTGAGAAAGGGCAGCATCCCAAAACGCATTGACTCATACCTGTCGAAGCTTCCGATAGACAAGAACGCCAAAAGCGCCATATACGCCTACTTTGCCGAGCAGGAACTGTTCTGCGGGTTAGTTCCCAACAACGAGCTCATACTCGTGGAATACACAAGCGACAACCTAAAGGATTCTAGCTACCTTGTATTCCATTCGCTTTTCGGCCGGAGGGTCAACGACGCCCTCTCGCGCGCCTTCGCTGTCAAATTCGGCAAGATGACAGACGAAGACATAAGTATAATGGTAAACGACAACGGTTTCGTTCTTTTCGTAGACCATGCCATGTCGATGAGCGAAAGAAAGGTAAAAAAATTGTTTGAGGAAGTACTGTCTTCGGATCTCTCCAAGCTGCTTAAGGAGAACATAAGAAAGACCGAGCTGATGAAGCGCAGGTTCAGGCACGTTGCAGCCAGGAGCTTCATGATATTAAAGAACTACAAAGGCTGGAAGCAGCCGATAGGGAGGCAGCAGGTAAATGCCCAACTTCTGCTCAACGCAGCCGAAGAGATAGATCCGGATTTTCCGATAATACGCGAAACATACCGTGAGATATTCGGGGACCTGATGGACATAAACCGGGCAAACGAAGTGCTTTCCAGGCTAAAGGACGGAAAAATAAAATACCAATTCATTTCGACCGACTCGCCGTCGCCGTTTGCGCATTCGATGCTTACCTTTGGCCATGCCGATGTAGTCATGATGAAGGAGCGGCAGCAGTACCTGAAGTACCTCCACAAGATGGTTCTAAAAAAAATAAAATCGGTTGGAAAATGAAGCTTACCGAAGACGTCGAGCTTATTGAAGGCATGCCAATAGCATACATAAAGAGCATAAATGCCATAGCGGTATCAGACCTGCACCTTGGGTATGAAGGCGTGATGTCCAAGCGCGGCGCTTTGATACCAAAAGTCAACTTCAGGAAGATAAAGGACATGATAAAGTCAGCAGTCGAGGCCACAAAAGCCGATTCAATAATTGTTGATGGCGACATAAAGAACGAATTTTCGAGCGTGGATGTGGAGGAATTCAACGAACTTTATGATTTCATAAACTTTGCAAAGGAAATCAAGATACGGCCCATCCTGATAAAAGGCAACCACGACAACTTTGTAGAGAGATACAGCATACCTTTCAAACTTGCCGTGCACAGGCAGCAGGCAACTATTGGGAAATACCTTTTTTTCCATGGCGAGGAGTTGCCAAAGATAGAGAAAAAGGACACCGCCATGCTCATAATGGGCCACGAACACCCGGCAATAGGCATATACTACGAAAACGGGAGAAAGGAAAAGATAAAATGCTTTCTTTACGGAAAATACGGGGGCAGGAGGCTCCTAGTGCTCCCGGCCATGAGCTATTTTGCCGGCGGTACTGAAATAAACCTCGAAAGCAGGAAATCGCTGCTCTCACCAATATTCAGAAAAACCGATATAGACGAAATGCATGCGATAGTTGTGGGCTACGGCTCTACTATGGATTTCGGAAAGATCTCAGAGCTTAGAAAAATGACCGCGCAGTAGCCGAGCCCGCTATATCCACGGTATTATGTTTATCAGCAGCGTTACAACTACGACAGCAGCAAGGAAGTTTGTAATCCTCTTGTCTTTCACGCTTGCATCGTATATCCTTTTGCCGTCAAAGCCCGGTAGCGGCAGAAGGTTTACCACTGCAACCAGAAAATTGAACATGAACGAGAGGGCAAAAACCGTATACAAAAAGTACTCCGTGCTCTTGAGCGGAGTATTTACAACAGGAGAGGAAACCTGCCCTACATCGACGCCTATAAATCCGCGCGAAGAGCCGTTCTCTGGCTTTGCTATAAACGAATGGCCGCCCTGGTTGGTCAAGACAGTAACAACGCTGCCAGGCACGTCCTTCGCAGCGGCTGCCTCCAGCTGGGACAACGTGCTTACGTTTACGCCGTCCCAGGAAAGTATCTGCGCCCCCGGCGCTATTACGCCATTGGCAGGAAATCCTGGGGTAGTACTTTCCACAATCAATTTTTGCACGTAGATGTGCGGCAATGCGAATACGAGCAGCAGCAGCATCGGCACAAAGAAAACGAACATCAGCACAAAATTAGCGGATATGCCGGCGGAAAATATCTTGTTCTGCGATATGGCGTCAAGCTTCTTCACCTTTTCCTCATCCGGCTCTACGAACGCGCCTATGGGTATTATGCCGAACAGCAGCAGTCCTACGGATTTTATCCTAACCTTAAATATCCTGGACAGTATGCCGTGGGAGAATTCATGCGCGACCAGAAGTATGGCAAGTGCGATGACCCCTGCTATGAGCGGTATGTCAAGCCCAGGAATTATCGGCGCGACCCCCGGTATTACGCCCTGGAGCGGTTTAGTTGTAACAATCCCATTCGCAGCGAAGTGCTGGAATATTGCAAATACTGCCAGAAGTATGCTGAATGAATTCAGAAGCAGGGAAAAGAATACGAACCCCGAAAATCCGAAGACAACGGTTATTACAAGAGAAAGATAAGACAGAGGTGAAACCCCGGAACTAGCGGAAGCCGTTTGTGCAGAGGCTATTCTCGCCTGCAACCCCGGCAGGTCTATAAACTGTAGAGAGTAGCTAAAGTACGGGGTCACCAAGAGCAGAATGAATAGTATCGTAAATATGCCGAAGGCAAATGTGCCTTTGCTTATCTTGCCTTTAACTATCGGATAAGAAAAGATTCCAAAACCTAGAACTATGCCCCAGAGCGCCATGTTGTTCCAAAAACTTTTGTGCGACTTTGCAATCCTATTTATTGTGCCTATGCCCTTGCCTGTGCTGATCATATACACTCCGTAGCCGCCGTTCAAAGAGCCTATCTTTTTTATTATCATGCCAGAGACGAACAGCACGACAAGCCCAAGCAGTATCTGGTTCAGGATCCCTATGGCAGATATGTAGTCGGCATAAAGGGCCAGCAGCGAAGCTACTGCGACAAAAGAAATCCGAATTTTTGCGGTAGTGCTTAAGCGACCGCCATTTTCTGCTGCCATGCGCTAAACCCTATAATAAGCGCATGCTATTTCGAATTTAAGAATTTTATACCTTTCATTGCAATTAATACCTGGTGGTTAGTTGGAAGAATGCGAGCTATGCGGTAAAAGCACGGATTCTGCGTACGTGGTCCTTGTCGAGGGTGTAGAATTGAGGGTGTGTGCAAGCTGTGCGAACGGTAAGAAAGTACTCTCACACAGGCCCACAGATTCCGCAAGGCAGGACTACCGGGGTGCATACCAAAAGACGGTCAAAAAGAACATAGACGAGCCTCCGCTAGTTGATAACTATGGAAGGGTGATACGCGAGGCGCGCGAGCGGCTAAAGATACCAATAAAAGTGCTTGCAGAAATGATAAACGAGAAGGAAACATTTCTTAGCCGGGTGGAGGCCGAGAAGGCAGCGCCGCCAGCCCAGTTAATAAGGAAGTTGGAGAAAACGCTCAGCATAAAGCTTACATCCTCAAGGTCCGAGGCGGACGACAACCAGCATTACAGGAGCGACAACGGCGTTACCACAATAGGGGATTTTGCATAGTTGGTGCAGATGTCGGTAGATCTGAGCAAGCTTGCAGTGCGCGAGCAGCTCGACATAGGCTCGCTCAGCGGGAAGGTAGTCGCCGTAGATGCGTACAATGTGCTGTACCAGTTCCTTTCCATAATAAGGCAACCGGACGGATCGCTGCTCTGCGACGAAAAAGGCAACGTGACGAGCCATCTCTCCGGGCTTTTCTACAGGTCTATAGACCTGATTGCGAAAGGCGTAAACCTCGTTTACGTTTTTGACGGAATGCCATCAACCCTTAAAAAGAAGACGATAGAGGCGCGGATTTCAAGGAGGGAGAAGGCTTATGAGGCATGGCAGAAGGCGGTAGCCGAAGGCCAGGCAGAAGAGGTACGCAAGTTTGCTCAGGCGAGCACCCGCATAACGAAGGAAATAGTGTCAAGCGCAAAGGAGCTCCTAGGCTACATGGGCATATGGTATATAAACGCGCCGAGCGAGGGCGAGGCTCAGGCCAGCTACATGTGCTCCAAAGGGATAGCCTATGCAGCAGCAAGCCAGGACTACGATACGCTGCTGTTCGGCTCCAAGAAGGTCGTGAGGAACCTGACTCTCTCTGGCCGAAGGAAGCTCCCCGGAAAGAACGTTTTCGTAAATGTAAATCCGGAAATGGTTGACCTTGATGCTACGCTCGGGTCTCTGGGTATTACGCGCCAGAAACTGATATGGATAGGCATACTGCTCGGCACGGACTTCAATGACGGGGTAAAAGGAGTAGGCCCGAAAACCGCGCTGAAGGCGGTCAAAAGCTCAAATTCCATTACCGATATCATAGAGTTTGCAAAGCAGAAATTCAACTACGAATTTGAAGTGGACCCGAAAGACGTTGAGGACCTGTTCATGCACCCAGAGGTCAGCGAGATAACCGAGGCCGAACTAGGCAAGGGCGTGTCAAAGAGTCCAGACGCAGAAAAGATAATACACTTCATGTGTGCGGAGCACGGCTTCGACGAGGCTCGCGTTAGAAAATTCTCAGATGTTCTGAAGAAAGCCCGCGGGACATCTGCCCAAAAAGGCATATCCTCGTGGATGTAAACCTACATCTTGCTCAGCGGCTCAACCCCGAGTACAGTAAGCACGGCATCCATCACAACCTTAAAACACGTGACAATCTCAAGGCGGGACAGCTTTTCATCTTCGTCCTGCAGCTTGAGTATGTTTTTGTGCTCATAGAACTTGCCGAACAGCAGCGCCAGCTCTCCCGCATACTCAACCAGCAGATTTGGCTTCAGCTCTCTGCACGATCTTTCCAGGACCGTCACGCATCCTGACATCTTCTTTACAAGCTCGAACTCCAGATCGTCTTCTATTCCGGAAACCTTTATGGTGCTCTTGTATAGCACGCCTTCATTTCCGTAGTTTTCAAGTATTCTGTTCGCCCTGGCAAACATGTACTGGCAATACGGCCCTGACCTTCCTTCAAAATTCAGTGCCGTAGCCCAAGAGAAGTTCAGCTTCTTTTCATTCGAAAGCCTGAGGAATTCGAATCTTATGGCCGCAAGAGCAACCTTTGCCGCTATGCTGGCCCTTTCTTCCTGAGAAGTTTCGAACCTTGCGCCTATGAGTCCGTATGCCCTCTCTCGCGCCTCGCGTATCAGGTCGTCAGCCGTGTAACCAAGCCACGTGCCCTTCCTCCCTGCGAGTTTTGCGCCTTCTATATCAACCACTCCATAGGCAAGATGCTTTAGGTTCCTGGCCTTTTCCGGGTAGCCGATGCTGTCTATTACCAATCTGACAAATGACTGCTCAAAGCTCTGCCTAGTATCTATCGGATTCACAGCCATGTCCGCGTTCCCGAAATTCATTCTGCTGCCGTCCTCCGAGGTAGTGTACAGGCTGCTCCCGCCGGGCTGTTTGACGAACTCCCTGTACTTAAAGCTGTCTTCGAATATGCCGAACTTCCACATATGGAATGCGATGTCCTTCGCGACATAATCTGGAGTGCCATTGCTGCGCACAAGCACCTTAACGTTTTCCTTCAGATTCCTGAATTCCTCTGGCAAATCCTTTATCCTGTCAAAGCTTATTATTGCGCATCCTGCATATTTGCCCTCCTTCGGCCTGTCTATCACACCCTTGTCCTCCATGATCTTCATTGCCTTTTCGAAAAGCTTCTCCCTTATAATGTCGCTTTCCCAAACAAGCAGGTCATGATAGATATTGAGTTCAAAAAGCGTTTCATACTCCGCCATAACATATTTTTCTGCAGAGTCCCTGCATAGCACGGATTCGTATGTGCCATCCTGCTCCATAAGGGTCAGCACTTTGGCAATATCTTCTTTTATCTCATGGGTTTCAGCGTACTTGTTTACCTCAACATAGACCTTGCCTATCTCGTGATCAAACTTGCCGTTCGGGTTTATTTCTATGCCAAGTTCCTCAAGATGCATCAATCCCCAAACTGCCTGGGCAACTTGGAATCCAAGGTCGTCTATGTAATCCTCCCTCTCCACCTTGTATCCGCAAACTGCATAAATGTTGGCAAGCACGTTTCCGATGAGCGCATTGCGCACCTGTCCCATGTGCAGTGGATGAACGGGGTTGGCGCTCGGCGACTCTACCACTACTATCTTTCCAGATCCAATCGTGGATTTTACTGCGTTGCTCCCGCCCTTCAGCAGCCATTCCATCACCAAAGCCGTAAACTTTTTCCTGTCAAGGTAAAAATTTATAAATCCATTCTCCTCCTTTACGCTTTTTACGGCTTCGATACCCCCAATCCCGGAAATTATCGAACTTGCCACATCGGCCGGCTTCCTGCTGATTGATTTGGCTATCCTAAATGCGATATTGCAGGATATGTCGCCAAAACCATCGGACAATCCAAAGGCATTGTCAAGAGCCGATTCAAATTCTGCGTAGCCTGCTTTTCGCATCGCGGACATGGTCGCATCCTTTATTGAATCTAAAACGCCTTGAAGTGGAGATGGGTCCATCCTAAACACCAGTTATAACGTCAAAATCCTTCAGGAACGAAGGCAAGGCGTCTATTATGTCAGTAGCAACGACGTGCATGCCCTTCTCATCAAAAAGCTTGTCACCCAGATATGAATGGACATATACGCCCGCAACTGCACTTTCGAAAAGATTTTTGTGGGATGACGCAAACGCAGCTATTATGCCTGACAGCACGTCCCCGGTGCCCATCGTTGCAAGGGCAGGACTCTTTGCCCTGTTTATCTTGACAAGATCCCCGTTTGTTATTATGGTCTCATTCCCCTTAAGGACTAGGATGCAGCCGTTGTCCTTCGCGAAATCTATGGCTGCGTTTATCCTCTTGCCAAGGTCATATTTCCTTACATCTACCCCTGCCAGCGCCCTGAACTCTCCGTAATGCGGGGTTATGACCATGTTGCTGTCTATGAAATTCTTGTACGCAGCCATCACCTTTATTGCAGTTGCGTCTATGACTATGGAATTGCGTTTTTCCTTCTCGTACTTGACGATCTCGGATACGACCTTGAAAGTTATGTTCGCCTCAGACAGGCCCGGACCTATAACAAGCGCGTTGTGCCTTATGTCCCTAAGCTTTTCCATGTCCTTTTCTCCAAAGTGCGCTTCGTTAAATCCCTTGGCTATTATTTCCGGAGATTTCGATGAAATGGTCTCTACTATGCCGTCAGGAGCAAAAACCGTCACATATCCTGCCCCACCGCGCAAGGCCGCAATCGTGTTGTTTGCGCCAAAAGCAGAAAGCAGCGGCGCACCGCGATAATCTTCACTCCCTCCGATTATCAGCACGGATCCCCTTTCGTACTTGTTGGTGTCCATGCGCTGTTTTTCCACTGCAGCTCTCACATCTCCTGGCCCTGAAAAGAGTTCAATGCTTGCCGGAAGCCCTATGTCGACTATTATGCTGCTGTCAGCATTATATTTCCTCAGCGCTGTCTTCTGCTTGTGTATTACAAACACCTGCCTTGCCCTTATTGCAGCAATGTTGGGCGCGCCGCTGTCTGGGTCTATGCCTGAAGGTATGTCTATAGCGATCACATTCCTGCCTGCCCCGTTTACCGTCTTAATTGTTCTATAAAGCAATCCAGACAATCTGCCGACAAGGCCGATGCCTATTATGGCGTCGACCACCACATCGCTCCATCTTAGGTGCCGCCTTATGTCATCCGGGTTGCTGTCCGTAATGCTGTCAACCTCTATCAGGTCCTTGACTATCCTGTAGTTCATCAGCATGGCCTTATTCTTAATTCCGGAAACGTCCCCGACAATAATCACCCTTACGCTTGCATGCCCTATCAGATGCCGCGCGGCAGACAGACCTATGGCACCCTTGCCTCCAACGCCGCATACAAAAAGTATTTTTTTATTTTTATACCTTCTTCGTAGCTCCTCAGATATGGCGTATCCTGCGTTTTCAACCATCAGCTTTTCCCCAAAACCTAGATGCTCCCCGTTCAATATAATATTATAGGTGTCGGCAGAGCCAAGCAGCTTCTTTGTGAATATTGTAAAATCTTTTAAACCTTCCATAATATTAAATATAAGTTTACAAATAAAAATACTTTGCAAGCAACTCCGGTGATAAGAATATCAAAAGTATACAAATCAAACAATTTCCTAATTGTAAGAATACCTTATGAAGTAGTTGAAGGGCTGAACATAAAGCCAGGAGACGAAGTCGACTTCTTCAGCTACAAAAACAAGTACTACATATTTGCCAAAAAAAGCGACATAACCAAAATACTTACTGGTGATGAAGTCGCGCCGCGTCCTACTGCTGCAAGGCCGCAGGCAAGGCCCTCGCAGTCCCAACCCACCGAAGAAGAGCTTTCAGCCCTTAAAAAGCTAGATACTATACGGTACAACGAGCGTACAAGGGAAAAGTCCGAAAGTGTAATGACGCAGGGCGAGAAGCAGGCTTTGCAGTCCTCCATAAAAAAGGGCTATGTGGTTCCGTTCAAGGACCCCAAGACAGGTACAATAAAATACAGCATAACAAAATGGATTTATGACGAGTTTCTTATGCGTAAAAGACCTGGCCAGCAAACTGCCCAGCAGCCCGGCGCCCGCGCGCCGGCATCTGCAGCTCCGCAAGGCAGCGTACAGCATGCCCCGGATGCAGGAAGCCAAAACCAATACATAACAAACCTGCACAAGTACGGCTACGCTGTCATACCAACTGAGGCTGAGGCTTCAGAAGTGTCGCTCATGATAGAAGACGAGATACGCCACGGCATCGTTATGGGCACAAGGGCTTTCAACAAAAAGTTTTACATAGCTACAAAGAATTTCATAATAAAGAACACAACAAAACTTCTCAACCTGATACGCACGAAACCCATGGGCGTAGGAGACATCGCCGCTGCGGCGGAACTCAACCCGGAAGGCGCTCGCGCCATACTTTATATACTTTCTGAAAGCGGAGAGGTGACAGAAGTCAGAAAAGACATATTCAAGGCAGTATAACCTCTATATGTATATGAAGTGGTCTATTACCAGTATTATCAGGGCAAGAGCCACTACAAAGACTATGACAACCTTTGGATTTATCTTGGGTCCTCTGGACGGTGCGTCATAAAAGCTGAGCACTCCTGCCTGTGACTGTGGTGAGTAAAGCGACGCCATAAATACTACCCTGTTAAGATGGCTAATGCATAAAATACTAAAAGCCAGTTAAAACTATAATATAATAACTATAAATTATTTAAACGTATTCATGGATTGGTGTTCTAATGACACGACTAGCACCCTACGCAATGCTGTTGCTGCTCGGAGCGTTAATCTCAATGCCGCAGTCGTACGGCTCGTCAACTGTCACGCTTTCTAGTTCATGCAGTTATAGCAGTACGGCCCGTGGTGCTGGAATTGTAGGATTTAGCTTAAGCAACAGCGGCAATGGCCCCGCCGCAGACATACTAATAACCCCATATTCGTTTGCAGGAGACTCTTACGGCATAGCGCATTCATACAACTCCCTGCCTCCATCCAATACCTTAGAATCAAACTTTTCGCTCGGCGGCTTTAATGAGCCAGGAAGTTACGGTTTGGTGTTTCTGGTGGGATACACGCAGGGCACTACGAGCCTGTTTGCTTCATTTCCGTGTTTAATAAATACGACAAGCAATGCCACGGCAGGCCTGCTGCGCATAGAGAACGCCCAGCTTTCCTCGGGCAAGCTGGAGCTGTCGCTTATAAACCTGTATTCTAAGCCTGTAAACGCCACGATATACATCGGTTCTCCGCCGTTCATACGCACAGGATTCGGCTCAAAAAACTTTACTGCCAACCCAAGCGCCTATACCAACCTTTCTACAAGCATATCTTATGAACCGATTCAAGGGCTTACAAACGCATCCTTTTCGGTTCCAATAATGGTATCATACTCGTACGCAGGCACGCACTACTCCTCACTAATGAATTTCATATATGGGACTTCCGCGCAGCAATCCGGCACCAGCATACTGCTGTATATCGCAATAGTGATAGTTGTGCTGCTTGCTCTGATAGGATTGTCCATTGCGCGCATGAAGCTCAAAAAGGGCAAAAAACAAGAAGTGCGTCAAAATGTCTAAGAACGGCAACCATCTCATAAGCATAGTCATACCCACCTTAAACGAAGCAGAAAACCTGCCGCAGCTTTTTTCCAACATACGCGCCGTGCTCTCGCAATACCGGTACGAAATAATCATTGTAGACGGGCACTCAAAGGACAAGACTGTGAGTATAGCAAGGAAAAACGGGGCGCGTGTAATATTCGAGGAAAAAGGAAAGGGCTTCGCCATACGCAAAGGCATAAGCAATTCAAGAGGGGACATAATAATATCGATGGACGCCGACATGTCGCACAGGCCGGAGGAGCTCAAGCTGCTGATATCCGGAATAGACGCCGGGTACGACGTTTGCATGGGCTCACGGTTCCTGCTCGGCGGAGGCTCTGACGACATGCCGCTTTTCAGAAAATTAGGAAACAAGTTCTTCATATTCCTTGTAAACCTGCTGTACGGCTCGCGGTACACCGACCTATGCTATGGGTACAGGAGCTTTACACGCGATGCTGCCAAAAAGCTAGGACTTAAATCTGACGGCTTTGGGATAGAGACCGAGATCGGGATAAAGGCAGTGAAAAAAAGGCTCAGGGTCCTTGAGATACCGAGCTATGAAAAGAAAAGGAATGCAGGTCAGGGCAAGCTAAGGTCGTTCCAAGACGGATGGATAATACTCAAGACCATATTTGGAAACCTTTGAGCGTCACAACTAAGAATTAAGTCCAGTAATCCTGTAAAATCCGAACGTCTTCCCGTCCCTGGCGTAGAGTCCAGTCGCTATAGGTTCGGTCACGAACTGATTTTTTACAGAGCATACGCTGTTAGGTGTGTAGCACCAGTATCCGTAGTCTATGACGAGGCATCCGTACTCCTGGCTGAAATTGTAATAAGAGCTGGGGCTCAGCATGTAGAGCTGCGCGGATGCATGCCCGGTGAGCATGAACAGCGTAGGATCATAGCTGAATACAAGACACGAGCCAGGAATCTTGGAGGCGTTGGTGTATACGAAATGCTCGTAGAACCTTGCAGAACCTGCCTGGCTTATCTCCGACGCAGGCATTGACAGCGGTCCGACAAACATCCATGCCTGAACCGCGATTGCTATGATAATTAGGCTGTAAACACCTAGCCTGATCCTATCCAGTTTCTTCCTTGACTTAGTGATTCTTCTTGCAGCTTTTTCTGCAGAATCCGATATCATGTACACTCCATAGCCTCCGAATATGCATACCGGCGCAGTAAGTGGTATGACAAATCTCCAATCCACGCCGAACGTAACCGCGCCGGCATAAAATGAAGTGTACAGCAACCAAAGCGCCGCGAACCATACTCCTACGGCAAGAAATGCGCCTCTCCTGCCCTTTATAAAGAGCGCAGCGATTGCGCCTACAATCGCCAGGATGGTAAAAAGCACCGGCTGCATAATATAATATCCCTTGTAGAAGTCCTGATACTGGTCAAACCAGAAATACACGTTTGCGCAAAGGTTCGATTCAAAATTCCCAAAGCCAAGCGTCTGGTTGGTAATGTGTGACGCATAGCTAGATGAGCAGCTCTCTGGCACATACGTGCCGGTGGCCCCATAATGCCCATGTAATAGCTCTCCATTGGCATATACCACTTCTGGAGTTATGACAAGCACAAAGAGAAGCACTACAACCAGCGTCCTGGTGTCGAGCACCGTGTCCAGAATTACTTCCCATCCCCTGCCCAGAAACTTTGCTACACTCTTCCAGTCGAAAATCAAGTACATTACAAATATCAGCGGTATGTAGATGAGCGCATCCACTTTCATATAAGCGAGCATTGCAAGAGACGAGAGTGCAAATGCGAACGTGTATACATTCTTCTTATTGGCAAAGACCAGCATTGCAAATACCGCTATTACTGAATACAGCAGCATCGGCATATCCGAAGTTGTAGGGAAGGCCCACACCAGCAGCACCGGTGTCAGCGCCATGAGGATCTCGGAGAAGATTGCAGCCGCGAAGTTCCTGAACACCATGATTGAGACAAAGAACGTGACAAGCACGGCAAGCATGGTGATGAAAAGCTGCTCGTAGTATGCCACATACCTGTTCACCCCGAAAACCGCAAAGCCCAAGGCGAGATTGAACGCTTCGCCAATCGGTTCGTGGAAGACCTGTCCTGAAAAGCACGCATACGGCGTCCCGAAATTGCACATTACTGCCTGCCCGGTGTGTAGCAGCATAAGGGCCATAGACTGATATATAACGTCGTCAAAGAAAAGCTGCTGCGTAGGTTGTACAACCGCAATGGTGAAAGCCAAAAAGAATATGGCGACAGCTATTGCAGCAACAAGCTCCTGCCTTCCAAGGCCCCGCTCTGACAGCATTTTTGCTATGTCCCTGCGCAGGTAGACTAGCAGCGAAAGGAACGCGACGACTGACGCAACAATGCATATGGTAAACGAATACTCCTCTAAAGCCAGATACACACTCAGACCCCTTTCCTGTTAGTCACAAAGAAGCCGTTCAGAAACATATATTTTGTATTCGTCTTTTTCATTGTCTCTATTGCATCGGCAGGGGACATGACTATCGGGAACCCGTGCAGATTGAAGCTTGTGTTCAAAACTATGCCGTAACTCGTCTTTTTTTCGACTTTCCTTATAAGGTCCCTGTATTTTGGGTTTTCGTCCCCTACCATCTGTGGCCTGCAAGTCCAGTCAACGTTCACAACAGATTTTGTCACGTCCCTGAAGCCTTCTCTTACCTTGTAGGCCATTGTCATGTACTTGTCAATGCCTTTGTCATCATACTCGAGCAGCCTGCCGGCCTCTTCTTCAAGCATCGATGGTGCAAAAGGCTGGAACCACTCTCTTTTCTTGACATACATGTTCAGCCTGTCCTTTACTTCAACAGAATCGCTTTGCGCAAGTATACTCCTGTCGCCGAGCGCCCTAGGGCCATACTCCATCCTCCCTTGGAACCAGAAGACATAATTTCCCTCTGTTATTAGATCAGCAGCATGCCCGGGAACTTCCTTTTCTGGCTCGTACTGGTAGCGCAGCTGCCTGTCCTTCTTCAGTATCTGCTCTATCTCAGAGTCCTCGTAGCCCTGGCCTAGGTAGGCTCCAAAATCGTAGTGCGATGACCCAGAAAGCCCATAGTTTGCGTACATCGCGCTACCAAGCGCTATGCCTCCGTCACCCATATGCGGAAAGACATACCAGTGCTTGACGTTTTCAAGATTCCTGATCTTCATGTTTGCCTTTACGTTGGAAAGCACGCCGCCCGCAAAAACAACATCCCCTATGCCAAACCTGTCAACCGCGTTGCTGACCATCTTAACCAAAACGTTTTCAAGTAGCTGCTGCGCCATGAACGCAGTCTGCTCCCTGGGTATGTGCCAGCTGATATCCTGCAGCATCGAGAACTGTCTGACCGGCGAATACCTGGCCTTTATCTGCGTGCCATTGACTATGAAGAAGTTCTTCATTTTGTTGTCCTCAAAGTCAAAGGGGTAAGAATAATCCGCCATAGCCATTATCTTGCCTTCGTCCTCAAGTTCGCGCATGCCTAGTATGTTTGTCACCTGCTCGAAGAATACGCCTATTGAGTTTGTGGCGCTTATGGTCACGTGCCTCTCAAGCTTCTTGTTTTCGAAAGTGCTTATGGTTGCAGACACTCCGTCCCCAAGGCCGTCTACTGTTATTACCAGAGCCTTCTTGAAAGGCGATGTAAATGCAGCAGTAGCCGCATGCGCCGTATGGTGTTCTACAACATGCAGCTTGAAGTTCGTGAAGCCCATATGCTTGAGCTGCCTTGCAACAAGGTATTTGCTCAGCCCCGTGCTGAATGGAACTATGCCTATGCCGGTCATAGAATATTTCAGGTTGTGCCTGAAATCCTCAAACCTGGGCTTTGGTATCTTCCTTCTCCTGAAAAGGTAATAATATTCCTTCATGCGCATCGGCATTATCCTTTCCAAGGTCTTGGTCAGCTCTGTGGTGCTGAAGGCGACATGCTCGACGTCGCCCGGCTTTATGCCCTCATACTTAAGCGCGGCTTCTATAGAATGGTAGGGGAACTGGACCTCAAGCTTTCTCTTGGTGAAGCGCTCTTCGTTCGCGGCGTATACGATCTTGTCGTTTTTTATAAGGGCCGCGCCCGCATCGTGGCCGTCCCATACCCCAAGAACATACATAGAATCAACAGAAATATGTAAATCTACAATTTTTAATGTTTGCTGTGAAGTACCAGATAGGATATGCCTGAGCATCTGCAAGGCACTATCCCGCAAAAGTGAATCTATTTAAAGCTTAACATTAAAATTATTAACCGTGTGTTACGAATAAGGTGTGGTAAATGAACAATCTGCAAGCCAAATTATTTTTAATGTCGCAAAAGTTTCAGACATACTCTAAGCTCATCCTGGT
This sequence comes from Candidatus Micrarchaeum acidiphilum ARMAN-2, assembly GCA_009387755.1. Taxonomy (NCBI): domain Archaea; kingdom Nanobdellati; phylum Microcaldota; class Candidatus Micrarchaeia; order Candidatus Micrarchaeales; family Candidatus Micrarchaeaceae; genus Candidatus Micrarchaeum; species Candidatus Micrarchaeum acidiphilum. The sequence goes on from GG697241.1 coordinate 317,534, forward strand.
ATTTCTCATGATGGGCAGCTTTTTTGCATCATCATTGGTAAGTTTTTCCTCAGCGCAACCGGCCTGTACTTATCCTGGCGGAAGCCCAAATTGTGTGTCTTCAAGCTCCGGTTCTTCATGTTCAAGTTCATCGCTAGTTTCCGAGAACTGCACGCTTGTAGATACCAGCATATGTCCATCTGGCCAATACGCCTGCGTTCCAATAACATATCCTGTTTGCAGCATATATCTATCGGTTAAAACAGTAATATTCATTCTTGGCCTTACGCTAATGCTTCTCGGCGGAGCGCTTTATGCCGGATCGCACGTGATGCCAGGCCAACACAAGGGCTCAATGCAGGGCTATGGAATGGGAATGATAATGGGTGGCATAATAGGCGTAATAATAGCAGTTATAGCGCCCACAATACTCGGCTTCATAACCGGGAATTCAAGCATAGCCTCAACCTGCTGAAGGCGGATTAAATTTTTAGTTGTTGCCTTCTTATTATCTTCATTTAGGGCGGCAGCATGACTAACGTTATCTCCTATGCGGTCAGGACGTATTCGAAGCACTTGGAGCTCATAACGCTGTCATCGCTTTCTTTTGTCATATCCTTTATCATACCTGCGTTCGCGCAGTTTCCAACGTTCAACGATCTCGGTTCCATATTCGTAAGGACCGCAAGCATATACTACAACCTTGATATACAGAGCACAATAATAATAATCGCGGCAACGATGTTTTCGCTGCTTTTCCTAAGCTTCGCTATAGTATCCATGGCTGTGGTCGTAAAGCACAGCAGGACAAGCACCAGGATAACCAAGGAAGTGCTGGACGGCCTTGAAAGTTATACCGGAAAGGTCTTTACCCTGCTGCTTTTGTTCACCGGCGTGCTAATGGTTGCAGACATAGGCCTGTACGGCACAGGCTATGCGGGCATACTTACTGCTGTGCTCGGCCTTGTACTTACGCCTTTCTTCATCTTTGCGCCGTCCTCCATAGTGATAGACGAAAGCAGCGCAATCAGGGCAATAAAGCGCAGCGCAAGGTTCTTCGTAAAGAGGTTCGACTACTTCTTGCTGTGGCTGGCAATTGCGATAATACTTCTCACCATAGTAGATGGAATAGCGATAGGCGTGAGCGGCACATTGGTATCCAGATATGCTGTGCTGGTGGTAGACTCAATATTCGTGCTTCCGTTTCTTACCATACTCATAAACGAGATGTACATGAAGCGGTTCGCCCTCTTAAAGATATAACTAAATAGTTTTTTTACGCAGTCTACTTATGCAAAAACGGCTACCGGTTGTAGTTGCCTTGTTTGCCCTGTTAGCGGCCTTAGGGCAATCCTACGGTTCATACACGAGCCTAAGCAGCTCCCTGAACAATTCCTATTGCACACTAACTGGAAGCTATATGACCATAGGCAACTGCATAGCTTCGTCGATACCATTGGCGCTGATAGGCATTGTCCTGTCTTTTGCAATAGTCGGAATTGCGTACATGTTCGGCGAGATGCTAAACATAAGCAGCATAAAGGGCTGGTATAGGGGGGAATTCTGGGAGGCTGCGAAGTCTACAATGGTAATAATAATTATATTTTCGACGCTGATAATAATAGGCGGATTCGTAAACTCTATTTTCGGCAGCCCGACAGTGTACACCGGGGCGCCCAGCACCTCGAACACAATAACAGCAAACTTCGCGACACTCTACAGTTCAGACTTCACCTATTATATAAATCCGCAGGTGGAATATGTGAACAACACCTTTGCCGCGTCATTTGGGCTCGCCATAGGCATAGGCGTTATAAAGAGCCTCGAATTTTCGCTGTTCCTTCCCATACCAATACCTTTTGTAGGGTCCCTCAACTTCGGGTTTTCCGAAACGCCGCTGTATGTAAGCAGCATAATAGAGTCTAATACGCATCTGCCGACATTCTCTTTCGTGAAGGACTTAATAGAAATAATTGTAATACCCCTGGAATTCGTTTTCCTCCTTCTTCAAAATTTTTTCACGTTCATAGTAGCCTTAGGCTTTGGTGTTTTCATACCCCTAGGCATAATATTCAGGGCATTTCCATTCCTGCGCGGAATAGGCGGCACATTCATAGGTATAGGAATGGCCTTGGTGCTCATATTTCCTTCAGTTCTGCTCCTTTTCAACACGCCAATATCAAATTATATGAACAATTCCCTTTATCCACAGCCTTCTGGAGTTGCATACAATAACTACACGATAACCAACGACTACAGTTTCAACAGCGCATCCTGCAACATACCAGATAAATGGCACCTTACCAGCGTGACCGGCGCAGTAAAATCATTTTTCGGAAATGCCGGAGATACCATACTGTGCGGCATTGTAAACACTTGGGGTCTTCTGCTTCCTACTGGCATAGCAAAATATTTTGCAACCACTGATTTTCTGGCAGGCGCATCGTCATCCGCCTTCAATAGCGGATTCAACGCAGGCCCCCAGACCCTCTTCGGCGAGGGCGGAAACAACTATGTTGCAAGCATCTATCCCGCGCTGAATTTCATAGACCTTTATGTTTACCCAGAAATACTGCAATTCATATTGATAATATTTGACATAATATTAACTATTACAACAGCGAATGCAATAGCCAGGTTACTGGGCGGAAACATACGGCTCGGCATAGGGAAATTCAAAATAGCATAGGCTGATAGGTGCATAAATTGACATTTATATTAAACACTTGTTCACTTTTCGGGGCTTCAAACTACGTGAACAGCTGGCTCGGCATAAATTACCTTGTAATAGCCGCATCATTCGCCGTGGTGGCGCTTGTCTACATGGCCGGAAGCCTGCTGCCCGGCTCCACACGCACTAAAATTACAAGCATGACAAAAGTCGAGATGACGCAGCTCCTGCTCAGCGTGCTCATAATAATAATACTTATGGGGGTATCGCAGGTTGCATGCAGCTTTACCACCGCCATAAGTCAGGCCACTGTGAAAACCACGCTGAGCCCGTTCCAGTACGCGGACTTTTACATAGGCAACCTCTCCACAAACACAGGGCTCAGGCTTCTTGGAAACATATATTCGATATCCATAACTTATGCAATAGACTCTAGGATATGGACAGCAGTAGGAAGCATATTGCAATCCCTGAGCAAAAGCGGAGATGCGATAATATCATTCCCCTTCGGTTATGATCTTGGCACGTATTACGGCATACTGAGCGACCTATATCTGGACGTATTTTCGCCGATTATAATAGTAACCATAGGGATGCTTTTCCTGCAATACCTGCTATTGCCCATAATAGAATACACCGCATTCGTAATAGTCCTTCCAATCGCGCTTGTAATGCGCTCCATATCATTCACTGGTTCGGGCCTCAGGACCGCTGCCAACTCGGTGCTTGCGCTTGCAATAGCGGCATATCTAATCTACCCGATGATGGTGGCGTTCGACGGCTACGCAATAGCGTGGATATTCAGCCCATCAAATCCGGAATACTCCTGCGCCGGATGTCTTAGCACTGTGGAATCGACCTACTCCCTCACCAGCATTCCCGCATCTGCATTCGACAGCCTGTCCAGCAGCAGCTCTGGCTTCAACGTCAACGGGCTTGGTTCGCCCGCCATAAGCAGCATCCTGTCTAGTTCGCTGCTAGGGGACATTACCGGAAACATACCTGTATATGGGGTGATAGCAAATGCGGGAAGCACTGTGTCACTGATGTCGCAATTCATATTCACAGCCATTTTCATGTTCGGCATAAACCTTGCGGTTACCCTGGGGTTCGCAATAGGCCTTGCCAAAGGCCTTAACTCCGGAGTGGAGGGCGCAGGTTCGTTCTGGAGCAGCATATGAGTGGTTAAAAATGTTAGACATATTCGCAATAACCTCGTTTACAAGCGTAAAGACAGACTTGCTGCCGCTTGTCTTTGCAGCATTGTTTCTGGACGCGGCTATAATAGGAATATGGTACATGATAGGTTCGCTGTTTGCAAATCAAACGGTAAAGGCTTCTGCAAGGAACGAGCTCTACCAGCTGCTCGGCACAGGCGTAATGATATTCGTAATAATATTTATCTTGCTATTTTTCTCGACGTCATTCTACTATGTGCTTTCGGCCAACAGCCTTTCAAGCCCTACTACTATCTCGTCTATGTGCAATAACCTCGAGCAAAACTCCAATCTTCAGCTTTTAAATCCAAATGCCATAATAAATTCCGGATCCATAAATCCAAACAGCTCTATAACTGGATCTGTCGGATATGCATCAATACTGGAGTCCAAATCCGCCAATTTTCCAGGTCTGTGCAGCATGGTCGAATCTGGTTCCGGGCTAACACAGCAGATAGATTATCCACTAAGTGCTTCAGGGGTTGTGCTTGCAAACCTGACCAACCAGACTGCCCTGCAGCTTAACAACCTATTTGTACTGGACGCATTCGTAGGCTTCCTGTACAAGCTAAAGCCAGAAGTCTCTTTCTGCTTCATGCCTGGCATTATTGTGCCAATATGCATACTAATACCTGCCGACGCAGAAGTGAGCTACAGTTACGCACCGTTTGCGGGCTTAGAAATGATCTGGCGCGCCATGGGTGTGCTTGCCGCACTTATGATAGCCGCATTTGAATCTTTCACAGCGCAGCTTACCATACTTACCATATCGCTTTATTCCTGGCCCTACCTGCTTTTCGGGGGAATGGTCCTTAGGGTAACTCCGTTTACAAGGCGCATTGGCGGATTTCTCATAGCGGTAGCCATAGGCATGGTGGTATTCTATCCGCTTGTTTTCATGACGGAATACATGTCGCTTGGAGGGGGCCTTGGCTCGGCATTCGGGCAAAATGGCGTAAGCTCAATCTACGGATACAACTCAATGCTCACCAACAATGTCACGTATATACCTGGCAATGTAATAAGCAATCCCGATGGCACCACAGAGATAACTCCATATATACCAAACTTCTATGTTTTGCCAAACATATACCTGATAGGAACAGCCTACGGCTGCGACCCTACTGTGACATCCTCAAATCCCTCACTTTTGAACTATGAGGCAGCAGATCTCGGATACCTGACGATACCTTTCTTAGGCATAAGCGAGTCGTATCTGGACGCGAACTCCAATACCCCGCCGCCTGTGATACACCTTCCCTACGGATGCACAGAACCAGAGGCTTTGCAGACACTGTTTACGATCTTCAACGTCTATGGCATAATTGCGGTAACCGCATATTTCCTTCCAATAATAAACATACTGATAGTGCTTAGCGGCATTATAGGGCTGTCAGGCCTGCTTGGCGGAGAAACGCAGATAATAGGACTTTCAAGGTTGGTATGATGAAAAGCACAGCTGCAAAAAGAAACCTGCGGGGGATCCTCAGAGTCGACTGCAGGCTGCAGCTGCCTGCTCC